>JAKFFM010000009.1:0-32108 GCA_036675075.1 Bacteroidota bacterium
GCCTGCTGTTAAGCCTGTCGCTACAGAATCCTGATCGCCATTGCTCCAGCTGTATGAGTAAGGTGCTGTTCCGCTTGTAGGGGTGACAATGGCTGTTCCTGTGGAGCCGCCGTTACAGAGTACCGGCTGTGTGGTGATCGTTGAAACAGGGCCTCCCGTTACGTTGATTATTAAGTTATCTGTGTGGGTACATCCATTCGCATCAGTGGTAGTGACAGTGTATCCTCCAGGGCATAATCCTCCCTGAAAATCACTGGTTCCTCCATTGCTCCAGCTGTATGTATATGGACCAACACCAATGCCTGTTGAAGAAGGCAAAACGGTTACATGTCCATCGCAGGTACAGGTTGCATCTGCAATTGTCAATGCCGGTGGAGTCAGCGTGTTTACTATTACAAGCACAGAATCTTTTGCGATACAAAGGTTGCTGGGATCTTGTGCATAATATTTAGTCGTTACAGTAGGTGATGCGATGACAGTGCCTCCACTGGTTGTATTCAAACCAGCAGCAGGTGTCCAGGAAATGTTTGAAGATCCTGATGCTGTTAATGTTGTAGATTGTCCTGAACAAATTGTTACTGTGTCCGGCGCTGCAGTGATTGTTCCTGTTGATCCTCCGGTACCTGTTGCATTTGTGATGGTATAGCCGCACAATGCTCCTGCATATCCGTCAACCATCAGGTAGTATGTCTGGCCAATGACAAGCGGTGTGTTTGAAGTGACAACTGCTGTTCCTGTGACATTGTTTGCACAATTCGACATAGGAGTAAAGCTTGTACAGTTGGTTGTCTGAAGGATCACTGCCTGGATCCCCGAACCGCTTGAACATCCGTTAACTGAAATTGTCAGAGATACCGTTGTTGAAGTTGCGGTGAATGCAACGAAGGCATTGTTTTCAATGGAGAACCCGCAAATGGATGTCGGTGCTCCGGATGTGTTACCTGCTGTGGTTCCACAATAGTTATTCATGTTGCAAACCAACGGTGCATTTGTGCAAAGATCTGCCGCCGGAGGCGATGTACAGGGTTGTGCAAGTGCCGGAGTTCCTGCGAAACCAGCTAAGAATAAAAAGAGTTTTAGATATCGTTTCATCATTAGTTGGTTTTTAAATAGTACTGAAGTCCATGTGAAATAACAGTGATCTTTTTAGCTTCAATTAGCGGTTGAAGCCAAAGCTTTGCTTCGTTGAGCTCCGTTTTCTGAATAACCACAGTGAGTGTATGAAGCTTGGCGCTAAATGCTGCTGTGATCACACGCTTGTCTTTCTTGAGCTCTTCTATAGCTTCATTCACCTGCTCACTATCCTTAATAACAAACTGGTGCTTTTCGGTAATACCATGGAATTCACCGATCCCTTTCTGAAGGTTGGCATATACAGCGCGTTCAAGGCTGACCTCATCAGGGATTAAGGTTTGTGCTTTTGTTTCTGAATGAACAGCCATGAATGCGATCATGGCTAAAAACAAAAACCTGCCGACAATGTATTTTTTTAACATGTTTTGTGGGATAAAAAAATTGACTACAAAGTTATGGATTAGTTGATAATCGTGGACTTAGGTATAAATACAGAATTTAATCGGGAAATTAAAAGGATCTGTCGTGTGACTCACGGCATATACCCGGAAATTCGCGCTTTTTTTAGTACACACACCCCATTGACTCATGATTAATTAAAGAAAATTAATGATAGAAGTTACGATCCTCTAAGGTGACTATCATCATCAAGACGAATGACCGGTATCAGGACAATTCAGACAACAGGGAAGTAGTTTTGAGGGTTCTAAATATCAAACAGACTCACATGGAATCAATGGTTGTTTACGATTCAAACTATGGCAATACCAAAACGCTTGCAGAAGTAATCGCTCAGGTGCTGGGCTGTGATGCTCATTCTGTGAAAGACATTTCAGATGTTGATGTTTCAAATCTCAGGTTGCTGGTAGTGGGTAGCCCAATCAACGCATGGCGTCCTACTGCAGCGATCAGGGATTTTCTTGACAAGCTACATCTAGATAACACAGTGAAGGCGGCTGCTTTTGATACTCGCATCAGAACCTTCATCAGTGGTGATGCCGCAAAGAGAATAGGAAAAGGTCTTCAGGATGTGGGCGCGAATCTCATCGTTAAACCTGAAGGCTTTTATGTAATGGATAATGAAGGGCCTTTTGAAGATGGTGAGATGCAAAGAGCAATGGACTGGGCAAATGATATTCTCGCCGCGGTTCAATCTGCCTCTTCTGATGCAGCTTGATCGAAAAGCTTCTACTGACATATATATAAAAAACCGGGTCTGAGATCAGACCCGGTTCATCTTTAAAACCTGAATCACTTTTGAATAATAAATCGCTGTGATTCGATCATTTCACCTTCAAGCAGAATCCTCGAAAAATAAATTCCGTTTGTCAGCTTCGTGCCATCAATCGTTGCAGAGTTCACGACACCTTCTTTTGAATACGCGCTGAATACCTGGTCAACAATTACTCCATTCACATCATAAATGTTTATGATCACTGTTCCGGAATTTTTAGTGATAAATTCCAATGTTGATTTTCCCGAAAGCGGATTTGGATAGATGTTCATTTTAGCTTTTCCCGTAAATTTTTCAGGAGTTAGATGTCCGCCCGGAGCCATGACCCTGTTTGGCTGCCTGATGCCTGTTGTTGTATCTGGCGCTGTGTTCGGACAGATCGTTGGATCGGAAACGCAGGTTGGATTACTAATGGAACGGACATCGATACTGTACCCGTCACCTCCGCTGAAATAAAATACCGCGCTTGTCTGCCAGGCACCTCCATTATTCCGGTATTCATAGATCGCTGCGGCACTGTCAGGATTCTCAGGACTGATCACGGTAATGGTACCTTGGGCATTTTCGCAATCTGGATTAACAATCGAAAGCACCGGTCCGTCAGGGCTGTCATTCACACTGATGGATATGCTGTCAATTGCCGCTGGACAAAATTGATTCGGTGTAGTTACTGTAAGCTTGACTTCTGCGATATCTGCACCTGTGGTATCGACACTCAGCGTAGCGGTTGCGACACCATTCACGTAGCTGATGTTTGATAAGGTTCCTCCTGTTGCACTGAATAAAGGAGTACCATTTGAATAGGTTCCGCTGATGCTGAATGATGTTGTTCCGCTTGAGTCTTCACACAAAGCAGGCACTGCAGGTAGTGATACCAATGCACTTGGAGTCAGAGAAAAGTTGAGAATGTCAAGATCCTTGAGCTCAGCTGTAAATGAAGGTGAGGAGCGTGTTTTCACTGTCACCGTGGCCTCTGGTGTGCACTGATCAAGATTAAGATCCAGAGCAGTGATATCAATTCCACCTTCCACAAACTGTAAGGCCTGAGTGATGTTGCTGTAAGCACCGTTTCCTGCAAAGGATTTATTTGGCGCCACTGCTGACACGTCTGTTGTATTTGTTGTCACAAATGCACCAAGCGCAGAAACAGGCAGCTCTTCTGACCATTGTCCGCTTGACAGCCATTTTCTGACTCCTACAACAGGACGATTTCCACCCCCGGTGTAATTGACAACCAGGATAAAATCATCCTCTGTTCGTCCGTTAATGATTTGCTTCGCTGCATCATTCGCTGGTCCGGTTAGCTTGTTGCCTTGTGGTGATACACCGTATTGATTGTACTCAAAATCAATATAGCTCGACCCGTCAACAGACCTTGTTTCAGCGCCAAAGAACAACCAAAGGTGGCCATTCGTAGCGTTCTTCGAGTAAAGGAATGTGTTTGTGATGTCGTTTTTCTGTGGGCCGCTTCCTCCAACCTGTAAAGAATAGGGACTCATGCCCGGACCAATCGGATCTCCATTTTTATTTGATTGCCCTGAGAAAGTAAGGACCTCCGGAACTGAAGATTTATTCCCCCAATTACCATCCACTTGCCAGATAGCCGAACCGTCAGCAGTTACTCCTGGAACGGATACGCCTCCCGATTGCTTAAGAACAGCATTGGCTGTTGACCCCTTTGACCAGTCATCACCTGTCACGAGTCCTGGAGGAGTATAGTTTGTAGAGTTCCAGAATGAGGGAATAAAGCCCGATCTGAAATCTGCATCAACCTCAAACCCTGCCATTGTTCCTCCGATACCCGGGTCGGCCGCTGTTTTTTGTGAATACGAAGCAGCGCTCACCAGAAGCGCCACAGACATGAGCATCATTGCTTTTGTTCTGCTTCCGATAGAAACGTTGCTGTCTTTCCCTGACAAATGATTACATGTGTCATAATCTTTAGAGCGATCATCTTGCCGCTTCATGGAACACCATAAGGATGCCCCTTTTGTAAAGTTCAATTTCATGTTTCTTGTTTTGGTTACTTTTTCAACTGCACAATTCTCTTCTTCACTTTTCACCTTTCAACATGCTTTATGTTGGATTAGGCATTACCGGTTTGTCATTCATTTTTTTGTTTTGATGGCTGAGTTCAAAGTAGCATCCACTGACAAAAAATGATTGCAATGAATCCTGTTTAATGATAAATAGGTTGATGTAATAAGGCTTTGGATAAGAAGTTAAAACCACGTTGTTCATGCCAGCAATAAAGAGAATGCTTCGTTTATCAAAACAATATTCTGCCTTTTCATCTGTCTGTGTGTTTTACAAATTATTTGTGTTTGATGAAGATATCTTTCGTTGTAACAGGCCGCAACAGTATTTAAAGGATCGCCCGGTGTTTGTGCAGGTTGGCAGGTGTCTGCATTTGGGGTGTCACATGCTACAGCATTATTTTCCATGAAGCCTGTATTAGTGTATCCGGATCTCGTGAATTATTTAGTGCATTTACTACTTTTCTTCGGCATGAAGTTTACACTTAAGAGGCACTGTGGCTGACCAACCGACTGAAATCATTTTAATTGGAGATGCGGGAGCTCCGAACCTTTTCACAAAGGATCCGGTGTTGTGCATGCTTAAGGACCTGCTTCCTGGCCATAAAGATTCTGTTGTGGCCTTTCTCGGTGATAACATCTATCCGAATGGACTTCCTTCAGAATACGATCCTCGCAGAATCCTCGCAGAAAAAAGATTAAAAGCTCAGCTTGATGTGATAAAAAACTTTCCTGGTTCAATTGTCTTTCTTAGTGGCAATCATGACTGGAACAAGGGAAGATCAAATGGTCTTGAGTATGTTAAGAGGGAAGAAAAGTATGTAGAAGACTACTTTGGCGGACGTGATGTTTTTGTTCCTTCGGATGGATGTCCGGGGCCTGTTGAAGTCCAGGTGAATGATCAGCTGGCATTAATAGTTCTCAACACTCAGTGGTGGGTACAGTTAGGAGAAAGGCCAATCGGTAGTCAATGCAACTGCAATGTTGAAACAGAACCTGAAGTTTTCAGCAGGCTGGAAGAACTGATCATTAAGAATAAAGGGAAAAGGATCATCGTGTTGGGACACATGCCTGTTTACAGCTATGGTGTACACGGTGGCCGCTTAAAGATCAGGTATCATTTGTTTCCTCTTACACTTTTTAAAAAAAGGGCATACATTCCTTTGCCAGTCCTCGGAACATTGATGGCGCTGTTCAGACGTTTCATTGGCCTTAAAGAAGATCTCGCACACCCACGGTACAGGCAGTTCAGGAAGCAAATTAAAGCGGTGCTTCAAAAGTATCCTGATGTGATTTATGCTGCAGGACACGAACACAATCTTCAGCACATTCAGAAACATGGAAATCATTTTATCGTGAGTGGATCAGGGAGCAAATCACAAACTGTGAAGACAGGAAAGTATTCTCATTTCGCAACCAGGAAGAACGGATTTTTTCGGCTGTTGGTCAATCACGATCTGTCTGTTGATGTGGAAGCATGGATCGCCACCAAAGACAAACCGGTGAAAGCATATCATGGAAGAATAGATTCTATGGGCTGAGCGCTTCGTCAGGGAACCAGCACCTGTAATCCTTTTTGGTGTGCAACAACAGTTACAGTCCGCACCTTGCCCATAAGCTCACCATCGATCTGAAGCAGCTTTTCTTTCTTCCAACTTAGTGTTGCTTTTTCTGTGCTCAGTGTGTCAGTGTATATGGATTCGTGGATCTTTCCTGTATAAAACCTAATGGTAAGCGAAGGGAGTGAATACCATGGAAAGGACCTGATAAGGACAACCTCAAACTTGCCATCGTCGATCGAACCGGTGGGATTAATGATAGCGCCTGTTCCGTATTTTGTGGAGGTTGCAATGGTAACACTGATGACATGACGTTTCTTCAGAAAAGAGGTACCTCTCAATATTCTTACTGAAAAGCTTTTCCAGCGAAACAGCATGGTAACGAAGTGTCTCACATAGCTGAACATGCCTCTTGATCCGGATGACTCAAATGAATCAATAAGCTGAGCATTGATGCCGATCCCTGCCTGCCTTATGCATAGGATGTCGTTCACTTTCAGGTAGTCGATCTTTCTTACCTTGCCTTTTTCAATCAGCTCCAGAGCCTCTATGATTGTAAGCGGAATATCAAGCTCTTTCGCAAGAGCATTGGCTGACCCTGCAGGTATGATTCCCATAGGAACATTGAACTCAATAGCAATATGTGCAGCAAGGTTACATGTTCCATCACCGCCTGAAGCCAGGATCAGATCAGGCAGAGTAATTTGTTTTATGAATTTCCTTAATGCATCAAGGTCATCGTTGCCTGATGTGGTGAACCAGTTTGCAGAATGTTCATTTTCCAGAAGATAGCGCCGGATAAGTTCTTCGGCATCTTTTTTCTCCGGAGTACCGGCACCAGGATTTAAGATGATCAGGATATTCATTACGTGATGTAAAATAATAGATCAGGTTAAAAGTATGCCAGAGGTAAAGGATAAGATTTTTTTAAATGGTGTTTATTTGAAACTTAGGAAACACAGGGTGAATGATATTATGACAGCTTTATGGATGCTTAAATAAGATGATCTGAGGCAGCAAGTTCTTTCTTCAAATCTTTAATGTTTTACCGGAGCGATGCATCATTCAGCCTGTATGGTGAAATTGAACCGGCTTTCATTGTAAGGCAATTTACCATCATCAGAATACACCCTCTCTATAAAATTTACTTCTCCATCGTAAGTGATGGTCATAACGTTTGAAGACCTGGTCCCATAAAATGACGTGTTAATGAACGTTGCGGAAAGCATTTGTTCAAGCTCGTGTCCTACCCCGGTATCGGGTAATGTATGATCAGGAAAGATGGTTTCATTCTTTAAGACGCTGAACAGATCTTCCGGATCGATCTCTTCTTGTTCTACCTGTTTTGAAAGCACGGTTTTAATGTATTCTACTTTAGGCCAGGGTGTGTCAAGGAATGCATTGCTTAAACCATAGATGCCACTATCCAGGTTTTTAACTTCCTTTTGAATGTTTGAATAATATAGCAGTTCATCCAGATCACCAAACAACAGGTTGAATCCATTGTATGCTGCAGCATGGGGTTTAAGCTCATCCATGAAGGTCTGTGGACTGCCTGATCCTAGCAGATAATCAGTCATCAGTAAGCCACGGCTCAGCTTGTTTTCTTCAGCCAGTGTAGGCTGACGATAATTCGTGATTGCTGCAAACCTGCCAAGTGCGTTGATTCCAAGCCAGGTTCCGCCTTTTTCAAGATCTTGTCCAGCAATCAGAAAAGGATTGGTTGTCCATTTTGATGCAGGTGCAGATGGTCTGGATTTTTGTTCATCACGATTGGATGCCAGGATGACCTTGTACTTTTTATGTTGTTTGTATGCTATTGCCAGCAGGCACATTATAGAGAATTAAGTTCAGTACAAATATGAAGAATTATGAAGGGCTACACTCACGCGAAATATGAGCCATTTCATTTTGAGGTAATTAAATGCCCGGTAAATCAACAAGTTGGAGTTTACATGAAAAAAATTACCTTTATTAATTCCTTTTCATCTTTCATTTAATTTCCTCCCCATTTTTATGAAATTCTTCCTGCCATTAACTTTCCTGGCTTTCTATTCTTTTGTATTGCCTGCTCAATGGACTCAAACGAATGGACCCAATGCAGGATTAATTTCTTCAATCGCTGTTTCGAATTCCAACATATTTGCCGGTACAACTAATGATGGAGCACATCTTTCATCTGACCTGGCTGTTACGTGGGCTAAAAAGGGATTGGGAACATTAAAAGTAAATGCCTTCCTGATCAACGGAACTGATGTGTTTGCGGGAACATCGGGTGGTCTCTTATTATCTTCTGATAATGGAAATACCTGGAATACTGTAAATAGTGGCCTGACAAATACAAATGTAACATCGCTTGCTACGGTAGGCTCTGCCATCTTTGCTGGTACATATGGTGGAGGAATATTTAAATCCATAAACAACGGCGCAAGCTGGGCGGCATCAAATACAGGCTTGTCGAATTTATGGGTGATGACATTACGTGTTAACGGAACTGCATTGTTGGCTGGGACTCTGGGAAATGGAATATTCTCTTCAACGAACAATGGAGCAAACTGGAGCGCGATAGGCCCCGTCAATCAGAACATCTATTCGATAGCATTAAACGGCACGGCAATCTATGCAAGTTCTTATGGTGCCGTGTATTACTCGATTAACAATGGAGGTAGCTGGACTACTTTGAATTCCGGCCTGCCTGCTTCAGAGTTTGTAAATTCAATTGTACTCGCAGGTAGTGATTTAATTGCAGGCATGAGCACAAGCGGGATCTACAGATCTGTGAATAACGGAGCAACCTGGACTGCCTCGAACACCGGAATGGGTGGAAGGGAGGTTCAGTGTTTAACTAAAGATGGAACAGGCGTATATGCCGGAACCTATGCTGGAATTTATTTTTCTGCGGATAATGGAATTACATGGCTGTCGAAAGGACTCCCTGTTTCAACAAACGTAAGCTTAACATCCTACGGACCCGATGTTTATTCATTGACGGATAGAGTGTACACAACAAATGACGATGGAAGCAATTGGTCGGATATCACGAACTACTCGCCGGTGACTACACTAAATCAGATCATAAGAAAAGGACCCTACCTGTTTATGGTGACGTATGATGGAGTTTACCGTTCCTCTGACAATGGATCATCCTGGAGTCTCTTTAATTCCGGCCTTACACAAACTGTGATAAGGAAAATCGCCGTAAGCGGAAGTAATGTTTACGTTTCCAGTAGTAACGGTCGCATCTTTAAATCATCAAATGATGGAGTATCCTGGACTGAAGTGAATGTAACAATCCCATTTACATCGGTGAATGTTCTCGAATCAAAGGGCGATACCATCTACGCAGGAAATAACGGATTGTACTACTCTTCTAACCAGGGCGCATCATGGACAAATGTTGGTCCTTCAGGCCAGGACATCTATGCAATTGCGGCCAGAGGGCCATACATATATGCAGCAACATCTACAACACTAATTGTTAGTGCAAACTATGGCTCAAGCTGGACATACATTGGTTCAACTCAGGGAATAACGACATTTCCACCACGGTCAATTGCGCTGAAGGATCACTATGTGTTTGTGTCAACTGATAATGGTGGTGTATATATGTCTGAAAACAATGGTGTGTCATTTACGTCAATACAAACAGGATTACCGGCAAGCGGAAACATCAATAAGCTTACGGTGAATGATTCATGTTTGTTTGCAAGTGTGATGAATGCAGCAGTATGGAAAAGGTCATTGTCTGAACTCTTGGGTCCTGGTCAGGCTTCGGTCATTAATGGTGATTCAAGTGTATGTCCCGATCGCACAATAACATATCATGTTACGTCTGTATCAGGAATGACTTACAACTGGAGCTATACAGGAACAGGTGCGACACTTCAGGCCTCTGGTGATTCACTGGAAATTTATTTCAGTCCTGCTGCAACAGCCGGGGATGTTCTAGTTACACTCTCAAACAACTGGGGAACCGGACCTGCAAGAACGCTTCCTGTTACAATTAAGAATTGTTCGTTTGTAGTAACAAGTCCGCGTAATTTGATTGCAGGTGGAGCCAGGCATTCATTAGGTGTTTGTGAAGACAGCACAATGACGTCATGGGGAGATGCTGTTTCCGGTAAACTGGGACGCACGTACATTAACAATATGAACCGTGTACCGGGTGTGGTACCGGGTCAAAGTGCAATTAAAATGGTATCCGCAGGCGAAGAATATTCAATGGTGCTTAACAGCAATGGAGATGTGTGGTCATGGGGATCTAACAGCTATGGCCAGGTAGGAGACGGTACAACTATCGATAAAAATACTCCAACACAGATCAGCTCATTAAGTGATGTGATCTGGATCTCAGGGAACAGGCTACATTCAAGTGCAGTGTTGAGCAATGGATCTGTTAAAACCTGGGGCCTCAACAATCGCGGACAGCTAGGAGACGGAACACTGGTGAACAAATCGAATCCGGTTCTTGTTAGTGGTCTTAATAATGTAATCGCTGTCGATGGCGGATATGAAAGCACCTATGCACTGAAGAGCGATGGGACAGTATGGTCATGGGGCAGCAACACCAATGGACAGCTTGGAGATGGAACCAGTGTGGATCGGTCAACGCCTGTAAAGGTTATGAACCTCACAGATGTGATCGCGATATCCGCCAGATTTTATCATGTACTCGCTTTAAAAAATGACGGCACGGTTTGGAGCTGGGGCTACAATTCAGCTCTTGGAACCATTCATTATACACCGGTGAAGGTTGCTGGTCTGAGCAACATTATTGATATTTCTGCAGGAGAGAATCATTCACTGGCGCTTGAAGACAATGGAAAAGTATGGGCGTGGGGAGGAAACTTCTATGGCCAGCTAGGAAACGGAAACACCAATACGCTTTCTGTTCCTGTTCAGGTAAGCAGCCTTGAAGATGTCAGATTCATTGGTTCAGGTAATAATCACTCTTATGCTGTTAAAACCAATGGCACCGCATGGTTCTGGGGCAATAATGGAGATGGCCAGTTTGGTGATGGCTCTTATTTAAATCAAAAAAATGTACCTGTTGAGATCACGCAGCAATGTGAAATGGCGAATACCTGTGTTAACACGACGCAATCCAGCTTGGCAGTGCAGGCCTGTATCAGCTATACATTAAACAACCAGACCTATAATACCAGCGGAATCTATTATCAGACGCTTGTCAATTCTGCAGGATGTGATAGCATCATCACACTCGATCTGACCTTACAAACAATCGATACTGATGTCGTTCAAAATGGCAATACATTGTCTTCTGAAACATCCGGGGCTGCATATCAGTGGGTTGATTGCAATAATGGACTTTCTACTATTGCCGGACAAACTGGACAATCGTTCATTGTTACTGCCAACGGAAATTATGCAGTGATTGTGAATCTGAATAGTTGCATTGATACATCTTCATGTGTAATTGTGACAGGGATCGGAACTGCCGAGGAGAGTAAGGGTGTTGTTTTAGCTTATCCTAATCCAACGCACAGTGATATCAATGTTTCTGGAAACGTCATTGGTACATTTCAGCTCGTGAATGAATTTGGTCAGGTTGTGAAAACCTTTGAATTACAATCAGCTGGTAGTAGTTCAATTTCGATTCAAAACCTTGCTGCGGGGATTTATTATTTAATGAACGACCAGATCCAATATCGTCAGAGAATTGTGGTAATCAGGTAATCAGTCAGATATTGACCGTTTCATAGACACTTCTTTTACTCCAGTCAATATCATGAACGACTTATGACTTACACTGTGTAATTTCACAGGATAAAGTTTCAGGAAAGTACTTCCGGAAGAAAAGTAAGTTAAAATAATGGCTACTGGTTTTTTTGCATTGTTAGATGACATATCCGCCCTGGTAAAGGCAAGTGCTGCGAGTATTGATGATGTTCCAACACAGGTTGCCAAAACAACAGGAAAGGTATCAGGTATTGTTATCGATGATACGGCAGTAACACCTAAATATGTCGTTGGTCTTGATCCATCCCGTGAGCTTTCAATAATCTTTCGGATAGCTAGGAAGTCGCTGATCAATAAGCTGATCATATTAAGTCCGGCTGCAATTCTCCTTGGCTTTTTTGCACCCTGGGCGATAACACCGATACTGATGGCTGGCGGCGCCTACCTGTGTTTTGAAGGGTATGAGAAAGTACATTCGATATTTAGTAAACATCATGAAGTAAATATTGAGAGTAGTGAAGTAGAAGTGATCAGCCCTGAGGAGCTTGAGAAGGAACGCGTTGCAGGAGCAGTTCGGACCGATATAATTCTTTCAGCTGAAATTATAGCGATAGCTTATAGCCAGGTGACTGATCAAACGGTCATCAACCAGATACTTGTGCTGTTATCTGTTGCTGTGTTTATTACCGTCGCGGTATATGGATTTGTAGGCTTGATTGTGAAAGCGGATGATATCGGTCTGCACATGGCTAAAGACAAGTATCATTCGGCAATTCAAAAAACAGGTAGAGGTGTAGTTAAGTTCATGCCGGGGTTCTTAACACTGCTAAGCTATGTTGGAACTGCGGCGATGCTTTGGGTAGGAGCAGAGATCATTGCGCATGGTATTCCTTTTACTGCGCATCTGCTTCATGATCTTGAAATATCACTTGTCGAAATGCCGGTAGTGGCGTGGTTCGCAAAGGTAATTGCCTGTGGAATTGGAGGACTATTGATTGGGTTTGTTGTGGAGAGGATCGTGGTTGTTGTGAAGAGAGTGGTGGGGAGGAAGAATAGTTGAGGTGCTATTATCAGTAGCTCTTATATTGGTGTGAGCGCTGAGTTCTTATGTAGATCAAAAAGAGAATAGCAGGTTGAGTTATTCAGCGGTTCCTGAAGCTGATGGTGAAACGGGTGCCCTTGTTGGGTTCGCTTTTTACCTCGATACGGCCGTTAAGAGTTGTAACATGATTATGCACCAGGTAAAGTCCTATGCCTTTGCTGTCGGCATCCTCGCTGAATTTCTGGTGCAGACCAAAAAGACGGCCGTTCACTTCGTCCATGTCAAAACCCAGGCCATTGTCCTCGAAGATCAGGTTGATCACGCCGTCACCCTTTTCAGTCCGGATATCAATCACCGGATCGAGGTCTGGTCTGGCATATTTGATCGAGTTGGTGATCAGGTTCAGAAATATGCTGTACATAAAGATTTTATTGAAAATCACATTCTGCGCCTTTGAAAAATCTGATCGGATATTGGCCTTTGACGACCTGATAAGTGAGTTCACCGACATGATCACCTCCGCGAGGCTTCTGTCAAAATAAACTTCCTCAAGGTTGGCATGTGTTCTGTGTTTTTCGCTTAGCACATCCACATATCCGTCGAGGGTGCTTTTCAGCTTGTCGCCCGCCATCTTGATGAATTCAACCAGCTGTTGAGTTTCAGGGTCGCTGATCTTTGAAACATCCAGCATACTGAATATCGAGATAAGATTATTCACAGGTGAACGCAGATCGTGCGAGGTTGTGTACGTCAGCTGCTTCAGCTCGCAGTTTACCTTGGTGAGGTCGGCGAGCAAGTTATTTCTTTCAGCCTCCTGTTTTTTTTTATGCGTTATATTTTTCGCAATAGCAAAGATCAGTTTGTCGCTGTCAACCGGCAGCGAGGTCCACGAAAGCCAAACCACCTCTCCGCTCTTGGTGATATAACGGTTCTCGAAATTCAAAAGCGGTTTCGACCTGGTAAGCTCCGTTCTTACCCGGTTGGTAATGTCCTTGTCTTCCCCGTGCACAAAATCATTGATGGGCCGCGCAAAAAGTTCCTCTTTTGTATAGCCCAGCAAATTAATCACAGCCGCATTCACTTTCCTGAAATAGCCGTCGTAACCAGCTATGCAGAGCAGGTCTGGTGATAACTCAAAGAATAGCTCGTATTTAAAATCGCTCATTTTGTTTAAGGGAGCGGTTCTCCTTACATGGGTGATACCGCCGCTCTAAAGTTAATTTTTTTGGAAGTGACGGAAGCGGGTTAGAATTTTAATCCTGCTGTAATGTAGCCGTTCACTCCCACTCGGCGCATGAGCTAGCCGCTTATCACTAAAAGCTATTTCATAATAACAATTCTAACGTAGCTTGCAGCTACAGAGAAAATCCGCGAAATAGTGAATTAATTGTCATCGTTTAAGTTACTTACTTGTAGTCTTTATGTCAATAGCAACTTAGCATACCCTCGTATCCAATGTGAATCATTGAACAGGGTGTTTTAGTGGACATTTTCAGTAGCTACAAGCTACGAAGAGTTCTTACTCTAAGTGAACTGGGAAATGGCTATTCGTATGGCGATTTATCAGCTTAGGTCAAGTTAGGCTGAGAGAGGGTTTGCACCTCGATCTCAAATTCTTTTTTGTTTTTTAATTCCATGAAATGAAAGAGAAAGGGAAACAGAAAGAGTGTAAAACAAGAGCGAGAGTTGAGACGGGATCGCTTTCGCTCTCCGCACTCCACTCTCGCTCTGTTTTTTGGAGGTCCCGAGCGGATTTAGTTTTACTGAATCCTATGCTCGAAAAGGCTGCCTTCGAGTTTAAAATCCCTTGGTCCACTTCGTGTCCCTGTGTCTTTTTTGTTTTCAGCAGACATCTCAAGCTGAAATAGCTTGGCTGCCTGCTGAAAACAAAAAATCCCCACGCTTCGCGAAGGGATTTTAAACTCGAGGTCCCGAGCGGATTTGAACCGCTGTACAAGGTTTTGCAGACCTCTGCCTAACCACTCGGCCACAGGACCTTTTATTATGAATGCAAATTTAGGGAAAATATTGTTCCATCCTATTCAAGGACTAAAACATCTTATCTGACTATCAGCTTCTCACTGAAAATCTTGTTGTCGGAACTGGCAACTACCAGGTATGTCCCCGGAGCGAGCTTTCTCTCGACATCGATTCCTACAAGTTCGTTGCCCTGAGCGGTCAATATCACTTTTGAATAATATTCTGCACCTGCCATATCCCGCAAGACAACCAGAGTTTCCATGGCTGATGCCGGCACTTCTACAAATATCTTTTGTGTGGATGCAATTGGGTTCGGGTAGATCTTCAATCCTTCTGCTGTTCCATTCACCTTATAGTTCACTGGTACCAGCGGTGAGTAACTGAAGCTGCCATCAAAATCGGTTTGCTTTAACCTGTAGTACGATATTCCTGTTAGTGGCTGATAGTCGGTTTCGAAATACTCCATTAAAGTATTCGTTGTACCCGAACCTTTGACAATAGCAACATCTTCAAATGATTTTCCATCCCTGCTTTTTTCGATCGTAAAAAAATCATTGTTCACTTCCGACGCGGTAACCCAGGTCAAATCAACTTTCCCATCTGAAAACAGCGCGTTAAAGCTGAGTAGCTTAACAGGCAGTGGACTGCCATATGAAAGCGGACCGGTTGCGTTTCCATCGCTTGACTGCCATACGGTATTTCCACAAATTGTTAGCTGGTTACTCGCTCCGCCTCCTCCTGCACCAACAATCTGGCCTCCTGGTTTCAGCGAAACTCCGGAGTTACAAGGAAGATTCAACTTTTTCCCGTTTCCAAAGGCAAGTGTTCCAAAAATTTCCAGATAAACCGGTGCTCCTGTTTGAAGTGTACTGTTGGCAGTATTCACTGTTACAGTATGTCCTGCCATAATGTAAATCGTGTCGCCATTCGCAGGAACAGCGCTTCCACTCCAGGTTGATGTTGCCTCCCAGTTTCCTGAAACGACCGATATTCGCTGAGTTGCGAAGGTTATGCCTGTATAGCATAACAGAATAAGAATCAATAAATAAGGACTGATCTTCCTCATAGTTTTCATAAATTTATTGATTTCTTCCAATAATCAAAATTTTAAGTCCCGAACAGAAAATTATTCTGGTTTGTTCATGAGGTTTTTGCGCAATATCATAATGCATTAATCGGTATAAGAACATCATCATTCAACCATAAACAGTTACTCCTTTATACCACTTTAAATAATTTGTGAGTTCACAACCGCTTTTTCTGCATCATACTGATAGCAGTTGTTTCATAGTGTCTTGTATTCATTTTTGACCGTGTTCCTGGTTGAAAATCAGAAAAAATTACGATGCCCTTTTTTTAGAAAACTAATTTTGACAGAAGTTTTAAACACATATGATGATGAATCTCCAGGTGATCCTAAAAAAAGTTTTTATCACGTTTCTGATATTGACTTCTTTTCATGTCTCGGCTCAAACATTCAACATGAGCAACACTCCTGTGTCAACATGCTCTGGTACTTTCTACGATAGTGGAGGTGCCGGTGGCAACTATAATGACGGTGCAGGATTCACCCAGACATTCACTTCGGATAACGGAAACAGAATCCGATTTACGTTTTCTTCATTCAGCACATACAGCAGCGCCGATGTTCTTTACATATATGATGGACCCAACAACACCTACCCGTTCATTGGTGCGTATGCGAATGGCTCATCACCAGGCACGATCACATCAACCGGCACTTCGCTAACTTTCGTATTCGCACCGAACAACGCAGGAAGCTCAACTGCAGGATGGGCAGCAACGATAAGCTGTACAACACCGGCGCTCACCATTTATAATATGAATACCGGAACAGTCACTGCATGTGAAGGTGTATTCTATGACAATGCCGGAGCAACAGCTCCTTACGCAGTGAGTGAAGACCGTACGCAAACATTTTGTTCCGATAATGGTGAGCATGTACAGTTTACCTTTAATCAGGCTTCATTCGGACTTGCTTCGGGAGATAGCTTATTCATTTACGACGGATCATCCATCGCATCGAACCCTTTGGCTATCCTGGTTTCTGGCTCGATTGCTGAACAGGTGACTTCATCGGGAACCTGTCTTACCTTCAGATTTAAATCTAACGCTACAACTACGGCGACAGGATGGCAGGCAACGTTCCAGTGTACATCATCGATGCCTTCGGCAACATCGTACTCCATGAGCTCCGGCGTACGCTATACATGCGGAGGTGCCTTTTTTGATGATGGCGGTGCAGGTGGATTCTATAACGATGGCGCGAACCATGTTCAGACGCTGACATCATACAATGGAAACAGGATCTCTCTTGCGTTCACCACATTTAATACATACAGCACTGCGGATGTTTTATACATCTATGATGGCCCGAATACATCCTATCCGCTGATTGGCGCATACTCAACATCCTCATCTCCAGGTACAGTGACATCGAGCGGAGCGTCGTTAACGTTTGTGTTTAACGTGAACAATGCAAGCTCTTCCACACAGGGATGGGCCGCAACGATCAGCTGTACGACACCGGTTCTGCAGGTTTATAACATGAGCGGCGGAACTGTGAATGCTTGTGCCGGCGCTTTTTATGATTTTGGTGGCGCATCTGCATCCTATCCTGCAAGTGAGGATCGTACACAAACATTCTGCTCAGACAATGGAGAACACCTTCAGTTTGATTTTAATCAGGCAGCATTCAGTCTGTCAGGTGGAGACTCGCTTTTTATTTACGACGGACCTACGGCTACATCAAATCCGCTCGCGGTTTATGTTGCCGGATCAGTAGCAGAAACAGTGACATCTACGAGTACATGCCTGACCTTTAAATTCAAGTCTGATGCCGGATCAGTGGCTTCCGGCTGGCAGGCTTCATTCAGCTGTGTGGCAACTTTGCCAGGACCAGTTTCTTATAGCATGAGTTCAGGAATACGATATACCTGCGGAGGATCTTTCTTTGATGATGGTGGGTCAGGTGGATATTATAATGATTATGCAAACCACACACAAACGTTCACATCGTATAATGGCAACAGACTGTCGTTCAATTTTACGCTGTTTAATACATACAGTAATGCGGATGTACTCTACATATATGATGGCCCGAACACATCTTATCCTCTCATAGGATCTTATACCAATTCATCAAGTCCAGGCAATATCATGTCAACCGGTGCTTCGCTTACGTTTGTTTTTAATGTGAATAGTGCCGGGTCCTCTACTCAGGGCTGGGCAGCTTCCATAAGTTGTACAACACCTGTGCTTCCTGTATATAACATGAGTAGCGGCACTGTAAATGGTTGCGAAGGTGTATTTTATGATAACAGTGGAGCCAATGCAAACTATCCGATAAGTGAAGATCGCACGCAAACATTTTGTTCAGACAATGGTGAATTCCTGGAGTTCACTTTCAACCAGGCAGCTTTTTCGTTGAACTCGGGAGACTCCCTGTTTGTATTCGATGGGTCAACTACATCTGCGTTGCCGATCGCAGTTTTTGTCAGTGGGTCCATTGCAGAAAAAATTACTTCAACAGGAACGTGCCTTACATTCAGGTTCAAGAGCAATGCAACAACTGTCGCTTCGGGTTGGCAGGCTTCATTCAGATGTGTGCCATCTCAGCCGGCTGCAACAAATTACAGCATGAGCTCAGGTATCCGTTATACATGCGGCGGAACGTTCTATGATAATGGCGGCGCTACAGGGTTCTATAATGATTACGTGAACCTTGTCCAAACATTCACATCTTCGAATGGTAACAGGATCTCATTCAACTTCAGCTCCTTCAGCACTTCTACCAACGCAGATGTACTTTACATCTATGATGGACCTACCACAGCTTATCCGTTCATCGGGGCTTACTCTGTTTCGTCAAATCCTGGAATTGTAACATCGACAGGAACATCATTGACATTTGTATTCAACGTGAATGGTGCAGGTTCATCGACACAGGGATGGGCTGCCACAATTAGCTGTACAACTCCGGTGCTGGATGTTTACACAATGTCTGGAGGAACCACAACAGCATGTTCAGGAGTATTCTATGATAATACAGGAGCTACCGGCAACTATCCTTTAAGTGAAAACAGAACCCAGACTTTCTGCTCGGATAATGGAGAGTTCCTGGAATTTACTTTTAACCAGGCTGCATTCAACCTGGCATCCGGGGATTCATTATTCATCTTTGATGGCTCTTCAATATCAGCAGCACCAATAGCGATCCTCGTCGCTGGCTCTGTAGCTGAGAAGATCACATCAACCGGCACCTGCTTAACGTTCAGGTTCAAAAGCGATGCAACTACTGCGGCTATTGGGTGGCAGGCTTCATTCAGATGTGTAAGCACTCAGCCTGCAGCAACTTCCTACTCCATGAGTTCAGGCGTGCGCTATACCTGTGGCGGTACTTTTTATGATGATGGTGGCGCAACAGGATTTTACAATGATTATGTAAACCATGTACAAACATTCACATCATCTAACGGCAACAGGATCTCTTTCAGCTTTTCATCGTTCAGCACGTCAACAACTGCAGATGTTTTATACATCTATGATGGTCCTAACACAACATATCCATTCCTCGGAGCTTATGCCACAAGCGCATCGCCTGGAACAGTGACATCCACAGGCACTTCACTGACCTTTGTGTTCAATGTGAATGGCGCCGGAAGCTCAACGGCAGGATGGGCGGCCAGCATTTCATGTACAACTCCTGTATTGCAGGTGTACAACATGAGCGGTGGAACAACAACCGCATGCTCAGGTGTATTCTATGATAATGGTGGCGCGAATGCCAACTATTCTGCGAGCGAGAACAGGGTGCAGACTTTCTGCTCTGACAATGGCGAATACCTGCAATTCTCGTTTAACAGGTACTCATTCAATTTCGCAGCAGGGGATTCACTTTTTGTTTATGACGGTTCATCAATCGCTGCACAACCTATCGCGATCTTTGTCAGCGGAGCGTTTGGAGAGACAATCACTTCAACAGGAACCTGCCTCACATTTAAGTTTAAGTCAGATGCGGGATCAACAGCGTCAGGCTGGCAATCGGCATTTACTTGTACATCAGTGCAACCTGCAGCACCGGTATTCACCATGAGCGGTGGTGTTCGTTATACCTGTGGAGCAATGTTTTATGATGATGGAGGGGCTTCCGGCAATTACAATGATTATGTTTCACGTACCCAGACATTCATTTCCACCGGAGGATGCGCCATCAGAGCAACATTCACATCGCTCAGCACAGCTACATCATCAGATTACCTGCGGATCTTTGATGGTCCGAATACGTCATCGCCAATTATAGGTACTTACTCAGTAAGCACTAACCCTGGAATCGTGCAGGGATCAGGAAGCGCGCTGACATTCCAGTTTATCACAAACGGACTTGGAAGCTCTGCTGCAGGATGGGTTGCTTCTCTTACATGCCCTAACCAGACTGCTCCACCTGTAGTGACATCAAACTCACCTGTATGTGAAGGAGATGCCATACAGTTCACAACACAGAACATTCCGGGAGCAACCTTTACCTGGAGTGGCCCGGACGGTTTTACATCGACCGCGCAAAGCCCATCTGTGACAACATCCACGCCCGCTTCTTCAGGTAATTACATGGTGTCGGCTACTGTTGGTGGATGTACCTCAAACCAGACAAGCATCCAGGTTTCAGTTAATCCACGTCCATCTGCGCCAGTGGCCATAAATTCAGGCCCACATTGTTCAGGCCAGGCACTCTCGCTTTCAAGCACAGCTGTATCAGGTGCAACTTATAGCTGGACAGGGCCTGACGGATTCACATCCACATCACAAAACCCGACAATTCCTGCTGCAACAGTAAACTCTACCGGTACCTATACCGTGACAGCTGTGGTTGGTGTTTGTACTGTGACCGACACTACTGTCGCTACAATACATTCAACACCTTCTTTCTCGAATCTTTCTTCCAACGGGCCTTTGTGTGAAGGTGCTGATCTCGTTCTTTCGGCGGCAGCAAGCAACTCTACTGCTTATAGCTGGTCTGGCCCGAATGGATTCTCCGCAACCGGAACTCCTGTGACAGTAACCTCTGCGACAACTGCAGCAACTGGCACCTACACGGTAACCGCAACAAATGCCAATTGCAGTTCAACAGGAACTGTTCACGCAATCGTTACAACAGCTCCTACAGCTCCTGTCGTAACATCCAATTCACCAGTTTGCGAAGGGCAGTCATTGACGATGAGCGCGACATCTGTTTCTGGTTCTGGCTATAGCTGGAATGGACCTTCTGGCTTTACATCTTCATCACAAAGCCCTTCAGTTTCATCTGCAACTGTACTGGCAACTGGTACATACACTGTCACTGCGAGTCTGAATGGATGCAGTTCAACTTCCACGATATCACTTACTGTCAAGGAAACGCCGGATGCTCCTGTTGCTTCAAACAATGGTCCTGCATGCTCTAACGGAAGTGTTACATTGAATGCAACAACGGTTTCCGGAGCAACCTATCTGTGGTCTGGCCCGAATTCTTTTACATCCACACTCCAGAATCCAACGATTGCTTCTGTCTCTTTCACAGACGCTGGTGTTTATTCCGTGGTGTCTGTTCTGAATGGTTGTCAGAGTTCTGCTTCAAACACCACGGTGACGGTAAACACGGTCGCTCCGTCAGTCAGTTCTAATGGTGTAATGTGTGAAGGAGACAGCCTTCAGCTAAACGCTACGACATTAACAGGAGCAACATACAGTTGGACAGGACCGAATGGCTTCAGTTCATCAATCCAGAATCCTGTTATAAATCCTGCGACATCTCTGGCAACCGGAACCTATAGTGTTACCGCAACTGTGAATGGATGTGTCAGCGATCCATCAACGATTTCTGTTTCGATCAATGCAAGGCCTGCAGCACCTGTGTTGTCAAACAACGGACCTTTGTGTTCCGGCGATCAGCTTGTACTGAGTGCCACACTTGTCCCGGGTGCTTCGTATGCATGGAGCGGTCCACAGGGCTTCAGTTCAACATTGCAGAATCCTGTTGTAAATAATATTTTCATTACGCAATCAGGAACATATACAGCACATACGATCATGAATGGGTGTTCCAGTGCAAATTCAACCACTGCAGTTATTGTCAACCAGCGACCATCTACGCCAGTGATTACATCAAACGATCCTTTGTGTGAAGGTGGCACACTGATACTTGGAGCAACCAATGTTTCCAATGCAACTTACCAGTGGACAGGGCCTTCAGGTTATACATCGAATGACCAGAATCCTATCATCAGCAACATCACTTCTGCATCTTCGGGAAGCTATAGTGTTGTCGTGACAGCCAATGGTTGTTCGTCAAATGCTGCGACTGAAACAGTAACGGTTTATCAGGCACCTGCCGCGCCAGTGATCACTTACAACAGTACACTTGGACTTCTTGAGTCAAGCTATGGTAACGATAATCAGTGGTATCTAAATGGAACGATCCTCAATGGTGAAACCTCACAAACGCTGTTCTATCTGATGTATGGATCGAATGGTCCTTACACAGTGGCTTATACTGATATCAATGGATGCAGCACGACTTCAGCACCATACACGGTTGGAGCGGTGAGCGTTCGTACTCAGTCTGATCAGGATGTTTTCAATGTTTATCCAAGCCCTTCTGATGGGAACTTTACAATTGATGTCAAGGGATTATCTACCGAAAAAGTAATGATCCGGATAGTTAACGCCATTGGTGAAGCAGTATATGAAGAGTCATTTAATGGAGGACAGGATATAAATCTAAAGTACACACTAACACTGGCTCCGGGACTTTATACAGTAACGATCCATTCAGCAGAGATTCTTCAGAAACGTTCTCTGATCATTGCCAGGTAAATAAAAAAGGGCTGTACATGTGCAGCCTTTTTTATTCATTTTCATTCACTCCAGGAACTGATCCAAGCATGGAAACAGCGCGTTGAAGTGGATAGACGATCTCCGGACGTGATTCATTTAATAGTTGCACCGAGAGTCTTATGTAAAGTTCACGTGCATGTTGAATGTCGCTGCTGGAAATAAGCCTGAAGATGTCAGTGTAGTAGGATAGATGCAAATGTTCAAGAAATACATCCATACCTTCAGTTTCGATGATCTTTAATGCTGAGTGGAAATCCTGCTGCTGAAAAACAAAGATGGCTTTCATCAGAATTGTTCCATAATACAGGTAATGATTGTCACGCGGCAGTGTCGCGAAGTATAGGTCGAGCTTCGTAAGAAGGAAATCCGGATCCGGTGCTTTTAGTTCCGGGTAAGCATAAGTGTATATCTGAATAATCTCTGCATACGCTTTCAATTTCTTGTCGTCTTTTTTCTGTTCGATCAGGAAATCAAGCAGCTCTTCTGATGTTCGCAAGGCATCTTTATACCTTTTTGTAGCGACTTCTATGGCAATCTTGTTTGAGTAGTTGCTTTCCGTTTTTTTGGAACGCAATGCAGGTACCCTGTCCATCATTGCCCACGCTTCCATGAGCTTGTTGTAGGCGACAAATGCATCTCCTTCATTGAATGCATTCATGCTTTCGCCATAAGAAAGATAGAACTGGATCATCTCCTGGCCGTATGGCTCATAAAAAGCGACGGGCATTTCCGGATGCTCATTGCTCAGCTGCTTTACCATCTGGAATGATGTTCGGATCCCCTTCAGGTCATCAGAAAACACAGCCGATCCCTGTGAAGCAAAAATAAAATGATAGTAGAGTGTGAACCTTGGATATGCTTTAAATTTTTCGCTCGTCTTCCTGAATTTTTCAAACAACAGCCTGATATCCTGGATTGGTTTGCGCTCGACGATCATCTGATAGATCATCCGTGCAAGCTGTCGCTGTTTGTTCAGATTAAACAGGAGCTCATTGGCCTTATCCAGCTCTTCATTGAATCGTTCATTCTCCTGGAATGCATTCAATGCCAGGTTGCAGTAAATCAGTAAATGCAAAGCATCCGGAAGCAGTTCAAATATGTTTCTCTCCCAGCAGGTGGAGATCAATCGTTTAAGAAGATCCTTTGCTGGCTGATACTTATTGTGTGCTACCAGCAACCGGCAACTGTACAGCTGATGTTCAAGAGGCATGAGCTCGATTCCTGAATCACCTGATGCGACAGGCGTTTCCAGGTGGTCAAGCAATTTTTTCCTTAGCTTGAAAAAGCGGTTCCGGAGTGTTTCGAAGGACTCTTTTTCACCCGAGTAAATATGCTCCACAGCCTCTTTAACGCCTATTCGTTTTGTTGATGTGCGCTCCAGAAGCTTCAGGTAACGAAGCATCTTCGGAGCTTCTGAAAATTCCTTTTTCAGCTTCGATTTTGATGTTTCTGTAAGCTGTGAAAATTTCGCGTGTACAAGGTTGTTCATCAGCAGCAGTTCATTCAGCACCGACATGTATCAGGGCATCTCCCTGGTTAATGACTGGCAGGTTATTCACACCGATAATATAACCATCGTATGGAGCTGAGAGTTTCTGTTCAACTTCTCCATATGGACTGCAGATCATCCCCAGCAGATCTCCTTTTCTGATATGCGACCCGTTTGATTTGGATGTATGAAAAAGTCCTGATCCTTTCGCCCGTAGCCAGCTGCTTTTGTTGATATACACCGGTACATTGTCTGGAAATATGCCATCGATCATATCCAGTGATTTCAATAGCCTCAGGCAGCCATTAATCCCTTCATTGATCGCGAAATAATCGAAACGTGAAGATTCTCCTCCTTCAAACACAAGGATTGATTTACCTTTTTTTGCGGCTTCTTTCCTTAAGGTGCTGTCACGGAAAGGCGAGTTGATCACTTGTGGTGCGGAGAAACGTTTTGCTAGGTCGAGGTTCGTTTCATTTCCAAACACACACCTGATCTGCGGATAGTTGCAAATGCGCGCTCCACCTGTATGAAAATCAACTCCGAAATCAATTTGTGGTATCACCTGGTTCATCAGGTCATAGGCGATCTGGCTGCCCAGTGATCCTGACCGTGTACCGGGAAAGCATCTGTTCAGATCACGTCCGTCCGGAAGATCTCTTGATCCATACAAAAATGAAATCTGGTTGATGATTGGAATGGCAATGACGCTTCCCCGCAAAGGATGCCTGACATCGGTTCTCGTGATGAGCCGCCTGATGATCTCGATCCCATTGATCTCATCTCCATGCATCCCGGCAAGCAGCAATACTGACGGTCCTGGCTCATGACCATTAAACACGTAAACCGGGATCTTGAATATCTGCTTGTTTGGTAAGGGATAACCGTTAAGGATAACTTGTGCCGATTCACCAGGATGAATGGTTTTCTTGCTGATGGTGATCGATCTTCCCATTAAATATTCAATTACTGGAATTCATTCCGTTCAACGTACTCAATGATTTTACCTGCGATATCAATGTTGGTGGCGCCTTCAATGCCTTCGAGTCCAGGTGATGAATTCACTTCCATCACCAGCGGACCTCTCGACGACTGAAGCATGTCAACGCCTGCGATTGCAAGGCCTAGCTTCTTGGCGGATTTAATGGCAGTCGCTTTTTCTTCGGCTGTAAGCTTGATCACAGATGCAGTTCCTCCTCTGTGAAGGTTTGATCTGAATTCTCCCTCTATACCTTGTCTTTTCATTGCTCCCACAACTTGTCCGTCAACCACAAAGGCTCTGATATCAGCTCCTCTGGCTTCTTTAATGAATTCCTGAACCAGGATGTTTGCATTTAAGCAAAGAAATCCCTCGATCACTGACTTTGCGGCTTTATGCGTATCTGCAAGGATGACACCTATGCCCTGTGTGCCTTCGAGCAACTTAATAACTACGGGAGCTCCGCCTACCTGGGTAATGATGTTGTCAATGTCTTTTGGATGGGATGCAAACGCAGTTTTAGGCATGCCAATTCCGGCGCGTGCAAGCAGCTGGAGACTTCTCAGCTTATCTCTTGAACGAACAAGTGCCTGTGATTCAACTGCTGTGAAGATCTTCATCATTTCAAATTGCCGAACCACTGCCGATCCATAAAAAGTGACTGATGCGCCTATTCTCGGAATCACGGCTTCAATGCCTGTAACTTCAGTGCCAGCGTAATAAATATGCGGCCTGCCCTGCTCAATCACCAGGACGCATTTTAAATGATCCAGTGCGATCATTTCGTGTCCTCTTTGTTCACCTGCTTCAAGCAGTCTGCGGGTTGAGTACAGCTTAGGATTCCTGCTAAGGATAGCGATCTTCATTTAATCGGATTGATTTTATCTAATATAAAAACTTCTGAAACATCAACAAGGAAGCGGTTTTTGAGAATTCTTCTTCCTATTAGAACAGGGTAGCGCATATTGCCACGATCTGTGAGCGAGATGTAAGCTTTAACTTTTTTAGTGCCTATCCTTACGGATGTTTTGATGATAAACCTTCGTTCAACTTCTCCGAACGAGTTGCGGATATCTTTGGTCTGAAAATCTTTTGTACAAACATCCTGAGCTGATTCGGCTCCTGCTTCTGTGGTTTTGAGCGGCTTGAAGCATAATAGCTGTTGTCCATTCTGTTCAACAAGACGAATATCATGACAATGTAAAGCAGTGGTGTAAGCGCCCGTATCTATCTTTGCTTCGATATTTTGTAAGCCCAGGTCAGGAAAGCTGATATGTTCTAATCGCCCAACAGTTTGCTTGACTTTCACCTTGCTCATTACTCAAAATTAATTTTTATTAATGAATGTTGAAGTACTAATTGTAGGACAAGGACTGGCAGGTACTACTCTTGCTCTGGAACTTGAAAGACGGGGGATCAGTTATGTTGTGGTTGATCAGGGGCTCGAAGATACTTCTTCATCGGTTGCAGCAGGTCTTTACAATCCGGTTGCGTACAAAAGGATGCTGCCTTCCTGGAACAGCCACGTACTGCTTGAAAAGCTTTTGGAATTCTTTAAATATTCTGAAGATCTTTTCAATGAAAAATTTGTCTTTCCGAAGCATAGCTATAAAATATTCTCCTCTGAACAAGATCGGGATTCCTTTGTTAAACGCCCGGATCCCGAGAAGCTGCTTGCATTTACCGATGGAATTGTGAGGCACGAAGACATAGGTGTGAAAACGCCATTCGGATATCTTGAGTTTTCAAAGACCGGTTATGTATATGTCAGGCATTACGTGAAAACAGCAAGAAGGTATTTTATCGGAAACAATAGATTTCTTGAGGAAAGATTCAGGGAAGATGAGCTGCAGGTAAAGAATGATGGGGAGTTCGGTTATAAAAGTATAAACTGTAAAAGGGTGATATACTGTACCGGGCATGAGGGAAGCCGCTATTGGAATTACCTGCCCTTCAGACCTGTGAAAGGAGAGCTGATGTTGATTAAGATCCGGAAACATCTGCCTGATCATATTCTTGTGAAGGATGGTTTTATGTTGCCTGTGGAAGATGGGAATTATGTTCTTGGATCAACCTATGTATGGGATGACCTTACGAATGAAGTTACTGAAAAGGGAACTCAGGCACTGTTGATGAAACTCGGAAAGTTCACAGATGCGACGTATGAAATTCTGGAGCAGAAAGCTGGGATAAGGCCTGCATCGCACGACAGAAGACCCTATGTTGGCTGGAATCCGGTCACGAATAATATTGGAATACTCAATGGATTGGGATCTAAAGGAGTGCTCTATGCACCATTCTGTGCTGCTTTATTAGTGGATTCCATTGAAAATCAGAATGAAGTTCCTGAAGAGGTGAATGTGAAAAGAGTGCGTCTTAAATAATAGAATTCGTGTTTTTTTTTAAAAATGTATATTTTTGAGTACCATTACCCTTTAACCTGCTCGCGGGGCAAGAATGAAAAACTTTCTGAAAAAGTTTGTTATCCTTTTAGTATTGCCGTTAATGTCGGCAACTACTGCTACGCCCCCATCCGATACAAATGCGAAGGTTAAGTCATCATACATCATGGCATTCACTAAAAACATTGAGTGGCCAGGGACCTATAAAGAAGGCTCTTTTGTAATTGGTGTGCTTGGGTCATCGGGCCTTGTAGATGAGCTGAACCGGATGGCTGCAACGAAAAAAGTTGGCCTTCAGAATATCGAGGTAAAAACCTTTTCCTCACCAACCGCTGTCTCTAAATGTCATTTGTTATATGTCGCTCCTGAAATGAGCAATACCCTGAAAGATGTACTGGGAAAGATCAAAGGGCAGAGTACGCTTCTGGTTACAGAAAGAACGGGGATGACAAAGCAGGGAGCCGCGATCAATTTCGTGGTCCAGGATAATAAACTCAAGTTTGAGCTGAATAAAAATAATGCTCAGAAGTATAATCTGGCTGTAGGCTCTAGCTTGCTGCCATTTGCAATCTTAGTCGACTGAAATGGGTAGGATACTTTACATAACCATCGCCTTTGCATGCCTGATGTTCTTTTGTGGAACGTCGGCTTCTGCACAGCATGAAAAGGTTGTCTATGCGGTGGCTCAGGTTCAGTCTGGCGAGGTTGATAAGGCAAAGTCTGCAATCGATTCTGCAGTCACCGACCCAGTTACCTCTGTTGATTATGAAACATGGTACCTGAAAGGATATATCTACAAGGAACTCTACAGGAAATATGATGCTTCTTCAAGAGGATTGGGATATAGAAATGAAGCCATCGCTGCTTTGAAAAAATCAATACAGCTTGATACTGCAAAACAGAATCTTGATGTGAACAGACAGAACCTGAGGTCGATCGCAGGCACATTCTATAACGATGCTGTTTCGTTCATGGATACTACAAATCATGCGAAGGCTGTTCAATACTATAAGCTTTTCAAAGAAACCATGCTCCTTGGTGATCCACAGTTCAATTTTGAAAAACGGGATATTGAATTCAAGCTGGCTCTTGCGACACAATACACAAAACTTTACGATACTGACAGGAAACGCAACGAGTCTTTCTTCGCATTGACAAAGGACCTGTATTCAGAAATCCTGAAACTTGATCCAAACAATGTCAGGGCAAATTACAACATGGGACTGTTGTTCTATAACCAGGCAGTGAACATCATCAACGAAATGGATTATGATGTGGACATCTTTACATTAAGCAATACTCAGGATAATACAATTGTTCTTTTTAAGCAGTCACTGCCTTATATGGAAAAGGCCTATGAGCTTGATCCGGGAAGAAAAGAAACCTTGATAGGCCTTTCGGGTATCTACTTTAGTCTGAACGAGGAAGAGAAATACAAGTTCTTCCAGAATAAGATCCAGGAGGAGAAAAAATAATGCCCGTCCTATGAAGTTACGATTTACCATTGGTAGAAAAATAGGATTAGGCTTCGGTGTATTGATCTTCCTTACACTCATTGCGTTCATCCTCACCATCTTTACCCTTAAAGAAGCTAAAGACAAGAACGACAAGATCAACAGGATCTATAGTCCTTCAGTTAGTGCACTAGAAGAGCTGAACTTACTTGTTGTAAGATCTAAAATGCTTATTTCGAACTGGGTGAACACTCCCAAAGACAGCGAGGATAAAGCAAAGCTTAAAAACCTGATTTTTGATGAATACCCTTCTCTAAAAGACCGTGTAAACAAGCTTGCTGTACACTGGAATCACGATGAAAAAAATTCGATTGCTTCAATATTCAGCCTGATTGACAGACTCCTCAACAACCACGTGTCCATCATGGGACAGCTGAAATCTTTTCAGGATTACCAGGATCCATCCATTCTCTTTCTTGTAAAGCCAACTGTTGAAGATGAAGATGGGGAGATCAACCAGGAAACGAGGATCATCTTAAAGGAGCTTGCTACATTGATCGACCATCAGCAAGCCAATGCTGCAGAGAAAAGCAATGAAATGCTTTCTTCTTTTAAACGGCTTGAAACGGTTGTGATCATACTTGGAATCGCACTTCCTATTGGCGGTGTCCTCATTGCAGTCTTTACGGTCCTTACAATTGTTCGGCCGATACAGGAGCTTAAGAGGATTCTGTTGTCGATGGGTCGAGGAGTTCTTCCAAAAGAAAAGATCAAGGACAGAAATGATGAAATTGGCGAGATGTCTGTCGCGCTGAATTACCTTGTTGAAGGTCTGCGTCGTACCACTGAATTTGCCAATGAGGTCGGTTCCGGAAATTTCGAATCGTACTACAAGCCACTCAGTGAAGAAGATACTCTCGGTCAGGCATTGTTAAAGATGCGTGTTGATCTCCGGGAAAATGAACGCATCCTCGAACAGAAAGTGATTGAAAGAACGGAAGAGGTTGTCAGACAGAAAGAAGAGATCGAGATACAAAGTCAAAAGCTGGAAGTGCTGTATAAGCAGGTAACTGACAGTATCGTGTATGCCAAGAGGATACAGGAAGCGATCCTTCCTCCAACAAATCTTGTAAAGAAGTTGCTGCCTGATTCATTCATCCTGTATAAGCCAAAGGATATCGTAAGTGGTGACTTTTATTGGCTTGAAGAGAAAGATGGAAAATGCCTTGTTGCTGCAGTCGATTGCACCGGGCACGGCGTCCCTGGAGCGTTCATGTCGATTGTAGGATATAATATTCTTAAGCATGTTGTGAATATTTCAGGTCAGACTGAGCCTGCTAAAATCCTTGATGGATTGAATGTTGGAGTTAGTGAAACCCTGCACCAATCATATAAGGGAAGTACTTCAAAAGATGGAATGGATTTAACCATTTGTTCTGTTGACTGGAAAAATAAAGAACTTGAGTTTGCTGGCGCTTTCAATCCGCTGTATCTTGTCCGAAACGGTCAGCTGATCGAAATAAAAGGAGATAAGTTCCCTATCGGAATGTTCACCGGAGAGGAAAAGAAAAGTTTTACAAATCATAAAATGCAGTTGCTTGAGGGAGATACGATTTATATCTTCTCAGACGGATATGCAGATCAGTTTGGTGGACCAAAAGGAAAGAAATTCATGGTCAACCAGTTCAAAAATTTGCTCTTAAACATCCAGAAACATCCTATTGAAGATCAGAAAAAGATACTCGATGATGTTATTGAAAGCTGGAGAGGTCATGAAGAGCAGGTCGATGACATCCTTGTTATTGGCATAAGGGTTTAGCAACGAATTGATTCTATTTTTGTTGCGCTTTTAAAAAATTTTATACATTAGCCTGTTATAAATTTACAAATAGTGTAATTCATTTACACTGTAAGTCAGGTTAATGAACAGGTTTTTACCAAGGTTTTCTGCGGTTTTAGTTGCTTTACTTTTAAGCACAATAGCGGTGTTTGCTCAAATTCCACAAGGAGTGAACTACCAGGCTGTTGCCAGGGATGCATCCGGAGCTGAGCTTGCGAACACAAATCTTGGTGTGAGAATGACAATTCGTTCAGGCTCCACAACCGGAACAATAATTTACCAGGAAACTTTCTCATCATCTTCGGTTCAGACAAATGAGTTTGGGTTATTCACTGTAGTTATAGGAACAGGTACACCACTCAGCTCATCATTTACTACGATAAACTGGGGGGCTGCTGGAACTTTATACCTGCAGGTTGAAATTGACCCTGACAATACAGGTTACCGAGATATGGGAGCTACCCAGATATGGTCTGTCCCATTTGCATTGTATGCCCAAACTTCTGGAAATGGCCCGCAAGGTGCGACAGGAGCAACTGGAGTACAAGGACTAATTGGAGCAACAGGCTCAACAGGAGCTACAGGTGTCCAGGGAACGACGGGAGCAACAGGGTTACAGGGAATTCAGGGAGTCACTGGATCAACTGGAGTTCAAGGTTCAACAGGAAATACAGGAGCAGCCGGAATACAAGGTAACACAGGAGATACAGGCGCAACCGGAGAAACGGGATCAACCGGCGCACAAGGAACCACAGGTGTAACTGGAGCAACAGGTGTTCAGGGTAATACAGGAGACACGGGTGCTACAGGATCAACAGGATCTACCGGTGCCCAAGGAACAACAGGTGTAACAGGTGAAACTGGAGCCACAGGCGTTCAAGGTAATACAGGAGACACAGGCGCAACAGGATCAACTGGATCCACAGGTGCTCAAGGTACGACAGGTGTAACGGGAGAAACTGGTGCTACTGGTGTTCAGGGTAATACAGGAGACACAGGTGCTACTGGATCAACCGGAGCCCAGGGAACTACAGGTGTTACAGGTGAAACAGGTGCTACAGGAGTTCAAGGTAATACAGGAGACACTGGTTCTACAGGATCCACCGGAGCCCAAGGAACCACAGGTGTTACAGGTGAAACTGGTGCTACAGGTGTTCAAGGTAACACAGGAGATACAGGCGCTACAGGATCAACCGGCGCACAAGGAACTACAGGTGTCACAGGTGAAACTGGTGCTACTGGTGTTCAGGGTAGTACAGGAGACACTGGTGCTACAGGAGACACGGGAGCAACCGGAGCACAGGGAACCACAGGTGTCACAGGAGAAACTGGAGCAACAGGCGTTCAGGGTAATACAGGAGACACAGGCGCAACCGGAGAAACGGGATCCACAGGTGCTCAAGGTACGACAGGTGTAACGGGAGAA
>JAKFFM010000030.1:0-31201 GCA_036675075.1 Bacteroidota bacterium
GGAGGGGTGCTTATATGTATGGATTTTCCGGATCTTTTTAATGCGGCTGCGGCACTTTCAGGTGATCTTGACCAAACCTTAATGAAAGAAGATAACCTGATGAAAGGTGTCTATGGCAGCTTTGATGAGCATCAGGATCTTTGGGAAGGGAAAGACAATCCTACCACACGAGTGTCGGAATGGCGTACACCACTGTACCTCGGACATGGAACCAGAGATCATGTGGTGCCAGTAGCTCAGACAAAACATTTCTACAAGAAATTAAAAGAAGCAAGGCCTGAAATTGAAGTCAAATTAAATCTCCCTGATGCCGGTCATGATTTTAATTACTGGGGAGCGGAAGTAAAGCCGGTGCTGGATTTTTTTGAACAGAAACGGTAAATGAAGTTTGAGAGTTGCGAGTTTCGCGTTTCGGGTTATGGCATCCGTAATGCCGCGGGTTTAGTACCCTTTACATGTTAAAAGTTCAAAGGTTAAAGTTTAAAGTTCAAAGTTTAAAGTTTAAAGTTCAAAGCGGAATACGAAATGCCACAAATTAAGTACTCATCTTTTGCCAACTGTCGACTGTAAACTGCCAACTGATTTCGGTTGCGAGTTTCGCGTTATGGCATCCGTAATGCCGTGAATTATGTACTCATCCCTTGGCAACTGGCAACTGGAACTGGCAACTGAAAAACGGTTTAAAGTTGAAAGTTCAAAGCGGAATACGTAATGCCGCGAATTAAGTAGTCATCTTTTGTACAAACTGTCAACTGTAAACTGTCAACTGGCAACTGTAACCTGCTTTAAAACTCAGATGTCAAATGAAACCTGATCGCGGGATTCTTCTCCTGTGCCATCTGCAGCGCCCAGGCTGATTCTGCAAAGAATACAACTTTGTTGTCTTTGTCATGCGCCATGTGATGCAGCTTTTCCTGGATGAACGCATCAAGCTGTTTCTTGTCATCGGATGATAACCACACTGCTTTATAAAGGCTCATGGGTTCAAATTCACATGAGGCACTGTATTCACTTTTGAGTCTGTGCTGGATCACTTCGAACTGAAGCGCTCCTACTGTGCCAAGCACCTTTCTGCTGTTCGAGATCTTTGTAAAGAGCTGCGCGACACCTTCGTCGGTTAGCTGTTCCAAACCTTTATTAAGCTGCTTCGTTTTTAATGGATCCGTGTTGTTTACATACCTGAAGATCTCCGGCGAAAATCTCGGAATGCCTTTAAAGTTCGCAACTTCTCCTTCTGTAAGTGTATCCGCGATCTTGAAGTTACCCGTGTCATATAATCCCACAATGTCTCCGGGGTAGGCAATATCGATGATGTTCTTCTCAGCAGCCATGAAAGCTGTAGGGTTTGAAAACTTCATCGGCCTTTTCTCACGAACGTGGAAGTAGTTCTTGTTTCGCTCAAATGTGCCGGAAACAATTCGTAAGAACGCGATCCGGTCTCGATGCCTTGGGTCGATATTCGCATGGATCTTAAACACGAAGCCTGAAAATTTTGATTCCTCTGGCTTGTATTCTTTAAGATCAGTTTCTCTTGGAAGTGGAGGAGGAGCGATCTGAATAAAGCAGTCAAGCAACTCCCGTACTCCAAAGTTGTTTACAGCACTTCCAAAAAACACGGGAGATATGCTGGCATTACGATATTCTTCAACATCAAAATCATGATACACACCTTCGATCAGCTCGATGTCTGCTCGCAATTTATCAGCGAAATCCTGTCCAATATACTTTTCAATTGTACCGTCGGTGAGGTCATTAATCACTATGGAATCTCCAAGATCCTGCTTTTGACCAGCGTTAAATAGGATCAGGTTCTTTTCCCAGAGACTATATACTCCTTTAAATGATTTACCAATGCCAATAGGCCAGCTCAGTGGTCTGACTTTAATTTTCAGCTCTTTTTCAATTTCATCGAGCAGGTCGAAAGGGTCACGTCCTTCACGGTCAAGCTTGTTAATGAAGACAATCACGGGCGTGTTACGCATTCTGCAAACCTCAAGAAGCTTTCTTGTCTGCGGCTCAACACCTTTCACACAGTCGATCACCATGATCACACTGTCAACTGCAGTTAGTGTACGGTAAGTATCTTCTGCGAAATCTTCGTGACCAGGTGTGTCAAGGAGATTGATCTTTTTGCCTTTATATTCAAATCCCATCACCGATGTTGCCACGGAGATCCCACGCTGCCGTTCAATTTCCATGAAGTCAGAGGTTGCGTGCTTTTTGATCTTGTTGGATTTTACAGCACCGGCTGTCTGAATAGCTCCACCAAAGAGAAGCAGCTTTTCGGTAAGTGTTGTTTTACCTGCATCGGGGTGACTGATGATACCGAATGTCCGCCTTCTTGCTATTTCTTCCTTTACGTTCATGGTGATTTGAAAAGGTGCAAAGATAAGGCTTCCGGGCTTATGATCAGGTATAGGCCGGATTATTGGGAGTGGAATAGATCATCTGCATCACATGAATATTCCTTGTTGCAAATGCTGCTTCGCAATAACACAGGTAGTAATTCCATTTCCTGATGAACGCTTCATCAAAGCCAAGTGATTGAACACCGGACAGATTTCCGTTGAACTTCACCCTCCAGGTATGCAGTGTCTTTGCATAGTGCATTCCGAGATCCTTCAGATCAACAAGTGTAAGCTCTGTATTTGAAGCGATCGCTTTATTAAGTATGCCCACACTAGGCAGCAGTGTTCCTGGAAAGATGTGTTTCTGGATCCAGTCTGTTCCTTTTCGCAGCTCATGATAACGTGAGTCCGGACAGGTGATCACCTGGAATGCCGCAACAGCGCCGGGCAACATAAGTTCCGAAAGCTTTCTGAAATATGCATTGTAGTACTGATGACCCACAGCTTCAAGCATTTCAATGCTGATGATCTTTGAATAGTGACCTGTCAGGTTCCTGTAATCGATCAGCTGAATATCAACTTTATCTTCAAGGGCTTCATTAATCACCCGTTCATTGGCAACCTTGAATTGCTCTTCTGAAATAGTGACTGCAGTGACCTTACATCCATACCTCTTTGCCATTTCAACGGCGTTATATCCCCATCCGCAGCCAATTTCAAGCACATGATCATCCTGGCTCAATCCAAGCTTTTCCCATAACCTCAGATACTTTGCATGTTGGGCATCTTCCAGGGTCATTGAGTCTGAAGTAAACATTGCACTTGAATAAGTCATCGTTTCATCCAGGAAGATTTTGAAAAAATCATTGCTCAGGTCGTAATGACTGCTGATGTTTTTTCTCGATCCGTCAATGGTGTTCGCACGAAGAAGATGGATCAACCTGTTATAGCTCCTGAGAACATTGAAGGCAAATCGCTTAACTGATGAGCCGCTGATGCCCGGGATCTCTTTCAGGTTTTCAATAAAGAACCGGATTACAGATGTTACATCATCTGATGTCCAGAATCCTTTCGTATATGCTTCACCGAATCCAATGTCTCCATATAAAAAACAATCATCGAAGAAACGTTCGTCAATCACTGTAATACAAACAGGATGTTCATGAATATTGCCAAATACAAATTCCTGCTCTCCTTCGATCGTAAGCTTCAGACATCCTTTTTCCAGGTTCGATAAAATGCTGAATAGAGATTTCCTGAAAGCTGATCTGTAATGAAGCGTTCTGGTGAGGGCTTTGGTTTTCATTTACCTGACCTTATAATGATTTTTCTGAAGATCGGAATTTTCCTTCTTTCTTATGAAGGGTGCTTTCTTTAGCCAGATTTTAAATGCCTGCCAATGAATCATTGTGATTACCTTCAAAGTGACCATTGGAAATTTCAATGTGTATTTAAGAAGATGCGCATCCGATAAAGTCTTCAGGGATCCTTCGAGTCTTGAATACAAAACCGGCTTGTCATCTTCAAGTGTGTTGATCCTGATATCGATCTTGTCATTTTTGAAGGTGATGAAAAATTCAAACTCTGCATCCAGCGCGCTGTAAGGAGAAACGTAAAATTCCTTCCTGCTTCTTGCCGTGAACCTGTTGCCAGATAAGGTCAGGGGAAATAGCTTCTGCTCTCCGAATGTGTTACCAACTTCCGCAATGATTCCAATCACCTGGCCAACGGATGTTGCAAAATAAAATGACACAGGGTTGAACTGATGTCCTGCGGTCCGGAGATTTGTCAGCAAAAAGATCTTATGAGGATCGATTCCCAACTTCGCGAATTCCTGCTGGATCGAATAATGTGTACTGTTATTTCCATTTCTGAAATGATCATCTTCCCGGAAGCTGTAGAGTGCACGTTTTTCGAATCCTGCGAGGTGCACCGACCGGAAAGGATCTTCATCAAGCGCGATAAGGAACATAAAGTAGCTGTAAACAAACGAGTTTTTTACAGGCTTTATGCGCCCATGGAATACAGTGCAATCGAACAGACTGTTTCTTAATTCCATATATTACCTGTGAGGGATTCGCATACACCAGCAGCAGACATCAGCGCATCTTCATGAAATCCATAGCGGTGATAGGATCCGCAGAAGTAAAGGTTGTCTCTGTTTAATTCGGCAAGACGGTTTTGCGCTTTCACTGCATTCAATGAGAACAGCGGATGTTCGTACATGATCTCCTTTAGTATATGTTTATCCTTTATGAAACCAGGGTCATCAATACTGACAAAATAATTACGATGGCTGTTTAATTTTTGAAGGTTGTTCATCCAGTAGATCGTGCTGTTTGAAAAACAATCACCTTGCTGCTGGATCCTGTAATTCCAGGATGACCAGATCCGTTTACGAACTGGCATAACTGCTTCATCAGCATGTACAACGGCCAGGTTCTTCTGATACTCAAAAGCTGAAAGTATGTTTCTTTCATCCGTATTGAGATCACTTACGATCTTCAGTGCCTGATCGGCATGACAAGCCATGATACAATTGTCGAATTTCCATTGCTGGCCTCTGTCATCAGCAACGAGCACCTTTTCGTCGCTTCGATGAACGGATGATACGGTTGTGTTAAGCATTAATGCAGGCTTCGCTTTTTCAAGGAGGGCTCTGACATACGATCTGCTTCCGCCACTTACTGTATACCATTGATGCTGGGTATTCATTCCAAGAAAACCATGGTTGTCGAAAAAACGGATGAGTGTAATGGCGGGAAATTCAAGCATCTTCTCAGGCGGTGTTGACCATACCGCGCCGCTCATCGGTATAAGGTATTTATGAATGAACTGTTCATCAAGGTTCAACTCCCTGCAATACTCACGAATGGTTACAGCAGTGTTTGTTGACCTTGAAAACTGCCTGCTGATCGTGTTGAATCTGTTGATCTGAATCAAAAGACTCCAGAACGATGGATTGATAAAATTTCTTCTTTGTCCAAACAGTCCGTTCAATCCTGTTCCGCAATATTCCATGCGTGTAGGCATGTGATGGACACTGAATGACATGAAAGTAGGATAGGTAGCCACATCGAGCTCACTGAATAGTTTCGTAAGAAGAGGATACGTGTGATGATTGAATACCATAAATCCGGTATCAAAGCTTACGTCCTCAACATCAATTGTATTGCTGTGTCCGCCTGGATAATCGTTCTTCTCAAACAAGGTGACATCATACTTATTCCTGAGGAAATAAGCCGCCGAAAGGCCTGCAATACCGGATCCGATGACAGCAAGCGTTGGCTTCATTTTTCCAGGAGGTAATGACTGACTAACCATTCGTTTCCATTATTGTAGTTCCAAAGTTCAGCGCACGACATGAAGAATATCTTCCAGTATGCGAACCATTTTAATTCATTTCCCGGATATACATTTTTAAAGATGGTTAAGATGTCCTGCTTATTTGCCTTCATGTTCTTAAGCCATGATTCTGCAGTTTTACCGTAATGCGTCCCGTTGTTTCTCCAGCATTCTTTTACCTTGAGTCGGTCTGGAAACTGCTCCAGCAGCCATTCAGAAGGCATGATACCACCAGAGAAGAAATATTTCGCCATCCAGTCTGATTCATCAACAACATCAAACTTATACGCCAGGTCTTTATGCGTGAAGATGTGTACGAACGCTTTACCATGATCGTCAAGCCAGGTGGATACTTTTGACAGAAGCGCATCATAGTTTCTCATGTGTTCGAACATTTCAACTGATACGATCCTGTCGAAGCGCTCTGTGAAGTCAAGCTCGTTGATGTCACATGTGATCACATGGATGTTCGAAAGGGAAGCTTCTGATGCTTTTTTTCTGATAAATGCAGCCTGGCTCGCAGAATTTGAAACTGCGGTGACCTGTGCGGCAGGATACTTCAGGGCCATGTAGAGTGTCAAAGATCCCCAGCCACATCCGAGTTCAAGGATCTTTAAGCCATCAGAGAGTTCAGCTCTGGCACATGTAAGCTTCAGCATGTCTTCCTCTGCCTGGTCGAGCGTAGCTGCATGATCCCATAAGCCTGAGGAATACTTTAAGTGTTTACCCAGCACCAACTCAAAAAACCGTGCAGGCATTTCATAATGCTGTTCATTCGCAGCGGCAGTGTCTATTGCGATGGGCCCGCTGGAGAAAAGTGAACGGACAAACTTCTTGTAGCTTTCACCTTTTTCTTTCAGGATCAATGTTTCTTCATCGATCCGCTGCCTTAGCAGTTGCCTGATATGTCGTCTGATCAGGACCTCAGGAATAAGTCTTTTTTCAAGCAGAAGGTCTTTCATGCTTTTCGTGGTTTGCCAGGAAAGAATGCGTTGGTCTTTTTTTGATACTCATGATACAACCTTCCTTTGCTTTTAAGTGCGAGCTCTTCTGTCATTGGGATTCCTGTCACCTTCAGAAGCAGGAATACGATCAGGGCAGGAGCGAAGAAGCTGATCCAGCCGTAGGGTGACGCGGATGCAAACAGTGCAAAGCCGATCCATACAACTGATTCAAAGAAATAATTAGGATGCCTTGAATACCTCCATAAACCTGTATCGCATACCTTTCCTCTGTTGCCTGGATCTTTTTTAAACCGGTACAGCTGAATATCAGCAAGAGATTCTCCGGCGATGCCAATGAACCATACAGACAATCCGGCATATTCAAGCCAATGAAATCCTGGTGTTGTATTGTTCATAGGAAAGATAAAAGGTATTGACAGGATCACATTGGTGACTGCCTGGGCCATAAAGAAAAAAAGGAAGAACCTGTTCTCATTTGGCTTGTTCTCCTCACGCATTTTCGCATAGCGTACATCTTCAGTTTTAAAATGGCTGATCGTTCTAATCAGGAGGTAGGTTCCAAGCCGTACACCCCACACACCAACCATCAGCAGCAGGAGGATCTTACGGTTCAGCCATCCATCCGTGAAGCTGAAATACACCAGCGCAATCACAGGAAAGATCCAGGCCCAGAAAGCATCAACTATTCCAGCGTTACTTGTGTAATATTGAAGCAGCCAGACAAACAACATGATCGCTGCAGCGGAAATCAATGCATAGAGAAGTAAGGTAGTCAAGACAGTTCTGTTAGATAAGGTGAAATGTAAAAAAAAAGGCTGACCACTGGCCAGCCTTTATCCTGTTCAAAGGTAAATTACTTCACTTTGCTTGAAAGCTCAGTACCAGCCTTGAACTTCACTACTTTCTTAGCAGCGATTTTGATTTCTTTACCAGTCTGTGGGTTTCTTCCAGTTCTAGCAGCACGCTTAGCAACTGAGAAAGATCCAAAACCGATAAGAGCTACTTTATCTCCTTTTTTAAGAGCCTTAGAGATTGTAGTGATTGTTGCGTCAAGAGCTCTCTGAGCTTCTGCCTTTGACATTTTAGCTTCTGAAGCAATTGCCTCAATAAGTTCGCCTTTGTTCATACTGAAGGTTTTTTAGTTGGTTAATATGCTGCTAAAATATTGGCTGCTCAAGATATTATGCAACAGTCTGGGCTAAAAAATGGCGATTTTGTTGATAAGTTGGTCTTTTGTTAACAAAACCTTCAATAAACACGCTGGCTGTAGCCCCTATTTGGGGTTGCGGAAGTTATCATCAGGGTTGTTTCCATAGATTCCAGGTGCACTTTCCTTATCAATATTAGGGTTCACATGGTCTCTGCTTCTCAATCGTATCTGCCAGCGGGGTTCATACGGTTCTCCCAATGCATCAGAATGTAAAAGCTTATAGTTATTCAATAGTTCAGGATCATAAAAAACAAACTTACGGTTCGACTGCTTCCTCAACTTGTTGTACTGCCAGATCTCATAAGGATATGAGCTGCTTTCATGAACATAAATATTCCTGTTGTCAGGTGTTCCGTATTGAAGATACACTCTTCCGCGGTCTGTCAGATACCCTTTCTCGATCTGGTTTCCGAACGATCTGTTCACTGCTTTAACCTGCTCAAAGTATCGCAGCCATTCTCCTTCAGGATCTACATTGTTTCGCTTCTGCCAGAAGGTGAACACAAACTTTTTCATCATCTCGATGTCTCCTGTTTTCAGAATATTCTCTGCATGTGTGATCTCGCTTTTCTCCGAAATTGGCCGCACACAGCGCATGTATTCCATCAGGGTGTCTTTGCCGGAGATCTTCGAAACGAACGTATTCTCAATTTCAACTGTTTCGATGGAGGATAGTGATAACTGGACATTTCTGTTCCGTCTCTGGAAGAATTTAGAGGTGCTGCAGATAAGTTTGTTTTCTTTGTCACGCATCTCGATAACAAGCTCAAAGTTCCCTGAGCCAAGCTCTTTCAGATCGATCTCGGAGAATACAACATTGGCTTCCTGCGGTGTTTCTTTTGTAAATCGTCCGAACTGTGTGAATTTGCGCTTTCTTTCAAAGTCCCTGATGTAAGCCTCTATCAGGAACTTGTCACCTTCTGGAATCACTTTGGCTGCATTGTAAAGTTCAGCGTAATAGATCACGCTGCCCATGTTCTCCGGAAAGAAATCGGAATTGTATGGAACCAGGTCAAGGCCTGATTTGGTCAATATGCTTGGTGTTGAGCTTTTACTATAATTCTCTACAAATTCAATAGAGGAAAACGATGGCTTGTCTTCAGGAACATTTACAACGATCTTTTCTGCCGTACTGAATGTCTGGTCTCCTGCAGCAGCATCTGACACTGTGATGTTGAAGGTATATTCTCCATTCTCAAGAAAAAACCTTTGGATATCTGTGAAGTTGGGAGGCGTAAGCGAATCCGCAGTCGGCTGGCTTAAAAGATTGTATTTCCTCTGGTCAAGGGATTTATCGCCCTTCACTGCGTTCATTGAGATTGTAACTGTTCCCTGGTATGATCCTGAAGTGTTTTTTGGAAATGAAACCGTATTTCCTATGATTGTCAGGTAAGTCTCAACGTAAGGCCCTTTGCCCGGAACATTAAATACGGTATAGGAAAAATACGCGGTGGGTGCTGAATGTGCGGCAAATCCACCAATGGTGATGAGTAGTAAAAACAGGTAACGCTTCATGTCAAAAGGGAATAATCCTCTAAATTATTGAAACGTTAAGGCATTCCACGTATTTCATGGCATAATATTTTAATCTTCCAGGGATAAAAATTTTATGTTACCTAAAGGAATTATAATACCGATTGGTGGGGGCGAAGACAAGCAGGAAAGCATGGATGTGCTTAAACGGGTTGTCGCAGAAACCGGGCGCCAGGATCCAATCATTGAAGTTATCACAACTGCTACAAGCATTCCCGATGAAGTCAGGAGGGATTACGAAGATGCGTTTAAGTCAATGGGGTTGAAGAATTACGACAGCATGCACATCGATTATCGCGAGGATGCGAACGATCGAAAATACATTGAACGTCTGAAAAGCGCGGATGCCGTACTCTTCAGCGGTGGAGACCAGATGAAGCTGAGCGAGGTGCTTGGTGGAACAGACTTCCATAAAGTGCTTACAGACCGCTTCATGGAGGGCAACCTGGTGATTGCAGGAACCAGTGCAGGTGCAGCAGCAATGAGCGATACCATGATCGTGAAGGGGAGCTCTAAAGATGCTTTGATCAAAGGAGAACTGAGCCTTACGGCAGGTTTTGGATTTCTTACAGATGTGGTGGTTGATACACATTTCACTGAACGTGGACGCTTCGGACGATTGATCCAGGCTGTTTCCACCAATCCGAAGCTGCTGGGCATCGGCCTTGGAGAAGACACTTCGGCAATCATCAAGAAAGGCTGTGAAATGGAGATCTTCGGGTCAGGCCTGGTTGTGATCATTGATGGCAATTACATCAAGAATACGAACCTGAATGAGATCCGGGAAGGTGATCCGCTTTCAGTTGACAATGTTGTACTGCATGTGCTTTGTAAAGGGGACCGGTTTGACCTTGCCAAGCGAAAGTTCATTTACCAGGACCAGAAGAATAGCGAAGCTGCATAGTTAGCCTTCGATAAATGCAAAACGGTCAGATGCATCTCTATTTTCATCTGACCGTTTTTAATTTGGTGATCTCAAATGTTCCCTGCTAATCTCTCACAAGTACTTTAAGTTCATGCTTTTCAGCCATCTCCTCGGCGAACTTTAGAGCCTGTTCTTTTAAATATGCAGTGAATAGCACAGCAGTGTCGTCTTCATGGTACACTTCCCATTTTCCGTCAGTTTGGGAAACCACGATGTTGTGATCAACTGAAGTTTCTTCCGTTTCTTCTGAATCTTCATAATCTCTGATATCGAGATCCAGTTCATGCTTTTCAGCCATGTCCTGTGCGAAATTCAAAGCAGGTTCTCTTTCAGACGAGCTGTATAGTATGGCTGAATCACCCTGGTTTCTTACAATCCATCCATCGCGATCTTTTTCAAGGACCACTTTTTTCTCAGGAAGCTCACTCCTGGTATTATGCTCTTCACTCATAAACTGTGACTTTTATTATCACGAAGCCAATTATCGTACCGGCAGCTCAGAAAGTTGCGTACATGGCCAGTCCGGTTATATCCTTTCCAGCAGCGGGTACTACACAGATCTGCTTTTTACCCCATTTGAACTTGTGAGTTCCATAAGCAAGGTTTACAGAGAGCATTCCTATTCCGGCTCCAGTTAGCACATCGCTCATCCAGTGACGGTCGTTCACCATACGATAAACTGCCACAGTGGAAGCGAGTGTGTAAGCAGCTACACCGGGCCACTGACTTTTGTACCTGAACTCCTTATGAACGATGGCTGCTGCCACAAAAGCCTGGGCGGTGTGGCCTGATGGCAGTGAATGAAACGCATCTGAATTCCTGTCTTTCTGGGCTTCAGGCGTACTGCTGAAATAACTGTAAGGCCTTTCCACCTTCGTGAGGGATTTCATCGGAAATACGATGGCTGCCATGATCAGTTCTGATTTAAGGATCAGGATTGATGTGTTGATGAAGTCATTTCGGCATTTGAACTTTAGCGCCTGCAAGGTGGCGAATTCCACATAAGGGGAAAAGATCAGGTAGTCATCGATCTTGCTGCCCCTTCCTTTAAAAAGACCTTGGATATCATGGCGGGCATCGATGCTGCTGTAAATCCCATTGGCTTTGATCGTCGTTAATCCGGCTGCAATAAAGATCGCGGGAACAATGAATGCTCTCGGGTACTTAGTCTTATATCTTAAGGTTTCCCTGTCATTGTTTATGATTGTGTCGCGCGGTGCCTCCTGGTGAGTAGCCATCTGTGCCATCAACTGACCTGATATGAATACAAAAAGTAGTAAGAGTCCAGTCCTCATGCTATGTTCGTTTGATCCTGTGATTCAGGGGGAAAACTGTGCCATACAAAAATGCATTCAGCATCAAATTTGTCCTGTAATTTCATCACCGGATATGAAGGCACGCAAAATAATCATTATTGATCTAATGCCATTGGTGTTCAGGGCTTACTTTGCTACGCTTGGAAAGAATATCTCAACCTCGGAAGGTATTCCTACTGGCGGGGTTCTGGGATTTTACAATTACATTTTTCAGATCCTGTTCGAACAGGTCCCGGACGTGATCATTGCCACGCAGGACTCAGCACCTGAAGAGCGTCTTTCAATTGATCCATCTTATAAAGCAAACAGACAGGAATCGCCGGAGGAGCTTGAAACGGTGATTGAATATGCCTACAGGTTACTTTACACGTTGAATATTCCCGTTTATACAATTCCAGGGCAGGAGGCAGATGACATCATCGGATCGCTTGCGAGCAATGTTCCAATGAAGGATAAACTGTTTATCGTGAGTCCTGATAAAGACCTTGCACAGCTCGTCAATGAACATGTATTCCTGATGAGGCCGGCATACAAAGGGAATGAGTTCAGTCTGCTTGACAGGCAAGGTGTCATTGAAAAATTTGGAGTGCCACCTGAAAAGATCCCTGACCTGCTTGCACTGATGGGAGATGCAGTAGATAACATCAAAGGTGTTCCGGGAATTGGGGAAAAGACTGCTGCGAAGATCCTTGCGGAAAATGATTCCATAGAAATGCTGTTTGAAAAAGGTGTGGATCAGTTAAAGCCGGGCAAGATGAAAGACAATCTCCTGGCATTAAAAGAAGACACACAGAAAGCAAAAAAGCTCGCGACCATCCGTTGTGATCTTGATGTGAATACTGACTTTACGTTATTTTCAAAACATGATGTAAGGCATGAAGAACTCGACAGCCTGCTTGAAGAGCTTGAATTCAGGAAGCTGTCTGAGAGGCTGCGTGCAAAAGGGTTTCTGACATCTGCAATGGTATCGGAGCCACTTGCTACAACCTATGCGACTGACCTGAAAGAACTCGGTACAGATATCATCTCGGTGTATATTGTTGAAGAAGAGGATCAACTGCTTCTTTCCTCACAGGACCGGCTGTTTCGCCTGGCAGTTTCAGACATTGACATCATTCACGATCAGTTTGACATGATCCTTACAGCTGATCTGAAAAAGCTGCACAAACAACATCCAATCAAAAAGGAACAGCTGAAAAAGTATTTCGATGTGACGATTGCAGAATACCTGCTCAATCCAGATAAGACCATCGACATGGATCATCTCGCAAGGAAATATAAGATTCCATATCCCTTCACGGACAGCTGGATGGAAGCAGAGCAGATCGCAATGAAGATGCATGAGATGTATCATGCGCAATCGCCCGGGATCGAAGAGCTTGGATTGAGAGCACTCTTTCACGAGGTCGAACTGCCACTATCAGTTGTTCTTGCGGAAATGGAGAATGCTGGTGTTTATCTTGACACCGAAGTGCTTGATGAAACATCTAAAACAGTGTCGTCAGAGATCCATGAAATTGAAAGACGCATTTATGATATCGCAGGGAGAGAGTTCAATATAAACTCTATTGTTCAAATAGGACAGTTGCTTGAAAGCTTGCTTGGCAAAGGGTTAAAGAAAACCAAAACCGGAAAGATCTCATCCAATGAGAAGATCCTTGAAGAGCTTGTCGGGGAACATCCCGTGATAACGCTGTTGCTCAGGTACCGGAAACTGACAAAGCTTTACGGCACATATCTCACAGCATTGCCAAAATACATCTCACCTGAAACAGGCAGGATCCATGCGACATTCAGCCAGGTTACTGCAGGAACAGGAAGACTCAGCTGTCATTCACCAAATCTTCAGAACCTTCCGATCAGACACGAAGAAGGACAGATCATCCGTAAAGCCATTAAAGCAGAGAACCCGGAATACGAGATCATTTCAGCAGATTACAGCCAGATAGAACTCCGGTTACTTGCATCGTTGAGTGGAGATAAACAGATGATCCAATCATTTGCAGACGGACTGGATATTCATTCCATCACCGCCTCGAAGATTCTTAAAATGCCCATGGATGCTGTTACGGAGAAGGAAAGAGGAATTGCAAAAGGAGTCAATTTCGGAGTTGTGTATGGGATCACACCTTTCGGATTATCTGATCGTTTGAAGATCTCACAGACAGAAGCAAAAGAATTTATTGAGAATTATTTTAAAGCCTTTCCACAGGTAAAAGCATTTCAGGAACAAACGCTTGAGTTTGCCCGTGAGAATGGGTTTACACGCACAGGCCTTGGCAGGATCCGGTACATTGATGGCATCAACAGCCGGAATGGAACTACAAGAAAAAATGCCGAACGTGTTGCCCTGAATGCACCGATACAGGGACTCGCCGCGGATCTTATAAAGATTGCCATGATCCGTTGCAGCGAATACCTGCAGGAGAACAAATTGAAATCACGTATGATCCTACAGATCCATGATGAACTGCTATTTGAAGCACATCAGGAGGAGCGGCATGTATTCCTGGGGACCATCAGGGAGATCATGGAAAACGCCCTTGACCTCCAGATCCCTTTAAAGGTTGAAGTGGGCTTTGGTCCTGACTGGATGGATCAGACCTATTGAGTATTGATGTCATAAATTTTACTCGATTCGGCTACTAAGTGGAAATCCCGAAATAATGATCAGGCAATTTTTTGTATTATTTATTGATTGTGGATTCTTTATAATCAGCCATCAGTAAGGCTTTCGCAAACTTTAACCTACATTAAAAGACAATAATTATAAAAGGTCTTAAAGTTGGATAATACCTCTTAAGCGGATGAATCGGGTTCACCGTATGGTTGATAATGAAGCCAGCAATGGTTTCTAAAGGAGGCGCAAATGAAGAGGGGAATTTTTCTCGTTGCCGTGATCATGGCAGCGATTTTCGCGGGATGTAACAACTACCATCTGGCAAAGGGCGATGAGCACTACCAAAAGCTGCAATACCAGGCTGCAATTGAAAATTACAGGAAATACCTGAGGTCGAATGAAGATCCGCAGGTAAGGCTCAGGCTGGCTGAATCATGTATGAAGATTAACAAGTTTCATGAAGCCTTTGAGGAGCTTGGAAAAGTTCGCAGGCAGAATGATCCTCAGAACTACTGGCTGTTTAAAGGCCGGTCGTTCATGGAAGCCGGTCGCTATGACTCAGCGGAGGTCGCATTTAAGAACTACCTCAATAAAAATCCTAAAGATTTTATCGCAGATGAATTATGTAAAACATGCACCTGGGCTTATTCACAAATGAATGATACCGGGTATTTTGAAGTGAGACCTATCATGATCAAAGGTCTCACGAATTACTTCTCTGCGACGCATTACAAGAACGGCGTGATCTTCACCGCGAGCCGACTCAAAGCCGAAAAGTCTGGAACTGAAAAAGACTTCAACCTCTATTACCTGGAAAAGGATTCGACAGGGGAATACAAGGAACCTGTGATGCTTGACGGTGATGTGAACGGTGATTATAATGAAACCTGCCCTTGCCTGAATCCTGATGACGGACAACTTGTCTTTGCAAGAAGCTCGAAAAAGAATTTAAAAGAAGTGAATTTACAGAGTAACCTGAAGATACTTTTCGCAAACTACAAGGAAGGCGGATGGAAGGATATTCGTGAATTTCCATATAATGATCAGCGGTATTCCGTAGGGCATCCATCGGTTTCAGGAAAGAATCAGCTCTTCTTTTTTGTTTCAGACAAGCCGGGAGGAAATGGTGGATCTGATATCTACTATTCCATTATGACTGGAGGAGGATTCTCAGAACCCCAAAACCTGGGAAGTGCTGTGAATACCGCATTTAATGAAATGTTCCCATGGTATAACGAAACAGATTCATGCCTATATTTTTCTTCAGAAGGACATCAGAATTTTGGTGGATTGGATATTTTTCGGGTAAAATTTATCGATGGCAAGCCAGGCGTAGTTCAGAATCTGGGATTTCCTGTGAATTCTTCAAAAGATGATTTTTCATACCTGCTTGAAAAAGGTGGTAAGTCAGGATACTTTTCATCAAACAGGAGTGGGAACGACAGGCTTTATGAAGTTCGTGTACTGAACCCTAAGGTGGTTCTTAAGGGAATGATCACGGAACCTGATTTTGATCCGCTGGCTGATGTCAATGTGAATATTATTGATCAGGAATCCGGAAATAAAAAGACGGTTGTAACGAACGCCCAGGGAATTTATGAGTGTGAGCTTGAGCTTGAAAAAACATACATCATTGAAGCGCTGAAACCGAATTATTTTCTCGAAGATCCTATCCAGGTAAGTACTGCAGGGATCACAAAGCACAAGACGATACTTGCTGATTTTAAATTATCGGCGATTGAGCTGGATAAGGCAATGATCCTGGATCAGCTGTATTATGACATTAACAGCTGGGAGGTGTCAGATGAGTCGAAAAATGAAATGAATAAGCTTGTTGAAATTTTAAAGAACAATCCGAATGTAACGGTTGAGATAGGATCACATACGGATTCGCGGGCAGACGATGTGTTCAATTTAAAATTGTCAGCCAAACGGGCCAGATCAGTTGTTGATTTTATGATTTCCCAGGGAGTTTCAGAGCACCAGTTGATCTGGAAAGGCTTTGGCGAAACCAGGCTGTTGAACAGGTGCGAGAACGGAGTAGAATGTTCCGAAAGTGATCATGCGTTGAACAGAAGAACTGAATTCAAGGTTGTTAAGATCGATGATCAGATAAGCGCGGATAAATAATTATTCCCGGAACTGGCGGTGAAAACCAATTCCGGGAATAAGGTTTTACTTTCCAGCACCATTTTGATCCTGGCCAAGGATTTCAATTACATAGACAGAATTCGATTGAGAAATGGTGTATTCCTCTGAAGGTGGAATGTCTGTAATGTAATGCCCCGCACTGTCCTCAGTGGCAACCAGCACCCTTTCATCAATGAACGTCTGATTTTCGACCTGTGTTGCTCCGAAATACAGAGCAATGCTGATAAATGTTTCTATCATAATATGGGAGTTTTGAGATATATTAAAGCTCCACCGGAATTATGAGTGCTCTATGGAAAAATATGCGGCCTAACAGACAAACGAATGCTTAATGGGTTGACTATATTTGTAATAAAACAGAAAGAATGAGAAAATTTATACTTGTTCGGGATCTGGTAAAGAGTTTGAACGAAGGGGAGGCAAGATTACTGGAAAAGTTTATGATTTCATTTGATGAAGTCAAATCTCCAGAGTCTCTGAAAATGTTAAAGTTATTCAGGATTCTTAGAGACACTACAAACAATGTAGTAGAATCGGAGATAATTAAACAGATTTCTGAGGATTATAAAACAGATAGCTTTAATAAATTGCTAAGTCGCCTCAGGGATAAAATATATGATACGTTAACACTAGACGCTAATATATTCAGGAAAGACGCATACAGCGAGCAATACCAAAAGAAAATTCATCTCAGAAAACTTACATCTGTTGCGTCAATTGTGCATGGCAGAGGAAATATTCCGTTAGCAATAGAATTATATGAAAAGATAATTGTTGGTTGTAAAGAGTTTGAGATATATTCAGAACTAATAGAAACACTGTCAATTATACAGCAATTAAAAGGATTGTCTGAAGGAATTGAAGTTTACAATAATATCAATGAACAGGTTGAATTCTATGAGAACTGCCGTACAATTGTTTTCAAAGCAAAACATTATTATCATGAAATAATCTCATTGGTCGACTTTCAAGCGAACCCAGAAAAGAAAAATGAATTATTGCTTGAGCGAATTCAAGAACTGGAAGAAGGTTTGAAGAAAACTAATTCAGCTACTGTCGAATACTTCTTGCTTTACCTCAAGATACACTATTATCAAGTAAATCATGATCACGAATCTGCAATCATGAATAACATGAAGCTGGTTGATCTTATAAAAAATAATAAAGCAATCTATTTAAAAAGGGCTCATGCCAATACATTGATTGAGTTAGGATATAACTTGTTGCTTTTCAGGAAGTTTAATGAGGCGTTAAAAACCTTTGAAGAAGCGCTGCAGTTGATTCCTTCTAATTCTTTAAATACTGGAATAGCTAAAGAACTTGTATTCTATTGCATGTTTTACCAAAACAATTTAGTCGAAGCTGAAAATTTGGTTGAGGAATTATTGAATAGTAAATATTATACACTGTCAGAGTTTAAGAGAAGTCAAAGAACCTTCTACAAAGCAAACCTCTCCTTTTTCAAACGTGATTTCCAGCAGGTGCATAACCTGTTACAAGATTGCCGTGAACTCGAAAATGACAAAGAAGGCTGGAACTACGGAATACGCTTTTTATCGATCATTAACGACATTGAACGTGGATTCTTCGACATTGCGGATCATAAGATCGAAAGTCTTCGAAAATTCATATCACGTTCCAAGGCTCATGCATCTCCGCGTTTTATGATCGGTCAGAAAATATTCAGTCAGCTGGTCAGACATTCTTATAACTTCCAGGATACATTCTCAAACAACCGAGCCCTCTTTGAACAACTGGAGCAGGAGCATGTCTGGAGAATCCGTTCTGCCGAACTCTTCCCTTTTGAAGAATGGTTTAAAACGAAAATGACTGAATCGTCCTACCACTTCAAAGTGGAAAGGCTTTTTGAAAAAAAGTAATCAGAAAAGATCTTCCAGCTTAAACTTTTCCTTTAGCCGTGGCCCGCGTTCTGTCTGCTGAAGGGTACAGCATTCTATTTCAGGATCGTGTTCAAAGAACAGAATGAGGTCTTTATCCACAGCTTCCTTCAGGAACCAGCTTTTTTCATCCATCGTAAGCAAAGGCCTTGTGTCATATCCCATCACATAAGGAAGCGGAATATGCCCGGCACTCGGGATCAGGTCTGCCATAAAAACAACGGTGCGTCCATTGACTTCAATAAATGGAAGCATCATCGCATCGGTATGTCCGCGTGTGTACATTGGCTTGAATCCGGGGATCAGTTCCTGCCATTCTTTCTCGATGAACCGAAGCTGACCTGATTCTTTAATGGGAAGAATGTTTTCTTTTAAAAAGGATGCTTTCTCACGAGGATTGGGTTCAGTTGCCCATTTCCAATGTTCTTCATTACTCCAGAAGGTTGCGTTTTTGAAAGCAGGCTGATAGATCTCTTTCTGCTTATCAAACTCAATGCTTCCTCCGCAATGATCAAAGTGTAAATGTGTCAGGAATACATCGGTAACATCATCCTTGCTGAATCCATATTTCTTTAATGAACTTTCAAGTGTGTCGTTTCCATGAAGGTAATAGTAACTCAGAAATTTTGCATCCTGTTTATTTCCTATGCCATTATCAATCAGGATCAGTCTGTTTCCGCTTTCTGCAAGCATGCATCGCATGGCCCAGCTGCACAGGTTGTTTTCATCTGCAGGATTCGTTTTCTGCCAGATCGTTTTTGGAACAACTCCGAACATCGCTCCTCCGTCGAGCTTGAAGTGTCCTGTATTGATTGAATATAATTTCATGTCTAGTAACAGTGATGTGTTTAAAAGTTATGCGGGATGCCCATCCGTTCCACCTGCATTCTTTTTAAGTTTGTCAATATTAAGAACTATTCCTGAAAATGAGGGTTCACTTTATTGCTATTGGTGGAAGTGCAATGCATAACCTTGCGATTGCGCTTAAGAAGAAAGGGTATCACGTTACCGGCTCTGATGACGAAGTCTTTGAACCTTCAAAAACACGTCTCGCGGCTCACGGCATTTTGCCTGAAAGGGAAGGATGGTTTCCTGATAAACTGGATCATTCGATTGACTCTGTCATCCTGGGCATGCATGCAAGACAGGATAATCCGGAGCTTTTGCGTGCACATGAGCTTGGCTTGAAAATATATTCATACCCGGAATTCCTGTATGAGCAAACCAGGGATAAAAAACGTATTGTGATCGCAGGAAGTCATGGCAAAACAACCATCACAAGCATGATCGTGCATGTGCTGAAGATGGAAGGCATGAAGTTCGATTTTATGGTTGGTGCCCAGCTTGAAGGCTTTGATACTATGGTAAGCCTGAGCGAAGACGCAACGTTTGCTGTATTTGAAGGTGATGAATACCTGGCATCTCCAACTGACAGACGTCCCAAGTTTGTCCTGTACCAGGGTGATGTCGGACTCATCAGTGGCATCGCATGGGATCATATCAATGTGTTCCCGACATTCGGGAGTTATAAGAAACAGTTTGAAAGCTTTACCAGCTCACTCTCTGAGCATGGTGTGCTTATCTATTGTGAAAGAGATGAACAGGTGAAGCAGGTCGCTCTGAATGCAAGAAAAGATCTTACAAAAGTTCCTTACGGACTTCCTGAATATGTGATCAGAAATGGCCGAACGATACTTCTACACCAAGGGAAAGAGTTTCCATTGCAGATCTTCGGAGAACATAACCTGATGAACCTTGAAGGTGCAAAACAGATCTGCCTTCAGCTTGGAATTACGGAAGACCGGTTCTATACGTGCATCGCTTCATTCAAGGGAGCATCAAAGCGACTTGAACTTATCGCATCAACAGAAAGTTCAGCTGTGTATAAAGATTTTGCACATTCTCCATCAAAGCTTAAAGCAACAACAGATGCTGTCCGCCAGCAATTCAGCGACCGCAAGCTTGTTGCATGCATGGAACTGCACACTTTCAGCAGTCTGAATGAAACTTTCCTCAAAGAATACAAAGGTGCCATGGATGCCGCTGACCTGGCATACGTGTACTTTAATCCGCATACCATAGAACACAAGAAGCTGAAGCCTGTAACTATCGAGCAGGTGAAGAAGGCATTTGACAGGCAGGATCTGCAGGTGTTTACAGATTCAAAAGTATTGGTGAATGAATTGAAATCGATGGAGTGGAAGAATACCACGCTTTTATTAATGACCTCTGGGAATTTTGATGGTGTTGACCTGGCAGCATTAGGCCATGAGCTGATTGAAAAATAAAAAGCCACTTAAGTTATTCACGCTTAAATGACTTTTATTTGATTTAATGAAGGAAAACTAGTTTGGTCTTCCCAGGTTTACTGCTTTTGTTGTTCCAGGCGTTTTGATCAGCAGGTAGGTAACTGTTTCACCAATCTGAAATACAGCACGTGCTCCTCTGTGCTCAAAAGGAAATTCCGATCCTGGATTATCACGGTCATCAATGTATCCTGTGTCTTCGCTGTCAAACCTTAATACCGATCCTGTTTTGTTCTCAATCATAATAAATAGTTTTTTTGGGTTTGCGCCAAATTAATGTCTTCATATTGAAAATCAAAATCTTGGATAAACGCTTATATTAGCGAAACAGTCTGAGAAGCTTGTCCCGTTCGTTTTTATTAATAGCACTTATTTTTATTACCTGCATACCTGTTGCGGGGCAGGATACTATTGAACAGAAGATCGAAGGCATGGAAGATTCAGCCAAGATCAGCTACCTGCTCAAAGAAGCTGCAAAGATCCAATACACTGACGCAGATGGAACTTTCAGGCTGAGCGAAAAAGCACGTGAGATCGCCATCGCATCAAAGGATACCATCAACATCGCGCGAGCCGTTTTACAGATCGGGTTTTATTACCTCGATAAAAGCGATTATAAAAAATCCCTTTCATTGTTTCTTGAGTCGCTTAACATGTTTGAAAAAGTGGGAGACAGGAAAGGGATAGCAAATGCGCTATTCTCTCTCGGTAATCTCTACTATTACTACAATGAGCCTGCAGTGGCACTGAGGTATTACAGTCGTTCATATCCGATCTATACTGAACTGAATGATGTTCGTGGACTGGCGCTTGTTTCAAACACCATTGGTGTAATCTATATGGATCAGAGTCAATTCAGGCTGGCCATTGAATATTTCAACAATGCCTTGAGCTATTACGAAAAAGAAAATAACCTTATATCGCAGGGACAGGTGCTTACAAATATGTCGTATGTATTTACGCTCACGAAAGAATACGACAAAGCGCTGGCAATGGCCATGAAAGGTGTTGAGATTGCACGCAGCCTTGGAGACAGGATCGGTGTTGCAAAAGGACTTGTGAGTGTAGGTGAAGTGCATACGGCAAAAAGGAACTGGCCTGAAGCTTTAAAGATCTTTAATGAAGCATTGCAGATCGCACAGGAAGAACATGACATGAACCTGGTAAGAATGGTTTACACAGATCTTTCGATGATGGCCAGGGATAAAGGAGATTACAGGGATGCGCTGGCTTACTATGAGAAAGGCATTCATGTAAAGGATTCCATCTTTTCACAGGAAACAACCAATCAGATCCTCGAATTGCAGACTAAATACGAAACCGATAAAAAGGAGAAAGAAATTCAGCTGCTTGTAAAAGACCGTGAACGTGACCAGGTGATCAAGGCTGCTTTTATCGGAGGATTATCTTTGCTCGGCCTTTTGTCATTCTATATGTTCAGGAACTACAGGATCAAGAGAAAAGCCAACGAAGTGCTTACGACGAAGAATATCATCATTGAAGAAAAGAATAAGAGCATCCAGGATAGCATCAATTATGCAAAGCGGATCCAGGAAGCCATTCTGCCTTCAACAGACGAAATCGAATCAGCTTTCAAAGATTACTTTATTCTATATAAGCCAAAGGATGTAGTAAGTGGTGATTTTTATGCGTTTGCAAGAAAGGGCGACAGACTGATCATTGCGGCTGTGGACTGCACAGGGCATGGAGTTCCGGGTGCATTTATGTCGATGATCGGAACGGATAAAATCAATCATATCGTGATCGAGCAGGGAATCACCAGCCCGTCTGAAATTCTGAATCAGCTGAACAAGGGGATAAAAATCGCTTTGAAGCAGCGCGAAGCAGAAGGTGGTGAAAGCCGCGATGGAATGGACCTTGCACTTTGCTCATTTGATCTTAAAAACAGGAAGGTGGAATATGCAGGAGCACATCGTCCGCTGTATCATATCAATGGAGAACTGAATATCATTGATCCTGATAAGATGGCGATCGGTGGCTGGACAGAAGAAACCTATTCTTTCAGGAACAATGAGTTTGGAGTAAAAGAAGGAGATTGCATCTATCTGTTCTCTGATGGCTATGCAGACCAGTTCGGAGGACCTAAACAAAAGAAATTTACCACCAAACGGTTCAAAGAGCTGCTGTTGTCACTTAAAGACAAATCAATGGCTGAACAAAAGGCAGTTCTTCATGATACCATTGAAAGCTGGAGAGGAGACCTTGAACAGGTGGATGATATCCTTGTGATAGGGGTGAGGATATAATATCAATGACATGCAATCAGTACATCATTTTTCAATAATGATGGCATCTGACTGGGCACCGAGGTTTGAAAGCATTTCCTGTATAGATAATGTAAATTTCTCAGGACCGCAGATATAAAAATGCTGTTTGAAATCGGTGATCTGTGATTTCAGGTAATTCTCGTCAATTCGTTTATTCCAGTAGCCCGGCAGAATTTCTCTTGTAAGAATGTTGTGAAAATTCTGGCCGAGCATCTTCTCGAATTCTTCTTTAAGAATAATATCTGAATATGTTTTGTTTGAGAAAAGCAAAGTATTACCCTGTAACTCATGCTTCCTGTAAAGGTCTCTCAAGATGGCAATGAATGGCGTGATTCCTGCGCCACCAGCAATGAACGTTCCCTTGCCTTTATAGCTGATAGCTCCCCATACATCGTGAAGAATGATTTCGTCACCAGGTATTAACATACCAATGTGTTCGGTAACACCATGGTGGTTTTTATAGATTTTGATCGTAAACTCGAGATCCTTGGCATCAGCAAGAGATGTAAATGTAAACGGGCGTTTTTTTTCTTCCCAGCCTGGCTTGTTTATCGCGACTTCTGTGGCTTGTCCCGGGACGAATTCATAACCGTCAGGCTTTTCAACAACAATTCTTTTCACATCATGTGTGACTGGGGAAACATGAAGCACTTTAACGATATAATTTTCCATAGGACAGTTAAATAAATAAAAGGATTATAAGCCAATACTCTTTAGATGTACGAGACGTGGAAAGGTTACAACGAGAAATGAATTCTTAGTGCGCTGATATGATCCGGGTAAATATAAAGTTTGATATTCTTTGTAACCTTTTTTGGTTTTTACAATCCAACGCTAAACAATTAAAAAACTATTATGAGAATGATCAGATCAATTTCCAAATTGGGCCTTCTAGGGGCTTTATTAATTACAGTTCCTGCGATCTCCCAGGATAAGATTACGCTTACTGACCCTGAAATCGCTTCTGTTGCAGTGGTTGCCAACCAGATCGATATTGACTATGCTGATATCGCGAAGAAAAAATCGAAGGATAAAGAAGTCTTGAAATTTGCTGAAACAATGGCAAGTGATCACAAGGCAATTATCGGTTCAGCAGTTGAGCTTGTAACAAAGCTTAAAGTAACTCCAAAGGATAATGCAGTTAGCAAAAAGCTGAACAGTGATGCTGATGCAACGAAGAAAATGCTGATGTCTAAGTCTGGTAAGGAGTTCGACAAGGCATACATCGATAATGAAGTTGCTTACCACAAAGCGGTTATTGAAACTGTAGAGAAGGTTCTTATTCCGCAGTCAAAGAATGCTGAATTGAAAGCATTACTTCAAAGCGTGGTTGATCCACTTAAAGCACACCTGAAGCATGCTGAAATGGTTCAGAAAGACCATTCAAGTGCTAGCCATGGTCACTAAAGTTATTCAGGCTGGTTTCATCCTGTTTCTTCCAGCCATGATTTTAAACAGCTGCACACAGCCTGTGCAGGAGAGAGTACCCAAAGTGCATACAGTGAAGATCCTGCAGATGAAATTTCAACCTGAGGAGCTTTGGGTAAATAAAGACGACACCGTATTGTTCGTGAATGAAGATCTGGTTGCACATGATGTAACACAGCAGCCATCATCAAGCTGGACATCAGGTAGACTGGAAAAAGGTGCACAATGGAAATACGTTGTGTCAGAAAATGTCGATTACTATTGCAGCCTTCATAAGGTCATGGCCGGAAAGCTGCTCGTAAGGACAAATTAACAGGATAAAAAAAAGGGGGCATTAGCCTCCTTTTTTATTTATACTCTATGAATTACTGATTGAAAATAATCCGATTTAAATTAATCATTTTGATGTATTTAATTCCATCACAGGCAAAGAGAAATGAAACGTGGTGCCTTTCCCTGGTTCAGATTCAGCCCATATCGTTCCGCCATGTGCAGTGATCAGCTCTTTGCAAATTGACAATCCAAGTCCTGTTCCAAGGCTCCTGGTTTTTTGGGCCTGCCAGTAGCGTTCGAACAGGTGTTCGAGATCGTCTTTGGAAATTCCCGCTCCGGTGTCACTGATTGAAAATTCAATATGCTTTTTAGTTTGTCTTGCGGTTACCGTGATCACACCGCCTTTTTCCGTGAATTTAATTGCATTGCCAAGCAGGTTTGAAAAGATTTGTGTGGTCCTGTGTGGGTCAACCCATAGATGAGGCAACCCGGATTCAATCTGTTTCGTAATGCTGATCGATTTCCTTTTAGCAATTGGTTCGATCACAAGCAGTACATTTTCTATAATTTCTGTTACTGAATGATCTTCCGGAAAGATCTCCAGCTTGCCGGCTTCAATCTTTGCAGAATCAAGAAGATCGGTGATAAGCATTCGCATTTGTTCAGCTGCATTCCTGCTAAGCTCCAGGAGCTTCTTTCTCCTTTCAGAGAATTCAATATCTGCAGGCAATGTTTTTAAGAGGAGCTCATTGGTCATGAGCAGGGAGCTAAGCGGATTCTTGAGATCATGTGAAACAATGGCAAGCAGCTCTTTACGTACCTCAGCAGATCTTTCCAGCGTGTAAATCTTTGAAAGGTTTCGGGAACGCGTTTCCCTGAAGATCATCACAATGGTCATCCCAATGAGAATAATCAGAATGATGATCCAGACAAGGCTTCGTGTCAGCCTGTATGAAAGGTATGCCTCTGATTTATCCACTTCAGAGACGATACCAAGCCGGAGCTGGTCATCCCAGAGACTTGCACCAACCACCTGTACACCTCTGTAATCATTGTAACCTTCAACATCAAACACACTGCCTCCTCGATTCTCAGACTGAGAAAGCAGAGCATGAAGTGTGTTCAGTTCAGGAGACCCTGGAACATCGACCTTGCTTTGCTCATACGTTCGTTCAACAAACCGGCTCCTGGTGATCATCTTGCCGGTTTTAGATACCAGGTAGGTTTCTCCCGTTTCTCCGATCCTTCCGAGCTGTGTGATCGATGTAAAAGCATCAAATGCATCCGAAATAAATGAAATTACGGCGATGATTTCTCCTTCATTGTTCTTTACCGGGGAGAATGTTTGAATTAGCACCTGATGTTTCTGATGTGGAAGGATCACAGAAGCATTGGAGGGAATAATTGGGTCACCTGCTTTAAAATTATCGTTGAATGCGTCTTTAACAAGCTCCGAGGTTCGTGAGAACAACTCCTGATGTTCAGGGGAGTTTCCTATAAGCGGAGCAATTCTATTTTCGTGATCTTTTATATAAACGTTGAATTTCCTGTATCCCTGAATATTAAGCCACGGGAGAAATAGTTCTTCTAACTGTTTCAGGCTTTCATTATTCAAAGGCGCGCTGCTGGTATTTACGGCTTGCTGAATAACGTGCACAACCCTGGGGTTCTTTGAAATTGCTTCCTGATCAGATTGATGATCCCTCTGCCAGAGACGCAATGCACCCTGTGTAGTTTTGAGAATTGTTTGCAGCTCTTTTTCAATATCCTGCTTATACTGCTTCTGAATTCTGCTAGAAAAATAAAATATAAGGACAATTGTAGCTGCTGATAAAAGCACAATGCCAGGAGTCCATGGCAGCGATCTGATCTTAAGCTTTGCTATCAGTGAAAAAGCTCGTGATCGGAAGATCTTAATAAACCTGAACATGTTATTTTTTTATTTAATTATCGAGGGGTTTCAATATTAATAAATTAGAAGGAACATGTCTAGTGAAATCATGCAGCAATGATATCTGTCATTGTATCAATAATTATCAGAAATAATTTGAAAGGGTTGAGAACAATAGAGTTTTCAGTTGCCAGTTTCCAGTTGCCAGTTGCCAGTTGCCAGTTTCCAGTTGACAAAGGGCAGTTGGCAAGGTGATGAGTACTTAATCCGCTGCATTACGTATTCTACTTTGAACTTTAAACTTTAAACTTTGAATTTTCACCTGAATAAAACCAGGTATAATTACATGGCAACATGGCAAATGATTTGCATGAAGGCGATGCTAATAAAAATGCTAACCTTCTAATAATCATCAGATGAACATCACTAGAAACATACGACTTTCCACGATCTTTCTGCTTTTGCCAGCAGCATTGATGCTTGCACTGTCAGCATGTACAACAAATGCTGAATCACCACAGCTTCAGGCAATGGTTGATTCACTTCAAAGCGAGTTAGAGCGATGCAGGAATGAAGAAGCCATGATAGAGAAAAGGCTGAAACGTTTTGATTCGCTTGACTTCCAATACTACAATAATCAGCAATGGCAATCTTTTTCAGAAAGTCATGATAAAAACATCAAGGTTGTTTATCCTGATGGGAAAGTTACAACAGGATTATTCCCTGAGCATATCGACATGCTTACACCCATGTTTCAGTTTGCTCCCGACACCAGGATCAAGAGGCATCCTGTAAGTTTTGGCAATGAAGATTGGACTGCAGTGATCGGCGAAATGGAAGGCACATTTTCAAGGCCAATGGCGATGGGGGATAAAACCATTCAGCCAACAGGAAAAAAGTTCAAGCTTCGTATGGCGACCATCAGCAAATGGAAAGATGGAAAGATGACAGAAGAGCATCTGTTCTGGGATAATAAAGCCCTGATGGATCAGATCATGAATAAAGATGGTCAGCTGAGTGTGTTTTAGTTGGCAGTTCCAGGGACTACACTCATCGAAAATAGCTTTAAGTTCTTTCAGGGCTAGAGGGTTGGGCGGAATAGGTTTTGGTTCGAAGGGGGTATGATATATCGAGAAGGGTAGTTTTGTTATCGAAGGGTCAGGGTTCGGTTATTAAAGGACTCGGGTTAATTATCGAAGGGCTATACCCATCGATAAAATAAAGATTACGCCCTTTCATGGCTAAAAGATATGAGTTGCCAGGTGCCAGGGACTACACTCATCGAAAATAGCTTTAAGTTCTTTCAGGGTAGAGGGTTGGGCGGGATAGGTTTTGGTTCGAAGGGGGTATGATATATCGAGAAGGGTAGTTTTGTTATCGAAGGCTCAGGGTTCGGTTATTGAAAGACTCGGGTTAATTATCGAAGGGCTATACCCATCGATAAAATAAAGATTACGCCCTTTCAGGGCTAGAAGATATGAGTTGCCAGGTGCTGCTGCAAGAGAATGCGTGCACGACATTGGATCAATTGGCAGTTCGCAATGGGCAGTTAGCAAAGGATTGAGTACTAAATCTGCGGCATAACGTATGCCACTTTGAACTTTAAACTTCGAAATGAGTACTAAATCTGCGGCTTTACGTATGCCACTTTGAACTTTAAACTTTACACTTTAAACTTCAAATCAGTTTCAACTGCTGACCGTGTACCTTGCCTGCCTCATGATCAAGCAGCCATTTCTTTCTGTGCAGACCGCCTGCATAACCTGTCAGACTCCCATCTTCACCGATTACACGATGGCAGGGGACAAGGATAGAAATCCGGTTCGCTCCATTTGCCGCGCCAACGGCTCTGATAGCTCCGGGATTGTTTAGCAATATAGACTGCTGCTTATAGCTTCGTGTTTTTCCAAATGGAATAGATAACAAGGTTTCCCAGACTTTCTTCTGGAAATCAGTTCCGTAATAAACCAGCGGAACTGAAAAGGTTGTTCGGGTACCATCAAAATATTCCTGAAGTTGAGTTTTCAGTGTTTTAAGGTGGCTGTTTTCAGATTCGAACACCTCATATTCGAAATAAGCTGAAAGTTCCTTTAATGCTTCATCTGTTCGCCGCTGACTGAACTCTAGCAGGCAAACACCTTCCTCTGTAGCGGCTGCAGCCATTGTTCCAAGAGGAGAATCCAGAATAATACGATAAAGCTTCAAAATCCAGAATATAGGGGCAAAGGTACGCCAACTTTGAACTTTAAACTTTGACATTAAACTTTAAACATTATTCGGTATCTTTGCAGTCCTTTTTCAGGGAAAAGGATGTTTTACATCTCCCGGCACCCTGACCCGGGATACAAAGCCAGCCTGCGGCAAGCAGGTCAAAAAATGGCAAATCAAAATGACACAGCTACACCAGTAGCGGATTTCGATTGGAGCAGTGTGGGTAAAAAACAAGATGTTTACTCAGAATCTGAAAGAGAGAAATTAGAGAAATTGTATGATAACACACTGAAGTCTGTTACAGAACATGACGTGATCGATGGTGTTATCGTAGGAAAAACTAGCAAAGACGTAGTTGTGAATATCGGCTACAAGTCTGACGGTGTTGTTCCATTGTCTGAATTGAGATACAATCCGGACATTAAAGTAGGTGACACGATTGAAGTGTATGTTGAAAGCCAGGAAGATAAAGGCGGACAGCTTCTGCTTTCTCACAAGAAGGCACGTGCGATGCGTTCATGGGATCGTGTTAACTCGGCACTTGATAATGATGAAGTTATCAAGGGTTACATCAAATGCAGAACAAAAGGTGGTCTTATTGCTGATGTATTTGGCATTGAGGCGTTCCTTCCAGGTTCTCAGATCGATGTTAAACCAATCCGTGACTACGATATCTATGTAGGCAAAACAATGGAATTCAAAGTTGTTAAGATCAACAAAGAATTCAAGAACGTTGTTGTTTCTCACAAGGCGCTTATTGAAGCAGAACTTGAACAGCAGAAAAAAGACATCATCTCCAAGCTTGAAAAAGGCCAGGTGCTTGAAGGTATCGTTAAGAACATCACTTCTTACGGTGTATTCGTTGACCTTGGTGGTGTTGATGGTCTTATCCATATTACTGACCTTTCATGGGGTCGTATCAATCATCCGGAAGAAATTGTACAGCTTGATCAGAAGATCAATGTTGTTATCCTTGATTTCGATGATAGCAAAAAGCGTATTGCACTTGGTCTTAAGCAGCTTACACAGCACCCTTGGGATTCTCTTGATGCAAACCTTAAGGTTGGTGACAAGGTTAAAGGGAAAGTGGTTGTTATCGCTGACTATGGCGCGTTCGTTGAGATCGCTCCAGGTGTTGAAGGTCTGATCCACGTTTCTGAAATGAGCTGGTCACAGCACCTGAGAAGCGCACAGGATTTCCTTAAAGTAGGTGATGAAGTTGATGCTGTTGTCCTTACTCTTGACAGAGACGAAAGAAAGATGTCACTTGGTATCAAGCAGCTTATGCCTGACCCTTGGGCTGAAGTTTCAAACAAATACCCTGTTGGTTCACGCCATACAGCAACTGTTAGAAACTTTACCAACTTCGGAATCTTTGTTGAGCTTGAAGAAGGTATCGATGGACTGATCCATATTTCTGACCTTTCATGGTCTAAGAAGATCAAGCATCCATCTGAATTCACCAAAGTAGGTGAGAAGATCGATGTTGTTGTTCTTGAGATCGATGCTGAGAACAGAAAGCTAAGCCTTGGCCACAAGCAGCTTGAAGAAAATCCATGGGATGTGTTCGAATCAATCTTTACGCTTGATTCAGTACACCAGGGAACTGTGATGAACATCATGGACAAAGGAGCTGTTATCGCTCTTCCTTATGGTGTTGAAGGATTCGCTCCTACACGTCACCTTCAGAAAGCGGATGGTACATCTGCAAAGGTTGACGAAACTCTTGACTTTAAAGTTCTTGAATTCAACAAAGAGAACAAGAAGATCATCGTTTCTCACTCACGTATGTTCGAAGATGTAGCGGGTCCAGAGAAGACTGAAAGAACTGACGGTAAGAAGTCGGCTCCTAAGACTGACAAGACTGCAGTGAAGAAAGTTAAAGACAGCGTTGAAAAAACAACTCTTGGCGATATCTCTGCTCTTTCTGATCTGAAGAATGAAATGGAAGAAAGCGAAAAGAAGAAGTCTAAAAAAGACTAATTCGATTTCGATAAATGATGAAAGCCTCCGGTTAATTCCGGAGGCTTTTTTTATGTCCCTTGTTGAAGGATTCCTTCACTGAACATGGCAGGGTTTTTTCACCATCCGGCTCATGGATTATTTCAAGGAATCATTCCTGTTCGCCTGCATCGCATTAACCGTGCTTTGCATTCTGGTAAGTGTATTCACCTATAAGCTCTTCAGAAGGTATTACCCCGAAGGCCTTATATCAGGCGATGCCATACGACCAGCAGCTTTGATAGGCACGATCATCGGATCGCTCTTTGGCTTGCTGCTGGCGCTTGTTGTTGTGAACGCATGGCAGAATTATGACGGACAAAAAAAACGTCTCGCACAGGAAGCTGTTGTCTTGGGAAACCTCTATCGTGATGCAAGAGGCTTTGATCCTGTCTCCCAGAAGATGATCCAGGATGCGATCATTGATTACACGAATGTGATCATTACAGATGCCTGGCCTGCCATGGCGGAAGGTAAGGAGTCTCAAAAGTC
>JAKFFM010000038.1:0-99123 GCA_036675075.1 Bacteroidota bacterium
ACCTCGATGTCGGCTCGTCACATCCTGGGGCTGGAGAAGGTCCCAAGGGTTAGGCTGTTCGCCTATTAAAGTGGCACGCGAGCTGGGTTCAGAACGTCGTGAGACAGTTCGGTCCCTATCTGTTGTGGGCGTTAGAAATTTGAGTGGACCTGACTCTAGTACGAGAGGACCGAGTCGGACAAACCTCTGGTGTTCCTGTTATGCCGCCAGGTGTAGCGCAGGGTAACTATGTTTGGATGAGATAAGCGCTGAAAGCATCTAAGTGCGAAACTCGCCACAAGATAAGATTTCTTTTAAGGGTCGTAAAAGATGATTACGTTGATAGGTTGCAGGTGTAAAGGCAGTAATGTCAAAGCTGAGCAATACTAATTACCCGTTAGCTTTCTTGAATCAACCAACATGCTTTTCGTATTTTCTTTACAATATTGTCAATAAAACCTAATTAAACGTTAGGTGACTATTGCGGCGGGGTCCACCTCTTCCCATTCCGAACAGAGAAGTTAAGCCCGCCTGCGCAGATGGTACTAGGTCAAACCTGGGAGAGTATGTCGTCGCCAATTTTCGGAAAAACCCATGCAGTTCATTCTGTATGGGTTTTTCCTTTTTATACCCTTTGCTTTGCTGTTGACAGTTTAAAAAAGTTAGCAGTTTCCAGTTGCCAGTTAGTGAGGGCATAGTACTCAACTCATGAATTACGAATCTTATAAAAATCCTTCAAGTGTGCGTTTTCAATGCGTATGAACGGTTTGCTTGGGTCTTAAAGGTTGCAGTTAAAAGTTGAGTTGGCAAATCAGATAGTACATAAATCACGGCCCTCGTATCTCTTTAAACTTTGAAACTTAACCCTTTAACTGATCAGCCACAGCAACTTCCAGTTGCCAGTTGACAAGGCATAAGTTCTTATACTACGCATTTTCGAATCCCTTAAAACACCCCTAGGTGCGCGTTTTCAGCGCGAGTGAACGTATTTGCCTGAGCCTTAAATCTGACAGTTAAAAGTTGACAGTTGGACAACTCACTCAGATAGTACAAATTTCACAGTATTTCGGATTTCCTTTAAACTTTAGACATTTAACCTAATACCTTGAACTGATCAGCCACAAGCGTTATAAACGCGCGCGAGTTAAATAGGTAATTCAGATAGTACATAATTCAAGGCATTTCGGATCTTCTTTGAACTTTAAACTTTCAACCTTGAACCTGTTTCGGTCGAAGCCTTTTTCAATCTCAATTTCTATCTTTGCCCTCCTAATTCCTGATGGTGAAATATATTCCTGCACTATTTCTTTTATTCATCTTCAACACCGCTTCTTTTTCCCAACGTCTTAATCCTTCCACACCTAACCAGGATTCTTTAAACGCAGTCAAAGCCCGCGATTCACTCTTTCTTAAGGAGCCCGTTACTCCTTCAACATTATCCTATTCCAGGTCTGATCTGCAAAACAACCTCGCAAATGGTCTTACTCCTGACACCACACTTTCCGACATCCATAGAATAAACCCTGTCAACAGAAATTCATTTGCTTCTGTCACTCTCGGAAATATCGGACTTGCAGAGAAAAAACTCTATCTATACAATCCATACCCTTATTCATTTCGCTTCAGGACCGATCCTTATGATGCCTATTATTATCATCCGCAGGATATCAGGTTTTACGATACCAAGACACCCTACACGGATCTGTTCTTCTCACAAACAGGGAAAAAGGAACAGGTCATAAGAATAAGTCATTCAAGAAGCTTTAAAAAATACTTCAATGCGGGGATCGATGTCCAAAAGATCAAAAGCGAAGGCTTCTATAAGCGCCAGGAAATTGATTTCGGATCAGCAGATCTTCACATGCGCTTTCGTTCCCGATCAGGTCGTTACCAGGCCGCTACTGCATACCTGAGAAATAAAGCGGTTGTGCAGGAAAATGGTGGAGTCGATTTTGACACCGTACCACTCTTCTTCACTGGTGACAAAGCTTTTCTCCCTGTTAACATGCTTGGTTCTTCAAACACGACCAAGACAAAAAACATCTTTCTCGATCATACCTTGTTTCTTGGTCCAAAGGTTTCTGCAGACTCCGTATCAAGACCTGAAGTGAAGCCTGTCATGGGGATCACTCATTCAATCGCTTATGATGTCAAGGATGAGATTTACTATGACATCAGCCCTGATCAGCTGAATTATATTTCTGTGATCCCTCCTACAGGCAGGATCTATGATTCACTCAGAGTGAAGAATTTTTCAAATACCCTTACATTACATTCTCTCAATAATTCATTGATGCCGTTTCTAACCGGTCTCAAAGTTTACGGGCGAACAGAAACTCTCCGAATAGGACAGGCATATAAAGACACCTCATTCCAGAATCTTCACCTTGGTGCTGAAGTCAACAGAAATGTAGCGGGTTTTCTAAATGTATTTGCAAGCGGCCGGGCAACTCTTTCAGGTTATAATGGTGGTGACAGGCTTGCCATCGCAGGGTTAGAAACTTTACGTGATTCAGTTTCATACTATGCATCTGTCGCTGTCAACAGTTCTGCTTTTGAGCCTGATTACATGTATGCCGTGAGCCGGTCGCCAATTTATAAATGGCATATTGATACGCTTCAGAAGATCTCCCTCCAGGAAGCAACTGGCATTTTCAGCGTGTTCAGAAATAAATTATCGTTGAGAGGAACCTATTCTTTAATCGACAACTACACGTACCTCGATAATCGCGAAGCACCTACACAGCATACTAAGCTGATAACCTACTATTCAGCGTCCCTGCACGCTCATTTTACACTGGCCAGGAAATGGCATTTTGTGCATGATATTCTTTTTCAGCAGGCCTCTGATACTTCCATTGTGCATCTTCCGCTTTATGCCGCAAGACTTACTTATTTCTATAACAACAGGATTTTTAAAAAGAGGCTCGAAGTGGAAGCAGGTGTTGAGATAAATTATTCTGAAAGATTTTTTTCAGATGCCTATGCTCCTGGTATTCGTTCATTTTATCTGCAAAGCTCCATTCAGGGTGGCGGATATCCTTATGTTGATATATTCTTCAAGTTCAAGGTGAAGAACAGGGCACGTGTGTTCTTTAAATATGAACATGTGAATTCAGGGTTCGTTTATCTCCCTTATTTTACGGTACCTATCTATCCCCAGGCTGACAGAAAATTGAAGATCGGTGTGAGCTGGAAGTTCTACGATTAAAATAAACCTCCTCCACATGGAAGTGAAGGAGGTTTTGGACGTCAGACTAAACTATTAATTCTTGATAATCGTACAGTGCTTTTCAACCATACCCTGGCCTGTGAGGTTCAGGATATAGGTTCCTTTGGAAAGCATTGAAAGATCGGTTTTAATGGATACCCCTTCTGTTGCAGATATCTGCTTGCTTAATACAACTCTCCCCGTTACATCACGGATAGTCAGTATTCCATCGACAGCCTTTTCCAGTGTCAATGTTATTTGATCCTGTGCAGGGTTCGGAAATACGTTCAGTGTCGTGTTGATGGCATCCAGAACTCCTACAGGTGCCGGGATAACAGAGATGGTAATGTAGCCTGCAGATCTTCCGGTAAAGATCGTATCACATTGTGTGTCCTGGCAATTTGAGTTGAAAACGGTAAGGCAAATGACATGGTTCATTGAGTCCTGATAGGTGTGGGTAGGATATTGCGTAGAGTCGATCGTGCCATCACCAAAGTCCCAGAAATACTGGATGTTCGGGCCACTCGATGTATTCACCGCATAATATTGATACGCATCGACAGAGTCCTGGAACATGTAAAAGCTTGCCTGACAGTTTGGTGTTGTGAGGCTTACATTGATGGTTGCATTATACTGGCTGGAACAACTCGAATCTGTTGATGATGTAATAGTCAAAGTCACATTATATGAACCGGATGAAGCATATGTATGTGCTGGATTTACCTGTGATGATGTGTTGCCATCTCCGAAGTTCCATAAATGAAGCAGGTTCTGCCCTGTTGAATTGCTCATGAAATTGTAGGTTCCAGGCTGCGGAATGCTATAGTAAAACGAGGCGAAACATGGAGGATACTGTACATAGTGGGTGTTGCAGTATGTATCCGTACAGGAAGTGGTGGAGTTGGTAACTGTCAGGCAGACATTATAGGATCCTGGTTGTTGGTAGGCATGGCTGGGATTGGCCAGTGCAGAAGTATTGCCATCTCCAAAGTTCCACTGATAGGTGAGTGGATGTGTCGATGTTGACTGGTTTGTAAACTGCATGTGCAGTGAATCATTGTTTATTGAGAAAGCGCTGTATGCGGCATTGCAGATATTTGCTGTTGATAACGTGGTAATCGTGATGGGCACCGATAATGTATCCCAGCATGATGAGTCGTTTGCGGAAATGTACAATGTCGCATAGAAGGTGCCGGTTGATGTGTATTCATGTGATGGGTTAATATCGGATGAATTTCCATTGTCCCCGAAATACCAATAGCTGTAAAATCCTCCGGCGGGAGCTGTACTGGTATTCGTGAATTGTACAAACCCTGAATCCTGGGTGAATGTGAAATTCGCATTGCATTGTTGCGCTTTCGTGTCGGAAATGGTCATTGAGGTTATTACCAGGATGACCAGTAAGAGTATGGATCTTTTCATGTTGTGATTTATTTATGATCCAAAACTCTCACATTCTTATCGAGATTGAAAACCAGTTTGCCTGATTTCTTACTCCTTCAGTTACATCTTTGTTTTTTTAAAATGGTAACAGGCCTTTTCAGAGAGATAAGGTAGCAGGTTGTAAGTGTGGGTGATTTCTTACTTTTTCAAACGGTAATTTGCAGGCGCAAGTAATTATGTTTTTTGCTTTTTCTTCTTTGCTGCAGGGAACAACACGTTATTAAGAATTAACCGGTATCCTGGTGAGTTAGGATGTAAATTCAGATCTGTAGGAGGATCACCTACAAAGTGCTGATAATCTTCCGGATCATGCCCGCCATAAAAGGTCCATGTGCCTTTTCCATATTCTCCGTGAATGTATCGTGCTTCATTGGCTGCTTTATTTTCTCCCATAACAAGTGTGGATGATTTAAGCACTGCTTTGTTGTATGCAGTGGTCTGTCCCATAAAGCCTTTGATGATCTTTTCATGATTCTGACACAGCATGGTCGGCACGGGATCCCATTTGGCGCTGAATTCAAACACGGTGAAAAAATCCTGTGGCTCGGGAATCCTTCGTTGATTTGTCATATCAATATTCGAAAATTCATACTCCATGGGATCAGTGCTCACATGGTAATTTCTGAAGGCAAAGCTTTTTGAATAATCAAGTTTGCTGTTGAAATTGGCTTCTGCAGGATCTCCGTCGAACATCGATTCGCAGATGTCATGTCCTTCAGCGGCAAGTGCAATATCATACGAATCGGTCGCAGAACACATCGCAAAGAGGAAGCCTCCTCCTGATGTGAAGTCACGGATTCTCTGCGCCACTGCAAGTTTAAGCTCTGAAACTTTTTGAAAGCCCAGCTTGGAGGCCATCGCCTCTGTATTCTTTACATCCTGCTGGTACCATGCAGTATTCCTGTATGCAGCATAGAATTTTCCATATTGCCCCGTGAAGTCTTCATGATGAAGATGCAGCCAGTCATAAAGATGCAGTTTGCCTGTCATTATCTCTTCATCATAGATGACATCATAAGGAACTTCTGCATAAGTGAGAACTAAGGTCACAGCATCATCCCACGGAAGTTTTGATTTAGGCGAATAAACGGCAACTCTCGGCGCTTTTTCAAGCTTTACCGCGTCCATGTTAACTTCAGGATTCGCAATTTCATTTAGTATTCCGGAAGCCTGGGCATCGGCGATCATTTCAAAAGAAACTCCTCTGATCGAACATTCATCCTGAATCTGCTTCATGTGCCGGATCATAAAGCTTCCCCCCCGGTAGTTTAACAGCCAGGTAACTTCAACTTCATTCTTAAGTGTCCAGTATGCGATGCCGTATGCTTTCAGATGATTCTTCTGTGTTTCATCCATCGGAATGAGCAGGTAGGATGCCTGTGCAAGTGTGGAGGTCAGGATCAATAGGATAAACAGGAGCTTACTCATGACTGATGTATAACGCAAAGTGATATCCAATCTGTATCTGCAGACTGTAAGCCTTAAAGTTAAAAGTTTAAAATTGCTGACGATACCGGATTAACACTGGTTGTTAAGAGAAAATACCGGATAGGAAAGTATTGTTAAGTTTAAAAGATATCAGATCTAAAACGGTGCTTCGTCTTCCATGTCATTCATCCTGGAAGGCATTGTATATGATCCGCCTCCCTGATTGCTGGAAGGAGTATCGAAGTCTGATGCAGGTGCCATTCTTGATCCATAGGATCCCATGTCATCATTGTCGAGATTTTCAAACTTCGCAAGGTTGCTTACGAAACGCAGGTTGATGTCCTGAAGTGCACCATTCCTGTGCTTTGCTACGATAAGCTGCCCGATGCCTGAAAGAGGTGCTCCGTCTTCTCCCTGGGTGATGCCATAGTATTCTGGTCTGTAAATGAACATAACCATATCCGCATCCTGCTCGATCGCTCCGGATTCACGAAGATCTGAAAGCTGTGGACGCTTGTCTCCACCCCGGGTTTCTACTGCACGGCTTAGCTGTGAAAGCGCAATGATAGGCACTTCCAGTTCCTTGGCAATACTTTTTAGTGATCGTGAAATCGTACTGATCTCCTGTTCTCGGTTTCCTTTACCATCACCAGCGGCTGTCATCAACTGCAGGTAATCGATGATCACAAGCTGTATGTCATGCTGCGCTTTTAATCGGCGGCATTTTGCTCTCAGTTCAAAAATGGATAGAGCAGGAGTGTCATCAATGAAGATCGGTGCTTCTGCAAGCTTTGGAATTTTCGCATGTAGCTGCTCCCATTCATACTTTTCAAGATGTCCTTTTTTTAGCTTCTCCTGTGGTAATTGTGTTTCGCTGGAGATCAACCTGTTCACCAGCTGTATGCTCGACATTTCCAGTGAAAACAAGGCAACTGGTTTCTGGAAGTCAATAGCTGTATTCCTTGCAAGGGAAAGTACGAATGCGGTTTTACCCATACCCGGACGTGCAGCAAGAATAATCAGATCAGACTTCTGCCATCCTGCAGTAAGCTTATCAAGTTCCTTAAAGCCAGACTGAACGCCACTGATACCATCTTTCTGTTCTGCAGCTTTTTCAATTTGCTTGATCGACTCACTGATGATGTCGCTCATGCTTTCATAGTTCTTCCGGATGTTTCCTTCTGCGACTTTGAACAGATTGCTTTCCGCTTTATCAAGAAGGTCGAACACGTCAGTAGTGTCTTCATAAGCATCTTTAATGATCTCTGAAGAAATTCGGATGAGCTCACGCTGGATGTGTTTCTGCAGGATGATCCTCGCGTGATATTCTACGTTCGCCGCTGAAGCGATTTTATTTGTAAGCTGCTGGATGTAATATGCTCCACCGGCTATGTCTAGCTGTCCAGTTCTTTTAAGCTCGTTGGTAACCGTCAGGATGTCAATGGGCTCGCTTTTTTGAAATAGCTGGGAAATGGCTGAATAGATCTTCTGATGGGAATCTTTATAAAAGCTCTCTGCTTTAAGGATATCAATCACAGTTGTTAACGCGTTCTTTTCCAGCATTAGTGCACCAAGGACAGCTTCCTCAAGATCAACAGCCTGAGGGGGAAGCTTGCCATGTTCAAGTGCATGCGAGGAGGTAAACTTTTTAGACATTTTGCGGACTGTCTCGCTAACCTGGTTTTGAATGGTATCCATGCCCCAAAAATAGGTATCTCTTTTACCTGTCTGATCGTTATTCCAATCTTAAATTTTAAACACCTGTTATCATCTTTTGCCAAATTGTGGATTTCTTTTTTGCCTCGTTTCTTTTTTAACTGCTATGTAAGACAGGTGTGATTTGTAACTTTAGTTGTGATGAGGAAGATTTTTTTGCTGCAGATCATGATTCTGGTAACGTTCTTTTCGTGTAAGAAAGAGCAGGAGCCGGTGTTTCCGACGATTTCGATCGATGCTCCTTACGAAGGACAGCAGTTCTCTGCCGGAGATACGATCACTGTTCATGGGTCAGCATTGTGTTCTGAAGGCATCGAGTCAATAACAATCAATCTTCTGGACACGGATATGATTGGTGTGATACCGGCAATAACCATCAGACCATCTGCGAACAGTTTTGTTTTCAATGAATCATTGATCACGAACGGCAGTCTGGTTTCGGGTGATTATTATATCCAGGTGGTTGCCTCATCGAAAACCGAAAAGTCCAGGAAATACGTCAAGGTGAGTCTTTCCGCTTCTGCCGTAAAAACGAAGTCATACCTTGTGTTTACTGAGGGATCGATCAACACGCACCTATATTCGTTTGATACGGGTTATGTCTCGGTTTTGCGAAAATCATTCAACGGGATATACATACAATCGGACATTTTTGGTAATAGTGATCTTCTTGGGATCTCGCTGGAAGGTGATGATCTTTATGCGGTTTCCCTGTCTGACTTTTCAGTTAAATGGTCGCTTCCTCGTTTTAGCTCAACAACCGGGACATTCAGGGGTGTTCGGTCATATGGAGGGAATCTTTATGTTGCCCATGCTGAAGATGGAATGGTAAGAGCTTATGATGCGGATAAAATCGCTAAATACACCAGCTACCTGGCATCTTCTTATAAGCCCGATGATCTTTTTATTTTCAACGGCCAGCTCCTGATCGATGAAATGCCGGTAGTGACAAGTGATAGCAGAAGAATGACACTGAGTTATGTTCCTTCCGGGGCTGGAATCCAGCAGGTCAATACAGGATTTGATATTGTTTCTTTTGTGGAACGAACCAGCGATGAAGTGTATGTGTTTGGAAATGACGGTTCACAAAGTTTTATGAAGATCTATTCTGTTAGCTCTAATGGATTTTACTCGATACATCCCATCACTGGGCCTGTGGTGCAAGCCATAAAAATTAACAATGATGATCTGATCATTGCTACATATTCCCAGATCTATTCATACAGATACAGCACGAACAGCCTGATCCCTTACCTTCCGGTATCCGCGAAATGTGTTGTCTATGATGGTGATCGTGGCGAACTTCTGGTTGGTACCGGAAATGAGGTCAGAATCTATGATTACAACAGCAAACAAATAAAAAAGACTGTTGCTTTTGGTGCAACAGTCCTTGATATAAAACTCTCGGTACTCTGATCAGTTGATCAGTTTGGTGCGGGCAGCGCTTACTTTTTCATGCAAGGCAGCGATGTCCTGTTCTGTGAGAACACCGTTGTTCGGATCATTTGCTCTGTCAACTAACGGCCTTAGATCTTTAAGGTCTTCCAGCATTTTAGCGCAGTCTGAATTCTTCTTGTAATGATCAAGCAACGCGAAAACGTGGTTAAATGAAGCGACATATTTCCATGCGCGGTCGTACAGAACAGCATTCTTATCATCCTTTGGCTTGTCTTTCAAAACGGAGGTTGTGAGGTAAACACCTTCAACCCATGCTCCAGCTGAAATCAACGTTGCAATGCTCACACGCTGGTTTGAACGCAGGTTTCTTTCCGCTTTATAGTAAGCTTTGTCCAGCATAAGCAGGAGTGTATCCTTCTTATCGACATTCTCACCCATTTTTTTGATCAGCTCTTCATCGAAAACACTTTCAAGGCCAAGGTCTTTCGCAAGCTTGTTGATCGCGTTATAGTATTCGATTCCATCCTGAGCCTGGCTGTAGCTAACGATATAACCAAGGTCAGCCCCGAAGATACCGGCATTAGCAGCTTTCTGGTAATTGGTGGAGTAGCTCCCTGCTTTTGAACTGCTGTTCAGAAGGCTTTTATTGTAGTTTAATTTTGTTTTGGAGATCTCATTGGTCATTTCAACCGGAGAAGGGATGCTTACTTCAAGAAGCTTCAGTTCGGCAGCAACATCGGATGAAGCTGTATCCGTTGTGATTTCCGCATCAACTTTTTCTTCCTTATTACCACACGAGGTAACTGTGAAGCTTGCAAGGAACATGAAGGCAATTGGACAGAGCAGTTTTTTCATGGCTAGTTTATCAGTCGTTTTCGTTATATACTCCCATCGAGCAGAACTTGCTGATGCGTTTAGTGATTCTTTCTTCAGGGGTTATTTTTTCAAGAGATTTGAGCTGTGAAATGATCTCTTTTTTAACAATGCTGTGAATACCAGCATGATCAGCATGTGCACCACCAAGAGGTTCCCTGATGATCCCGTCAATCAGCTTGTTTTCCAGCATGTCTTTCGCTGTAAGCTTAAGAGCATCCGCAGCTTTTTCTTTGAAATCCCAGCTTCTCCAAAGTATAGATGAACATGATTCAGGAGATATCACGGAATACCATGTATTTTCAAGCATAAGCACTTTATCACCGATGCCAATTCCCAATGCGCCTCCTGAAGCTCCTTCACCAATGATGATGCAGATTACAGGAACTTTGAGCTGAGCCATTTCCAGAAGGTTCCGGGCAATGGCTTCACCTTGTCCGCGCTCTTCAGCTTCTAGTCCGGGAAATGCTCCGGGTGTATCAATGAATGTTACGATAGGCTTATTAAATTTCTCCGCAAGCTTCATCAGCCTCAGAGCCTTTCTGTAGCCTTCCGGGTTAGCCATTCCAAAGTTTCTTAGCTGACGCATCTTTGTATTGATGCCTTTCTGCTGACCAATAAACATGACGGTACGGCCATCCACTGATCCAAATCCACCCACCATCGCTTTGTCATCCTTCACATTCCTGTCGCCGAATAGTTCGATCCAGGTATTGTCGGTAACAGCATTTATATAGCTAACGGTGTAAGGGCGGTCGGGGTGACGTGAAAGTTGTACACGTTGCCATGGAGTAAGGTTCTCGAAGATCTCTTTTTTCTTTGCCTCGATCTTTTGTTCAAGATCAATGACAGTCTTTGATACATCCACACCGCTTTTGTCTGCGATCTGTTTTACCTTATCGAGTTGTTCCTGTAATTCTCCGATTGGCTTTTCAAATTCTAATAATACCATGCGTTATCCTTTCGGTTTCAGTCGGCGAAAATACGACTTTAATTTTCATATTCGCCCGGCGCTATCTGCTACCTTTGTCTGCAGATATTGCAAAAAATAATGCTTGTTTTTCCAAACGCGAAGATCAACCTAGGGCTTTATGTGACTGGCAAACGTCCTGATGGCTACCATAACATAGAAAGCGTCTTTTACCCTGTTGGCTTATGTGATGCTCTTGAGATAACCAGGCAACATGCTCCTTGGTCTGTTAAATCTTCAGGGTTCAGCGTGGAAGGAGATCCAGAAAAGAATCTCTGTCTGAAAGCTGCACGTCTGTTCAGCGAAAGGTTCAGTATCCCCTCATCCACAATTCATCTTCACAAGGCCATTCCTATGGGTGCGGGCTTAGGCGGTGGTTCAGCTGACGCCGCTTTTACGCTGATGGCTTTGAATGAGCTGAACGGACGGCCTGCCACCAATGGGGAGCTGTTTGATCTGGCTATGCAGATCGGTAGCGATTGCGGATTTTTCATCCTGAATAAACCGTGCTATGTAAAGGGTAGGGGAGAAGAAGTTCGAAGCATCGATGTTGATCTTCAGGGATATTTCATTGTTATCGTCAAGCCCGACATTCATGTCAGCACTGCTGAAGCTTACTCCATGATTACACCCGGACTGCCTTTGAATGACCTTTCATCTTCTATAGCTTCTCCTCCTGAAAAATGGAAGGATCTTGTTTTCAATGATTTCGAAAAACCAATCGCTGAAAAATTTCCGGTAATCCAAAAAATCAAAAGTGATCTCTATGATTCAGGTGCATTGTATGCCAGCATGACTGGGAGTGGAAGTGCGGTATTCGGGATCTTCAGAAATGAAGTTGATTTAAAAAATCAGTTTGCATCAGAGTTCTACTGGGCAGGTCGCCTGGGATGATCAGGAGAAAAAAACCAACCAGTATGATCTTGAGGTATTGCTTTTACTTGAGGAAAGGCATCATATTCATTTTTACTTTGACTCTAAAATCAAGAAAATAAAAACGACCTGTTAATGAAACTAGAGTATCGTGTTTTTCAAACAACAACCAAGGCTATATTAAACGATTGTTCAGAATTGAATTCAAGCAATAAAAAATGTAAATTGTGTAAATTTGGAAGAATTCCAGCAAATGTGGGGGAGAAGGAACACCTCAGTATTAATTTTTAGTGTGATAGTAAGTACTCTTGGATTACTTATCAGCATTGCCTTATTCATTCACATTGTATATAACCCAACTACATTACCGGATAAAGATTTTCTCCCGAATGAGACCATCTTAACTGAAAAGATAAATTCAGTTAATGCCAGGATCAGCGATATTTATATTTGGTACGGGTTTTTCGTAGTCTTGATGGTCGGTGGATTTGCGTTAAATTGGTCAAATGCAAAACATACTGCCAGAGAACAAGCGAGGGAACAGGCTCAGGCAGAAATAGAGGTACTCAAAAAACGTTATCTTGAAGATTTGGAAAATCTAAATGGGCTACGCCTACAGTCCGAGCAGAACATGGCGATTATTACTGCCTTTGTTCAGAATTTGCCAAGAAACGAGGGAGGAACAAAATGATTACTAGTAATCTGACGAATGAAGAAAAATCAGTTTTGGATCTTTTAATACAAAAGATTAAAAGAAATCAAGCTGCTTTAAATGATTATCAACAGTTTGAAGCTCTTCTTTCCAAGGGTGGAATTAGTAAGAGCCAACTGTTCCATGTTTTAAGCAATGAAGGATATTATTCCTGGGACTCCTACATGAATGCGAGAAACCATGCAGTTTCCCTTGAAGATAAAAGAAAAACAGAGGTTAATATTATTGGTGGTATTCTAGGATTGGCCTTATTAGCTTTACTACTAGGTGCCTTGAAAGACAAATAGCTTCATTCTACATTTCACGCTTACCTGATTTGGTTTCATACTTGACGAATGCTTTCTCAACTATTGATTAGCGGTTGCTATTAGACGTCACATTTTTGATTAATGACATCGAGCCTCCAGTTTCATTGGCTCGCCTTAGATGTTCGGTGCAGTTGTAGTAAGATAAAGAACCAAGGATTAACTTATTGTCATTCTTATATCACAAAAAACAGCTTACTCCTGTTTCCTGCCAATCTTAAAATATAAGAACCTGGCTGAAGATTCGAAATATCAACTTTCAGTTGGTCACGGCTTCTATCTATGATGTAATACCGGCTTTCTTTCTGTCCAAGAACAGTATAGATCTCGATTGAATTTTCATAGCCAATGGCATTGTCGCCATCGATCGTGATCTGATGATCAGCAATGGATATTTCCGGGCCAGATCTGTATGGTACAACGATGATGTTATGAATATCTTTTGTTCCGTCAAGATCCACCGAAACCAGTCTGTAGTAATTGTTTCCTTCCACCGGATTCTCATCACCAAATACATAGAAGGCATTGCTTCCTCCAGCTACTGTCATTCCAATGTCTTTCCACATCTCTGATCCTTCATCCTGCTTTTGAACGATGTAATTTGACAGGTTTGTTTCCTGCTTGACCTCCCAGCGTAATTCAATATGATCCTGTTTGGGAACTCCTGTGAATGATACAAGTTCAATGGGCAACAGGCTGCAGCTGATCGATGCTCCACCTGAGAATACCCAGTCTACCTGGAATCCTGAACCTCCCGGATCCCATTTGTTGACCATCAGATAGAAAACATCCCCGGCATTTACAGCAAGGTCATCAACCCATCCATTACCATATACATCTTCACCAGTATCAGTTTCTACCGGGCGCATTCCCGTTGTGCCGGAGGTTGCCGCATAGGAACAGCGAACCGGCGATCCTAGGGATGTACAACTGTTGCTTCGGTATAATGCAAAGTCATAGTCCTGCGCTGAATTGTTTGGTACGATATTCAAAGCCATGGTTCCTGGTGCTGAAACTATGATCTTGTACCAGGATGAGAAGTTCTCACTGATGTTGCATCCTGCACATCCTTCTGAAGATATCCCGGGCCCTGTGCTTGCTCCTGTAAAGGATCCATCTGTACATAGCAGTGTCGCATTGATGCAATCATTGTTGTCGGTGCCGTTCGGACCAGTAGCACATGCCGCACAGGAAAAAGTTAAACCCCAGCCAGCTCTTGTTACTGAACCATCAGACCGGAAACGAAAGGTCAGGCATCCACTGGCATCTGTTGAAGTGAAGCTTGTGTTAACGGGCATTGTTGAACCACACATTCGCCCGTTTTCTGCACCTGTACGCATATAACTTGTCGGTCTTCCTGTAATGACCGGGCTGTTCTGCGTGGGACCATATCCTATCGTTAGATAATCATAACAACCTGTAAGCGCACCTCCTCCTGAATATCCTACCTCTTCCAGGTTAAACGATGTAAACGTAGCTGTTAGGCAGCGTCCTGCCTGATCAGGACAGAATGTTCTGTAAATGCTGTTGATGCTGTTCGAATAGTTTGATCCTGAACCACCGTTGTCGTAATATGTTCCGGCACATGTACTGACCATGCAGCTGCCATTATAGGAATTCTGGAGGCCCAGTGTTGGATGAAGATAACCTGTGCCTCCAACACACGCAGGACAAACACCTCCGCAATCCACTCCATTTTCATTTTGATTCTGGATGCCATCTGAACAGCTCGCCAGGTTGGCCTGAATACAAAAGTTACCTGTCGCTCCGGCAAATCCATCGAGTTGAACAAAATAGGTTCCAACTGTTGTGATCTGTGCAGTGGCGAGTGTTGTAAGACTAAGTGCTCCGCTGTTGTCATCGCATGCGAGCTCAGTGAATGAACCGGTGCATGCGTTGTTGCTGGATGAATAAATAGAAACCTGGGTGTCATAATTTGTGCCTGCAAAACTTGTTGATATTGATAAGGTGGCAGGCACCGTGGCAACGTTAACCGTGTACCATAATCCATTCTCAACAGAATAACATGAAGCCGTGTAATCTCCGGCTGAACCTGCGCCAACATTGGTTCCACATGTTGCTGCTGCTCCGGGAGTGAGAGACACTGCACTGCAGACATTATCGTTAGATGGTGGGTTGACCACACAAATTGTCCCGGTCATATTGGTGCCTGAGTAACTCACGACACGAATAAAATAGTTTGTTCCTATTGTTGTCGGTAGCGTTATTACTTCAGATCCTGTTCCTACAACATCATCTGCACATGCAAGCTGGGCGCCTCCACACGAGGCATAAACATAAACCTGCGCATCACGGTTTGTATTTGTATAGGATATCGTAGTGCTTGTACCGGTCGCAGTGAACCATCCCCAACCATCCTGACCGGTTCCGGTCCATCCAAGACAAGTAGGGGATGCAGGATTTCCTAGTGCCTGGTTCGCATTGAATGTGATCCCGCATTGTCCTACCGTAATTTTCTGAGCTCCTGCTACTGAACAATCCGCAGAAGGTGTTTGCGCAAAAGATATGGTCTCCATGAAACAAAACAACACCAGTAAGAAGCGCAGGTTACTCATCTTTTTGTTGTTGATCGTTGCCGTTAAAATGGATGTATGCTGAATAGGATGTTCGGTTCTTATTGATCATCTCTCTTACAGAAGCAGGCAGGGTCATGAACGTTGAGTAAGTCAGCTTTCTCATGATCGCGAGTTCTTCCGGTGAAACCGTCTTATAATATGCTGCGTCAGAATTTATCATCTGCTCCACACTGTCCCGATGATGACGAACCATCTTTTCAAACAGATGCATTCCTTCTTTCTCACTAATCTGTTCATCCTGTGTGACGGGCATAGTAATTATGGCCTTTTGCGTTTGAGCTTCTGTCACCTGCTGCGCGGCTGATCTTATAAAGACCATTTGTGAGATAAGCAACAGAATAAAAAAGGCCTTCATGTTCGTCTTGTAAAATGTTAAGTTGAACGGCTAAAGTAAGCCCTTTGACGATCAATGTCAAGTTTGTTTTTTCAATTTAACCGATTAAGTTGTCGTTGTAACGATCAGAAGATCATTGTGTTGCTAGGTATTTATCCTGACAGCCGGGTTTGTTGTTGTCTGATATGATAAGGAGAAGAGTTGCCTGATCTTAAATGAAAATTGATCAGGATTATTAATAATTCCAGATCGTTAAACATTTAAGAAACGAAGGTCCTTGGTGGAACTCAGGTTGCCGTACAGCTTACTTTGGTGCGTTCTTTAATAAGAATATCGCAAGTGTTCCGAAGATCATATCAGGAATCCATACTGCAACAGAAGGTGGAACATTTCCGTAGATGGCGAAAGTATTTGATACCTGCATGAACAGGATGTATGAAAAGCTGATCACAATTCCAATCCCGATGTGCAATCCAATGCCTCCTCTGACCTTCCTGCTTGAAATGGCGACTCCGATCAGCGTTAAAATGAATGTAGCGAAGGGCAATGCGATCCTGTTATATTTCTCAATTAGCAGGTAATCGATCGTGTCGGATCCTTTTAGTTTTTCACGTTCAATGAACTTGTTGAGTTGCCACAAATTCATGGTTTCAATGTTATTGATCCGTGTGCTGAATTCCTGTGGCCTGAAGTCAAACAAGGTGTCAAGCCTTGCACCTGTTTTAATCGTCTCCTTCAGACCATCAATGGTTCTCGCATAATAATTTTCAAGCACCCATTTATTTCCTGTCGAATCCCACCTGATCACATCGGAGATCATCTTGAAGCTCATCTTGCCATCCTTGATCTTTTCAAGAGAGAACCGATAGCCTGTTTTATTCAGTGAATTATACGACTCAAGGTAGATGAATTCGCCTGGCTTGATCTGCCTGTGGATATTCATCTCAGTGTTCACATAGGTGTTCAGAATGTATCTGTTCTCAAAGGCCAGCCTCTTTTCATTCGCTTTTGGTATCACAAAATTGTTCAGTGAGAATGAAAGCAATGCAAGGAATGTTGCAGCGACAAGGTAGGGCATAAGAAGTCTTCTGAAGCTTACTCCACTGCTGAGGATTGCGACGATCTCTGTATTTGATGCCATCTTGGAAGTGAAAAAGATGACCGAGATAAAAATGAATAACGGACTGAAAAGGTTTCCGAAATAGGGTATGAAGTTGAAGTAATAATCAAAGACAATTGCTTTTAGCGGAGCCTCTTTGTCAATGAAGTCATCGATCTTTTCGCTGATATCGAATATCACCGCGATCATCACAATAAGCGTGATCGCGTAAAAGAATGTTCCGAGAAACTTCCGTATGATATACCAGTCGATCTTTTTCACTTACAGACGTTGGGCAAGATTAACGACCATCTGGTTTTTCCAGGGTAAGAAGTCACCTGCCAGAATATGTTCACGGGCTTCTTTTACAAGTGCCAGGTAGAAGGAAAGGTTATGCAGGGTAGCGATCTGCGCTGCCAGGATCTCTCCGGAAACCGTTAAATGTCTTAGGTACGCACGTGTATAGGCATGATCTACGAAAGCTGTTCCATCGGGGTCGATCGGACCAAAATCATCCTTCCATTTTTCATTGCGGATGTTTATAATGCCGTTCCTCGTGAACAGCATGCCGTTTCTTGCATTGCGTGTAGGCATCACACAGTCGAACATGTCAACTCCAAGCGCAATGCTTTCAAGGATGTTTACAGGTGTCCCAACTCCCATAAGGTAGCGTGGCTTGTCTTCTGGTAACAGTGCACAAACAACTTCTGTCATTTCATACATGTCTTCGGCAGGTTCACCTACGGATAGTCCGCCGATCGCGTTGCCTGGCATTCCTGCATCCGCTATCGCTTTTGCTGAATCCGTCCGGAGATCTTTAAAAACACTCCCCTGAACTATCGGAAAGAGTGCCTGTGAATACCCATATTTAGGCGGTGTGGAATTGAACCTTGTAATGCATCGTTTCAACCAGCGATGGGTCATTTCCATAGACTTTTTCGCATACGACCTTTCGCAGGGGTAAGGCGTACACTCGTCAAAAGCCATAATAATATCTGCGCCGATTGTCCGCTGGATGTCCATCACGCTTTCTGGTGTGAAATAATGAATCGATCCGTCGATGTGTGAAGAAAATTTTACTCCTTCTTCAGTGATCTTCCGGCGGTCAGCCAAAGAATAAACCTGGTAGCCTCCGCTGTCGGTCAGAATGGATCCGTTCCATCCAATGAAATTATGCAATCCTCCTGCTTTTTCAAGGATCTGTGTAGTTGGCCTGAGGTAGAGGTGATACGTATTTCCTAAAATGATCGGAGCTTTTACAACTTCTGTCAGCTCTTTCTGGTGCACTGCCTTTACAGTTCCTGCAGTGCCAACCGGCATGAATATAGGTGTCTGAATTTTCCCGTGGTCGGTGATAAGCTCTCCTGCACGTGCTTTCGACTGTTGATCTTTCCCGTCAATCCTGAATTCCATAGTCTCTTTAAAAAAACAAACGAACCGAAAAGTCCGTTCACCTGGGCTGTTAATTATTTTGTTTAAACTCTTCCAAAGATAACACATTGTCTGTTTGGGCCATCTGCATACTTTTGCTTGTAAATGACGATGATCCCGGAACTCCCGTCTCAGATGGGTTGGATATTGCTTGCTGTGTTTGGCCTGGCATTCCTAGTGCAGATGTTTTATTACCTGAAGATCTTCCGAAAGCTCGCTTTTCATAAACCAGAATCTTTGCCCGCTCCTACAGAGCCGGTGTCTGTTGTGATCTGTGCAAAGAACGAAGCCAAAAACCTTCACAAAAACATTCCTCTTTTCTTTTCACAGGATTATCCTGAATTCCAGGTCGTCGTGGTAAACGACTGCTCTTCTGATGAATCGGAAGAGATCCTTGAAGAGTTTGAATCGAAGTATGAAAACCTGCATGTTGTCTATCTTAAGGAAGATGAGATCAACGAGCATGATAAGAAACTGGCTTTAACACTTGGTATCAAAGGTGCCAAGCATGAGCTGCTTCTTCTAACAGATGCTGATTGCGTACCGGTGAGCAAAGACTGGATCTCCAGAATGGTTCAGAATTTTACACCGGGAATTGATATTGTCCTGGGATATGGCGGATACAAAAAAGCAAAAGGGTTCCTGAATAAGATTATCCGTTTCGATACTTTCTTCATAGGCCTTCAGTACCTGTCCTATGCACTGGATAAGAACACCTACATGGGCATCGGTCGTAACATGGCATACAGGAAGTCGTTGTTCTTTAAGAATAAAGGTTTCGCCACACACTATCATATTCAGTCGGGTGATGATGATCTGTTTATCAACCGTGTTGCGAGGAGAGACAATGTGCGTGTTGAATCTTCTGCTGAAAGCATTACGTTATCGGATCCGAAGACAACCTATAGAAGATGGTTCAATCAGAAAAGAAGACACATCACCACAGCAAGACATTATAAATCGATCCACCAGTTCATGCTGGCCCTTTTTACCAGCTCGAGCTATATGTTCTTTCTGATCGCGGTTGTGCTTCTTGTTTTTCAATTTGAAACATATATAATTCTCGGGGTTATTGTTTTCCGTTATTTGATTCAATTTATTATCTTTAAGAAAGCAATGGATAAGCTTGGAGAGAAGGATCTACTTTTCCTTTCTCCATTATTAGAGCTCTTGCTGCTCTTTTATTATCCATCGTTTTCAGTAGGGAATCTATTCGGAAAAAAGCAGAAATGGAAGTAGGCTCTAACCTGTCTGACAAAGCCCTTCACGACTATAAGCTGGTTCGTGCGGCAATAGACAACGGGGATCAGAAGGCATATGCTGAATTAATGGTGAGGTATCGCGACTCCATCTACTTCATGCTGCTGAAGATGGTCAATAACAAGGATGATGCGGATGATCTTACCATCGAAGCTTTCGGTAAAGCGTTCAAACGTCTTCATCAATATACTCCCAATTACGCGTTCAGCACCTGGCTGTTCAAGATCGCAACGAACAATTGCATCGATTTCATTCGCCGGAAAAAAACCAACACCTTCTCGATTGACAAAACGTTCGAGAATGATGAAGGAAGTGAAATGAGCATCGACCTTCGTTCCGAAACACTGGATCCCGAAGAGAATGTCATGAAGAAGGAAAAGGTCCGCCACATGCGTGAGGTTGTTGAAAAACTGAAGCCACGCTACCGGGTACTTGTTGAACTTCGATATTTCGAGGAGCTTTCCTATGAGGAGATCTCTCAGAAACTGGAGCTTCCGATCGGAACCGTAAAGGCTCAGCTCTTCAGAGCCAGAGAGCTTCTTCTGAACGTACTAAGAAACTCACGAGGCAAGATCTGATTTATGCCCCAGGGCTTCGAGACCATTTCCCGCTATTTTACGCTCACTCCTGAACAGCAGAAACTGTTTTCCATGCTTCCTGCCTTATATGAAGAATGGAACAACAAGATCAACGTCGTTTCAAGAAAGGATATCGATCAGCTGATGGAAAGGCATGTCCTTCATTCACTGGCCATCGCAAAATTTTTTGAATTCAATCCGGGAATTGAAGTGCTTGACGTAGGGACGGGCGGTGGCTTTCCCGGAATTCCCCTGGCAATCATGTTTCCGGAAGTTCAATTTACCCTCGTTGATTCCATTGGGAAAAAGATCACGGTTGTGAAAGAGGTCGCTGCGTCACTTGAACTTAAAAATGTAACAGCGTACCAGGCCAGGGCCGAACAGGTCATTGGAAAATTCGACTTTGTGGTTTCAAGAGCTGTGGCTCCCTTCCCGGAGGTGTATGGATGGATCCGGACCAAGATCAAAAAAGGCCGAGGTAACGGATTGATCTGCCTGAAGGGCGGTGATCTCTCCGAAGAATTAAAGCCTTTTGGAAGCAAAATAAAAGAGTGGAAGATCAGTTCTGTATTCAGTGAGGAATTCTTCGAAACAAAAAAAGTAGTCTATTTACCGGCCTTTTAGAAGAAATTTAGCGATCATTTTAAAAAGTATTTGCTGTTTTAATAGAAAAACCTATCTTTGCAGTCCATTTAAAAAAATAGTGCTATGAAAAGGACATTTCAGCCATCCCAGAGAAAGAGAAGAAACAAACACGGGTTCAGGGAAAGAATGGCATCTGCAAATGGCAGAAGAGTTCTGGCTAACAGAAGAGGTAAAGGAAGAAAGAAGCTAACAGTATCTGACGAGAAGCTTCATAAGCGTTAATCATATTACCTTCATTGGTGGAATGCTATCCTGCAACAGGGTAGCATTTTTTTTTGCGATCATTTCATTGCCATCCATTCCATTAAATCAATCCTGGTTTCTGCTTTTAAATAGTTGAGGATATAAGAATCTGGAACAATATACTGTTGCTGCAAATGCTTTGCTGGCGGACATCTCCCGCATCTTTTCGTTTAATAAATTCACCTCACTTTCTATGATGAATCTGCTTTTCCGTATCTTCATGGTATGAGGAGAGTTTCTTTGATGATGCTTTGCATGATCTCGCTTTTCGCTGTGTGTCATGCCCAGCAGAAAAGTGATTCTCTGCATTCATTGTTGTCAAAAGAGACACGTGATACTTCACGCATCCGGTTGCTTAATGAGCTTTCCAAAGAGCTGAAAGCAATGGGCGATTTCAGGAAAAGCCTGGAAAAGGCCGAAGAAGCTCTGGCTCTGGCAAATAAAACAAAGGACCCTTATTCGCTGGCAAGTTCATATAATAATGTCGGCCTCGCATTTCAGAGCCTGAGTAACCATGATACGGCTTTCAAGATTTTTCAGAAGGCCTATGACCTCCATGAGAAGTTCAGTGATGAAAAGCTGGAGGCTCACCTGCTGAACAATATCGGGTTTATCTATAGTGTAAAAGGTAAAAAGGAAAAGGCCCTTGAGCATTACAATCTGGCCCTGGCAATTCGTGAAAGGATCCGGGATGTTGAAGGCATCGCATCTACATATAACAACATCGGGAATTTGTATGTGCAGATGGCTGAGAATGAAAAAGGCCTGGTATTTCTAAATAAAAGCCTCTTTCTGAGAGAGCAGCTTGGTGATAAAAAGGCCATTGCATCATCCTATCATAACATCGCAAACACGTACTATGGAATGGCTGACTATCCCCGTTCCATGGAAAACTACCTCAAGAGCCTGAAACTCAAAAGGGAGATGAATGACAAGGCCGCAATAGGATCAACCCTGAATAACCTTGGAGCCATCAGCAGGGTGGAAAAAGATTATAAAAATGCGATCGCCTATTTCACTGAATCCATGGAGATCCGCAGGGAGCTTGGAAACAAGCAGGGCATGTCTGTGGCGATCAATAACCTGGGTAACATCTACCAGGACATGGGCGACCTTGAAAAGGCAAGAGATTATTTTCAGCAGAGCCTCAACATCAGGAAGGAGATCAACGATAAAAAAGGAAGTGCGATCGTTCTTACAAATCTTGGTTCAATCTACAATGCAAAGGGCAATTATCAGTCTGCACTTGAATTTTACATGCAGGCACTGGAGATCCAGGAAAACCTGCGCGACAACATCAACACAGCTGTCACTTACCAGAATGTTGGCGAGGTGTACCTGAACATGAACAATACGGCCAAGGCGATCGAGTTTGGCCAGAAGTCTATTGCACTTACTGAAAACACTGCAGCCATCATTGAACAGAAGCTGGCTTCAAGCCTGTTGTATCGCGCGTTTAAAAAAGCAGGTAAAGTGGATAAGGCACTGGAGTTTCACGAAAAGCTGCTTGTGCTGAATGACAGCATTTTTAATTCTGAAAAGAATACCAAGGTGAATATGCTCAAGACCCGCTTTGCCCTTGATCAGCAGGAAGCAGAACTTAAAGCACAATCCAGGGCTGAAAAGGAGAAGTTCCAGGCGGTTGCCTCTGCTGAACGTTCCAGGCAGCGAACGATCATCTACTCAGTTGTTACCGGCCTTGTCATGCTGCTCGCTTTCTCTTCTTTCCTGTTCAACCGTTTCAGGGTGATCCGCAGACAAAAGGCGATCATCGAAACACAAAAGGTGATCGTTGAAGAAAAGAACCGTGATATCACTGACAGCATCAATTATGCAAAGAGGATCCAGAGTGCGATCCTTTCTCCTCGTGAGGAAATTGCAGGAAAGCTCAGGGATTCATTCATTTTATACAGACCGAAAGATATTGTCAGCGGTGACTTTTATTACCTTGAAGAGAAAGATGACAAGGTGGTGATTGCAGTAGCAGATTGTACAGGACACGGGGTTCCAGGCGCATTCATGTCGCTCATTGGCAATAATATTCTTGATAAGCTCATCAAAGAGCAGGGCATCATGGATCCTGCGCGCATACTTGAAGAACTTCATTATGGTGTAAAGACATCCCTTCACCAGCAGAACAGTGGATCTGAAAGCCGCGATGGAATGGATATCGCGTTGTGCACATTCGACAAGATGAGGGGAGAGCTCGAGTTCGCCGGAGCCATGAGAAACCTGTATGTTGTCACTGCAGACGGAGAGCTCAGAGAAGTCCGCTCGGATAAGTTAAGCATCGGAGGGATCGGTGAGGACCAGAAGAAATTCAATACACATCGTGTGGAGGTGAACAAGGGAGATACGTTCTACCTGATGTCGGATGGATACGCAGACCAGTTTGGCGGTCCTGATGGCAAGAAGTTTATGACCAAGCGGTTAAAGGAGCTGCTCATCCAGGTGAATGGCTTCGATATGCGTGCACAGCTGCAGGCGCTTGACCAGAAGATCATGGAATGGAAAGGTGACCTTGAGCAGGTGGATGATATCTGCGTGGTCGGTGTCCGGGTCTGACCGGATCTTTCTTTTCAATGGGGATTCCTGACTGTTAAACCCAAATTATGCATTAGAAAAAGACTAATGCATAATCGACGAAGAAAATCAGCACGTTAAGACCATTCTGATTTGATCAAAAGAGTGATTTTCTAAGTCGGGCCCCGGATAATGCAAGTAGTTCGTTATTTTTAATAACTCCTATTGCATAATCCGGGTTAAAGACTGCCTGAAATTTTATTCTCTGAGGACATCTGACGGTAACCTCTATCCCGCCTTTTTTCCCTAAATTCGCACCGTTTTATCTCCTCCCAGATGCCGAAAGATACCTCTATAAAATCCGTACTGATCATAGGAAGTGGCCCGATCATCATTGGTCAGGCTTGTGAATTTGACTACTCAGGTTCACAGGCTGCAAAATCTCTTCGTGAAGAAGGAATTGAAGTGACCCTGATCAACAGCAACCCTGCGACGATCATGACAGACAAGGTGACAGCAGATCACGTGTACCTGCTTCCCCTGAATACGAATTCCATTGTTCAGATCTTAAAGGAAAGAAAGATCGATGCTGTGCTTCCTACAATGGGCGGACAGACTGCTTTGAACTTATGTATCAAAGCGGATGAGATGGGGATCTGGAAAAAGTATGGAGTAAAGATCATCGGCGTTGATATCGCTGCCATTGAGATCACTGAGAACCGTGAAAAATTCCGCCAGCTCATGATCGATATTGGCGTTGGTGTAGCACCTTCAGCTACAGCAAATTCATTCCTCGAAGGTAAAGAGATCGCACAGCGAATTGGATTTCCTCTGGTGATTCGTCCTTCATACACGTTAGGTGGAACAGGTGCTGCATTCGTGCATACGAAAGATGAGTTCGATGCTTTGCTGAACAGAGGCCTTCACGCTTCACCTATTCATGAAGTGCTGATCGATAAGGCTGTTTTGGGCTGGAAAGAATATGAGCTTGAGCTCCTGAGAGACAGCAATGACAATGTTACGATCATCTGTTCCATTGAGAACTTTGATCCAATGGGAATACACACCGGCGATTCGATCACCGTTGCTCCTGCGCAAACCCTTTCAGACACAACATTCCAGAAGCTAAGATCGATGGCAATCAAGATGATGCGATCCATCGGAAACTTTGCCGGAGGATGTAATGTGCAGTTTGCCGTGAGCCCGGACGAACACGAAGATATTATCGCGATCGAGATCAATCCGCGTGTTTCAAGATCATCTGCACTGGCTTCAAAAGCAACAGGATATCCTATCGCCAGGATCGCTGCCAAGCTTGCCATTGGATACAACCTTGATGAACTTCAGAACCAGATCACAAAAAGCACATCAGCCTTCTTTGAACCAACCCTCGATTATGTGATCGTAAAGATCCCTCGCTGGAATTTCGACAAGTTCAAAGGCGCTGATCGCCAGCTTGGACTTCAGATGAAATCCGTTGGAGAAGTGATGGCGATAGGCCGTACATTTCAGGAGGCACTTCAAAAGGCTTGTCAGTCGTTGGAAATCAAGCGTAATGGTTTGGGAGCTGATGGAAAAGAATTGCGTGACCAGAATGAGATTTTAAAGAGCCTGCAGTATCCTTCATGGAACAGGCTGTTTCATATTTATGATGCGTTCAAGCTTGGACTTGCATTCAAAACGATACAGAAGATCACAAGGATTGATTCATGGTTCCTTGCTCAGATCGAAGAGCTTGTTGTATTTGAAAAAGAGATTGAGAAATATTCGCTTGACACCCTGCCACGTGAGCTCCTTTATTCTGCAAAACAGAAAGGGTATGCCGACAGACAGATCGCGCACCTATTAAAATGTCTTGAAAGTGAAGTCTTTTCAAAACGTCGGGACCTTGGTATCAATAGAGTTTATAAAATGGTGGATACCTGTGCTGCTGAATTTGAAGCCAGGACACCATACTACTATTCAACATTTGAAGATGAGAATGAATCGGTTTCATCGGACAAGAAGAAAGTGATCGTCCTTGGCTCTGGTCCTAACAGGATAGGTCAAGGTATTGAATTTGATTATTCCTGCGTTCATGGAATCCTTGCAGCAAAGGAATGCGGTTATGAAACGATCATGATCAACTGTAATCCGGAAACTGTATCTACTGATTTCAGTACAGCTGACAAGCTTTATTTTGAACCAGTCTTCTGGGAACATATCTATGATATCATTCTGCATGAAAAACCGGTTGGCGTGATCGTGCAGCTTGGTGGACAGACAGCGCTTAAGCTGGCAGAAAAGCTCGACCGTTATGGCATCAGGATCTTTGGTACAACCTACCAGTCACTAGACCTTGCCGAAGACAGGGGGAGCTTTAGCACACTGCTTAAAGAAAACAACATTCCTTATCCGAAGTTTGGCGTGATCGAAGATGCTGAACAGGCTGTGGAGCTTTCACGTGAACTGGGCTTTCCGTTGCTTGTAAGACCATCGTATGTATTGGGAGGCCAGAGCATGAAGATCGTAATCAATGAACAGGAGCTGGAGCAGCATGTAGTCAACCTGCTGAAAGACATTCCCGGAAATAAAGTGCTACTCGATCATTTCCTGGAGCGCGCCATAGAAGCTGAAGCGGATGCGATATGTGATGGCAGGGATGTTTACATCATCGGGGTTATGGAGCATATTGAGCCTGCTGGTATTCACTCAGGAGATTCTTATGCTGTGCTGCCACCGTTTGATCTGTCGGAAAACGTATTGAAGCAGATCGAAGATCATACGAAAACAATTGCGCTTGCTTTAGGTACAGTAGGATTGATCAATATTCAGTTTGCCGTGAAAGATGAAGTGGTGTATGTGATTGAAGCCAATCCACGGGCATCACGAACAGTTCCGTTCATCGCCAAGGCATACGATGAACCTTATGTGAACTATGCGACCAAGCTGATGCTTGGTGAAAAGAAAGTATCAGACTTTACATTCAACCCGAGGAAGAAAGGGTATGCGATCAAGATCCCTGTATTCTCTTTCGATAAATTCCCTGATGTGAATAAGGAGCTTGGCCCGGAAATGAAATCCACAGGTGAAGCGATCCAGTTCATTGATGACCTGACTGATGAATATTTCCATACCATTTACTCAGAAAGGAACCTTTACCTGAGCCGTTAATGAAGGATTTTATTTTAACGCTTGTCGTTGTCTTTATAATTTTCAGGATCCTGAGTAGTCTGAGAAATGAAAGAATTCGCAGGGAGATGAAGAGAAAGGAAGAAGAACAGTCAGGATCAGCAGGATTTGAAAAAGATGGAACCCGTGTTGAATTCCTGAAAAAGAAACCTGAAGAAGGCGAGTTCACCGACTACGAAATCATTGATGACAAAGACAAAAGCAAAGAGGATAAGAATAAGCCGGATGAGTAAGCTCTTTCAACTTTAAACTTTAAACTTTCAACTTTGAACTTTCAACTTTAAACTTCTTCTTGTCCCTTTTATGAAAAAGTACCTTCCGCATTTTATCGCAGTAATCATTTTCGCAGCGATCACCATGATTTACTTTGCGCCTCTGTTTGAAGGGAAGCAGCTCAAGCAGAGCGACGTTCTTCACTACCAGGGAATGTCAAAAGAGATTCAGGATCATCGTAAGCAATATGGCGAAGAACCTCTATGGACGAATTCCATGTTCTCAGGTATGCCGGCTTATCAGATCTCGGTACTCTATCCGAATAATCTCATTGGACATTTGAACATGTTCTTCAAGAAGATACTGCCTCCGCCTTCAACGATCATTTTTATTTCGCTTATTGGGTTCTATTTTCTTTTGGTCTCGCTGCGTGTCAGTCCGGTATTGAGTATGGCAGGAGCAATTGCCTTTAGTCTCTCATCCTATTATCCTGTGCTGATTTCTGCCGGACACAATCCGAAAGGATATGCGATGGCCTATATGGCTCCTGTTGTTGCCGGAATTCTTCTTACTTACCGCGGGAAGCTACTGCTCGGTGCATCGATTACCGCGCTTGCACTGGCTCTTGAGATCGACAGCAATCACCTTCAGATCACATACTATCTTTTCCTTCTTGTAATTTTTATTGTGGCGGGTGAGTTCGTTCGTCTGTTTAGAGCAGGACAGCTGCCATATTTTGCGAAGGCAAGCGGACTGCTTGTGATTGCAGCGATTCTTGCGGTGCTTCCTAATCTTACAAACCTTGTTCTTACCAATGAGTATGGAAAAGACTCCACTCGGGGAAGGTCTGATCTTACCATGGATGCCCAGAATAAAACATCAGGCCTTGATAAGGATTATGCGACGCAGTGGAGCTATGGCATCGATGAAACGTGGACACTGCTCGTTCCGAATTTTAAAGGAGGAGCTTCAGGTCGTCTCGCAGAAAATGAAAATGCGCTGAAGGGTCTCGACAATCAATATGCCCAGTACATAGGTAACATGAATTCCTATTTTGGTGATCAGCCTTTTACATCAGGTCCTGTTTATGTTGGAGCGATCATCTGCTTTCTTTTTGTATTAGGAATGTTCATTGTCAAAGACAGTCTGAAATGGTGGCTTTTCGGAGCTACTGTCCTGTCTATCATGCTTGCATGGGGTAAGAATTTCATGCCGCTTACGGATCTGTTCATGGATCTTGTTCCGGGCTATAACAAGTTTCGGGCGGTGTCGATGACGCTGGTAATCGCACAGTTCACCATGCCGTTGCTTGCAATACTTACAGTGAAGGAAATCGTTGAAGAGCCTGAGATCCTGAAAGTCAAAAGAAAGCAGCTTTACCTGTCACTTGGATTTACTGCCGGACTTTGTCTCCTGTTTGCTATCGCGCCAGATCCGTTCAATACCTTCTTTTCAGCAGGTGAGCAGGCTGATGTAAGCAAGCAGCTGGTTGATGCAGGGCTTCCTCAGAATGATGTACCTGTATTCCTTTCAGGCATCGAAGAAGCACGCAAGAATGTTTTCCAGGCTGATGCAAAGAGAAGCTTCTTCTTTATTCTACTTGCTTTCGCGATGATCTTTTTCTATAGCATTAAGCGATATAACAAGACGATCCTGTTCAGCGGACTGGCATTCCTTGTGCTGGTTGACCTCTGGGCCGTAGATAAGCGTTACCTGAATAGCCAGAACTATGAGCCAAAGAAAAAAGTTCAGGGTTATGAGCCTACAGAAGCTGATCTTCAGATCCTCCAGGATAAGGATCCAAGCTATCGTGTATTTAACCTGACAACAAGCCCGTTCCAGGATGCCAGCACCTCATTCTTCCATAAATCAATTGGAGGATATCATGGTGCGAAGCTCAAGAGATACCAGGAGCTTATCGAATATCAGATCAGCAAAAACAACATGCAGGTGCTGAATATGCTGAACACCCGATACCTTATAACACCTGGGCCGGATCAGCGTCCTGTCGTTCAGCGAAATCCTGATGCCTTAGGCAATGCATGGTTTGTAAAGGATCTCAGGTTTGTTGCGAATGCAGATTCCGAACTCACGGCATTATCGAAATTTGATGCGTCTGAAACCGCTATAGTGGATAAGATCTGGCAGGATCAGTTACAAGGGTTCAAGCCGGTGTATGATTCAACTGCATCCATCAAACTTGATTCATATAAAGCAAACGAGCTTGTTTATACTTCGCAGTCATCAACAGACCAGGTCGCTGTGTTCTCCGAGATCTTCTTTGATAAAGGATGGCAGGCGTATGTTGATGGACAACCTGTTCCTCATTTCCGTGCAAATTTTGTACTGCGTGCCATGAAGGTTCCGGCAGGAAAACATAAAATAGAATTCAGGTTTGAACCGGCATTCTATGAGACAGGGCAGAGCATCGCACTGATCGCAAGCATCATCCTGATTGTTTCTGTGATCGCAGGTATTGTATGGGAATACAGGAAAAAGCCAGCTGAACGGGCAAATGGATAAAGTCCTTATCGTCACCTACTATTGGCCTCCGTCAGGTGGTTCAGGTGTTCAAAGGTGGCTGTACTTTTCCAGGTATCTTCCTGAATATGGTATTCAACCATATGTCATAACTGTCGATCCATCGAAAGCATCCTATAAATTCCTTGACCCTTCGCATGATGAAAAAGTGAAGGATATTCCGGTGTATAGAACAGATACTCTCGAACCTCTCAAGCTTTATTCAAAGATGCTCAGTGGTGACAAAACATCCGGTATTCCTCAGGGATTTGCAGGAGAGGCAAGGCCAAGTCTGTTTCAGAAGATGAGCAGGTGGGTGAGGGGTAACTTCTTTATCCCTGATGCGCGGATTGGCTGGAACAAGTTCGCATTTCGCAAAGCTGAAGAGGTGATCAGGAAGGAAGGAATTTCATTGGTCATCACGACTGGTCCTCCTCATTCGACACATTTCATCGGGAAGAAATTAAAAGAAAAATGTGGAGTAAAATGGATCGCGGATTTCAGAGATCCATGGTCTGAAGTGTATTACAACAGGCTGCTTTACAGAACATCGCTTGCCAGATATATCGATCGAAGACTTGAAAAGAATGTGCTGAACAGCTGCGACATGGTGCTCACAATTGGTCCTTCGATGAGAGAGCTATTGGCAAAGAAGGTTGTTGAAAGCATCCCGGTTGAGTTTGTTTACAATGGATTCGACAGTGATCATTTTGAAAACCTGAAGGCTCAGCGTTCTGATAAGCTTGTGATGACACACATCGGAATACTTGGAGAAAGCCAGCCGATCAGTTCACTTCTGATAGCCTTGAAAGATCTTCTCAGCGAAGACCAAAGGCTGCATGAACTGATCGTACTGAGGTTCATTGGTAAAGTTTCTGAAGTGATCATCGATGAGGTGAAGCAAATGCTGCCATCTGTAACTCTTGAGCTTGTTCCTTACATGCCGCATAAAGAGGCGATCCAGGAAATGCTGAATGCGAACCTGCTTTTAAACAGCCTCGCTGAAACAGGAAATGAAGAGTTGCTGATTTCAGGCAAACTGATGGAATATCTGGCTTCAGGGAATCCTATATTATGTCTCGGAAGTGAAACAGGTGATGCTGCAAAGCTGCTTTCGGGATTTCCTTATTGCAGTGTTTATTCAAGAAGAAATATTCAGGGAATACGAACTTTCTTATCAGAGATCATTGAATTATATAAAGTAAATAATCTGCCGGTTCGCCATTTTTCTGATGTTTCAGTTTATTCCAGAAAAAATTCCACAAGCCGCCTGGCAGAAGTGATCCGTCGCCTTGGTTAATTCTACAAGGCGAATATCCATGCATTTAATAATTCATTTTTTTACCTTTCAGAAATTAATCTGAACTGTAATTAATTATGAAGAAACTCTACACATTATTATTTATGGCGCTGGTATATAATTCACAAGCGCAGGTAACTATTCATCTTAGGCCAGATGCTGCAGCGGGTAAAGATGCTATGGTTTCAAGCTTGCAGCCTGCCATGAATTTTGGTAGCTCACTGGATTTTGCATCGCTTGCATGGACAAACTTCGGGGACCCGGTGAATTTCAGAACGTATTTTCAATTCGATCTTTCTGTGATCCCTGCTGGTGCGCAGATCCAGTCTGCAACTCTCCATCTTTACAATAACCCGAATTCAACCAGTAACAACGGTGAGCATTCCAACTTAAGCGGATCGAACGAGAGCGTTATCCAGCGTGTAACAGGCGCATGGGATGAAAGCACGATCACCTGGAATAACATGCCGGCCAGCACTTCCGTGAATGAACTTACCGTTCCTCAAAGCACCTCAACCAGCCAGGATTATATGTTGAATATGACCGCACTTGTGAACGATGTGATGGCAACAGGGAATACCAACCATGGCTTTGTATTGAAATTGAAGAACGAGAATTATTACAGATGCCTGCTGTTTGGAACAAGTGATGATGCTGATTCACTGCTCAGGCCAAAACTTTCTGTAACATACAGTCCGTTGAGTGTTAATGATCATCTTTCTGTGAACCTGTCTGTCATTCCTAACAAGGCAGGAAATGAAATCTCTTTATTGTTCGATCCTGTAAAGGCAAACAATATGAGCATTGCGGTGAATGACCTTTCAGGTAAGCAGGTGATAGTGGAAGAAACGATCAGAATGGGTGGAGCGAACAGCTATTCTGTTACAATGCCGGAAAACCTGTCTTCAGGTATTTACATTGTTTCTCTTACCACTGATTCTGGACGTGTGATCAGAAAGTTTCTCTGGTAGAAAGCTTACTTTTTTCTTCCTGAAAAAATAAGGAATGGTGAGAGATGAAGCGCGAGCATTCTGTTTCTCCTGATTGCAAAATTCAATGCTGGGGTGATCAGGTTGATGAGCCTGGATGCATATTGCTCATTATACTGTCCGTATGAGATCGTGAAGCTGAAACCATATCGGTTGAAAAGCTCTTTGTAAACACTTGTTGGAAGCAGATTTTCAGAACGATTACCTGTCATTGGATCACAGGTGTTTCGCCTGCTTGCAGGTACCGGGATCTTTCCTGAAACAGTGTACTGACTGGTGGCTTCAATGATGTCTTCTTCGTTAAATCCGCGAGTCTTGCCTGCCAGCATGTCGATCTCTTCATCTTTCAATTGCGCGAAGTTTTCACGGATGATCTTTCGTCGTACCTCAATAAATGGGATGCCTCTGTCGGTTTCCTTTTCCCATTTGCCTTTCAGGCCTTTTTCTTCTGCCTTCTTTTGAAGATGCTCTGTATATAAAACAGTAAGCGGGTTATGGCAGTTCGCAGTGGTGGAAAAAGCGATCGCTAATTTTTCCCTGGCTGGTATCGCGCACAACTCATTCATGAATTTATCTAGATCATAAATATGCTCGATGACATTCCTTGAAACAAGCAGGTCTGCTTTTAACGAATTACTTTCAAGACTATCCTTTAAAGACGTCATGTCACCTGAATGAAACTGTGTGATCCTGAGATTCAGAATTTTAGCGAGTGTTTTAGCATCCTTTGAAGCAGGCTCGAAAATATCAGAATAGATCACTTCTTTAAATCCGGCTTCAGCAGCAAGAAAACTGATGATCCCTATTCCTCCTCCATGATCAATGATTGAGACATCATGCAGATCTTTGCCTGTTTCTTTCAAACCTTCGGTTAGGAGGTGTATGATCGATTGCAGCGCATAATCAAGCTTTCTCAGGTAATCTTTATAATACCTTCGGGTATAATCAGAAACCGGCGCAGCATCAATGGCAAGTGCCTTTAATTTTGATGAAAGTTTTTTCGCAGCTTCTGAAAGCGCTGATTCAGCTGCAGTTTTCATGATTACAGTGGGAGATTTTTATTGAAGACATCCTTCCTGTCAACGGTATATAACTTCGTGTCAAGGATCGCATGAATGACCAGGTTGTGAAGGATCTCCACAAATCCGTATGAATGGGAAGCAACGAAAAAGTTGATCGCTCCCTTGTCCTTCAGAGCGTTCTGTTCACTGAAACCTGAGAATGTTATAACCTTGCAACCTTTTTTTATTCCAGCATCTGCTGCATTCAGGATATTTTTAGATGAGCCTGAACTGCTGATACACATCAGGATGTCACCCTCTGATGTAAACATTTCCACAGGCTTCGAAAACACTTCTTCAAAGCTGTAATCATTTGCAACACAAGTCAGCAACGAGGAATCGTTGAATGCGGTAGAAGGAATTCCTCCGTTTTTCCAGAAATCAACGGCCATGTGTGAAGCGATCCCCGCACTGCCGCCATTTCCTATGATAAAGATCTTCTTCCCTTTTTTGCCGGCATCATCGATCATCAGTGCAGCATCAGAAATACCTTGTTGTATTTCGGCACTGCTCCCTTTCATGAAGCATGACATGGTGTTCAGTGCTTCTGAAAAGCGATTGAAATAGCTTGTTACAAAATCAGGAGATGATGTCATTTTAAGAAATGATTTATAAATTTTAGAAGGTCTTTTTTATACACTGGGTGTTCATTGCCTATGATCTCAACAGCGAGTGCTCCCACACAATTTCCAATGAATGGAATCATTTCCGGATCTGCCTTCGCACAGGATAGGAGAGACGTTACACTCAAAACTGCATCACCTGCACCGACTGAATCTTTCACTGCTCCTGCAAAAGCAGGTGTCCTGTAATAGTTGCCATCGACATAGTTCAGTGATCCCTGTTGTCCAAGCGTTACCTGTATGTTCTTGCAGTGAGCGATACCTGAAAGTCTTTCAATAAGATTTTCCAGTGGCCCGAACTTATTTCCAAATGGTAGCCTGATCTCATTCTCATCAATTGAGATGTAGTCTGCTCTCGAATATTTCGTGATATAGTTGAACCCGTAATTGTTGCTGTTGGTCTGGGCATTCACACAAAGATAAACGCCACAGTTTTCAAGGAACTCGATGATCCCTGGTGTGATCATGCCATGTCCGAAATCTGAAATGATGACAAGATCATATTCCTTGATCCTGGTCTTTAAAGAATCAATGATCTCTTTTTCAAGGTCCTTGTCAATGTAGCTGTCGTTCATGAAGGTCACTTCAAACAGCTTGATGTTCAGGTATCGGTCCAGGTACCTTCTTTTGGTAGGTGTAGGACCATCGTGTCTTACAAAAAACTCACGGTGAATTCCAGGTGAGAGCTTGTCTTCTATGATCTGCTGATGTGAATCTTCTTTTCCAAGGCAGGTTACCAGGTCAACTTTGCCGGCATATTGTTCAAGATGGTTTGCTATTGCGAGCACACCACCGGCATAGGTTTCACCTTTAAGGTAAACACTTGAGATGGTAGGACTTTTCGATGATTTGCCAAGTGGCTTGCAATAATGATATTCATCAACGATCGTATCCCCGATCACAAGCACTTTCAGGTTGTTTAAGTCATTGATGCTTTCAATTACCTGCTCTGGTGTGAACCGTGATCTGAACTCGCGAAGGAAGTCCTTCACCCGCTCATCGTGTGGACTCAGATGCGCATTGATCAGTGATGATGATGAAAATGTAATTTCTTCTGTGAAATGAATTTCTCCACCTACAGATTTCAACGCTTCCTCTTCAAGCAGAATGTTCTTTGTAAGATCTTTTGACCTGTCTTTATAATCCTGGCCTTTCACATAAACATCCGGCTTCACAAGTTTGATGGTTTCTATGGCAGTATCCCAGTTGTTCAGTGCCACATAATCTACAGCCTGCAAAGCAGATATGGACTCAGCTCTCAGGATCTCATTGAATACCGGTCTTCCCGGGCCTTTGTTGACGAACCTGTCAGGTGTCAGCGTGACAACAAGAACATCCCCGAGGTTTTTCGCTGCTTCAAAATGCTTGATATGTCCAGGATGCATGAGGTCAAAGCACCCGTGACACTGCACGATCTTCTTCCCCTGCTTTTTCAGGTTAGTAGTTATTTCTGAAAGCTCCTCTAGACTTACGATCTTCCTGTTCATAATTATGAAAGATATTTAAACCAGTCCTTTGTCGCTTCGGCAATGCTTGATGGTTCCCAGAGTGGTGCTTCTCTCCAGTAGTCAATATTGTCAAGCATGATCTTAACTCCTTCCTCAAAGCTTACTTTCGGTTTCCAGTTTAGTATCTGATTGATCTTCGTGGTATCTGCAAAGGTACAGTCAGGTTCGCCCGGACGTTTTGGAATATGCACTACCTCACCTCCAAGCAATGACACAAGCTTGTTTACGCTGTAAGTGTTGCCGCTTCCTACGTTCATGATCTCTCCTGAGCAATTTGAGTTTGCCGCAGCTGTTACACAGGCGTCAACGATATCAGTTACAAAGGTGAAGTCCCGTGTCTGTTCTCCATCACCAACAACTGTATAAGGTTTGTTGTTGAGCTTTTGCGCAAGGAAAACACCAAACACGGCTCCATAAGTTCCTGAGGTACGTGCGCGTGGACCATATACATTGAAGAATCTTAGCGATGTGATATTCATCTTATAGATCTGCTCCCAGTACATCGCATACTTCTCACCAAGAAGCTTGGTCACGGCATATGGATACTGTGGTCTGATCTCCGCTGTTTCAGGTGTTGGATAATTATCCGGAATACCATAGCATGAAGATGAAGCGGCATAGATCACTCTTTTTACACCATTTGCCCTGCAGGCTTCCAGTACGGAGATCGTTCCGTTAACATTTGAATTATGATACTGCAGTGGCTTCTCAATTGAAGGCACAATATCCGCTAAGGCAGCAAGGTGAAACACCCAGTCAACGTTTTCAAACACAGGCTTGATCTTTTCATTGTCTGAAATGTCAGCGTGCAGGAAGCTAAAGTTGGGATTGTTTTTATGATGCTCTATATTCCGCAATGAACCGCTTGACAGGTTGTCTATAGCGATCACCTTATGTCCGTCATTTAACAGGCGATCCACAAGATGGCTTCCAATAAAGCCGCAGCCTCCGGTAACAATCGTTTTCATTTTTTCTTTTTCTTAACAAGTTTCTTAAGTATGCCTCCTGAATAATAGTCGGCATCGTTGATCATTTCGTTGAGCCTTTGTTTCATGGTCACCTTGCGTGATTCGGTCACTGCAGGATCTGCTTTTCTATAGATCCGCGGAATGCCATGAAGGTCTTTGTTGTCAATGATATGCGGTGTGAATTCCGGTACAAATCCCAATGATCTTACATATTCATCTACATCGATCTTTCCTGCTGGCCGCCATGTTTGCGCATGATCACGGATATACAGCATCCCGCCAGGCTTGAGTGTTCTGTGAAATTCAGCCAGCATTCTCTTCTGAAGCTTGCTGTTAAGTTCAGGTAGCACCTGTACGCAGGATACCAGGTTGAAGTAATTATCCGGCAGAAGATCATACCGCCACGTCGGAAGATGCATGATCCCTTTTGAATGATCATCAATTTTAAAGCTTTGCGGATTGGAAATGTAATCTGTAAAAGGCCGCCCTAATGATGAATAATAGGTATGCTGAAGGCAATATGATTTGGGAACAGCATCCATGCCTACATAAAGGTTGCCTGCATCTTCTGACCAAAGATTTGCCTGTCTTCCAAAGCCTGCTCCAAAATCAAGCACGCGTTTAATGCGATACCTTTCAGGGACAGGATACAACTGGGGAAGCAGAAAATCATGCGCGTTGTTGATCCCTATATTTTTCCTGTATGTTGCAAAGTCGAACGCAAGTCCCAGGTCTGTCAGTGCCTTCCGGTCTGTTTTTTCGCTTTGGTCGACCAATGGCTCTGTAAGCTTGCTGCCCAGATAATCCGGATAATCAGGCCTGAACCACTTGAACCATTCGATAAGCTCGCTGATGTCTGAAAATGATGAAAAATCTTTAGGACCTTCTTCGTAAACAACAGCACTTTTTTTACGCTTCTCCTGGTACTGCCAGGTGATGAGCCATTTTTTCAGGTACTGCCGGTCTCCCTCCAGCGCACTGTAAAATTGCCCGGTAAGCACTTTGGGTGAAATTAGCTGCTTTGTACTCACGCCGTAACTTTAACGGGATCCTTTGTACTGCAGAATTCCCTGATGCATGATGCTACATAGTTTACCTGCTCGTCCGTTAATTCAGGATATACAGGAAGGCTCAGGATCGTTTCAGATTGCTTTTCAGTAACGGGAAAGTCTCCTTTTTTATAACCTAATCCTGATGCAGCTTCCTGGTAGTGGATTGGCAAGGGGTAATGGATCTTTGTATCGATCCCCTTCTCACCAAGATAATTTTTTAGTTCGTCACGATGACTGTATTGGATGATGTACGTATGATAAACAGATTTCATTCCATCCGCTTCGATCGGAAGGATCATGTCAAGTCCGTTTAATGCGTCGCTGTATTTTTTTGCAATCGCTCTTCTTCGTTCGTTCCACTGATCCAGCTTTTTTAGCTTCACATTCAGGATCGCTGCCTGCATCGTATCGAGCCTTGAATTGTAGCTCCAGAATGCGCATTCATCACGATTTTTCAATCCGTGATTTCGGGCAACAACAAGCTTTTTGTACAGAGCTTCATCGTTGGTAGTGATCACGCCGCCATCGCCACAGGCACTCAGGTTCTTCAATGGATGAAGAGAGAATGATCCGGCAATTCCGAATGAACCAACGGGCTTTCCATGAAGACTGGCACCTACAGCCTGCGCAGCATCTTCAATGACAGGAATGTTGTGCCTGTTCGCGATTGCCATGATCTCTTCCATATCTGCAGGACGACCGGTAAGATGAACAGCGATGATTGCCTTCGTTTTTTTCGTGATCGCTTTCTCAAGCCTGGCAGGATCAAGGTTGAAGTTGTCCCGGACATCTGCAAACACAGGAGTTGCGCCGATCAGCGCTACAGAGGATGCAGAAGCAAGAAAAGAATTCGGAGCTGTGATCACTTCATCACCGGCACCAATACCCAGTGCACGCATGGTGAGGAAAAGAGAATCTGTTCCATTGGCAACACCAAGTGCATACGTTGTTCCGGCGATCTTTGCGAAAGATGCTTCGAATTTTGTCAGCTCATCGCCCATGATGAATTGTCCGGAGTCGAGCAATGCACCAATGGAGTCAAGGATCTCTGACTTGATATCCTTATGCTGTAAGCCCAGGTTGATATACGGTACTTTCATTATTGCAGGTGAATTTTTTGCATCAGCTTAACATTGAAATATTTTTCGTTGTTAAGTGAATCCTTGATGAGACCTTTTTCAAATGCTGATTTCAGATCTGACACAGCATCTTCAATTGTGTGTGCAGGTGCAAAGCCGAGCTCTTTTTTTATTTTTTCTGAAGAGATGTGGTAGGAACGAAGATCATTGGTAGGAGTGGTGATCACTTTCACCTGTTCTCCAACGATGTTCTTCACCATGCCCGCAATCTCATTGATGGTATGATTTTCATAACCTGCATTATATACTTTACCGGCAATCTGCTCCTTAGGAAGCGTAAGCAGGTAGCAGTATAGATCAGTCATGTCTTCGATATGAATGTTGGGACGCTTCTGAGTGCCACCAAATACAGTGATCTCACCTTTGTTGATGGCTAGGTTGGTAAGGATGTTCACAGAAAGATCCAGGCGAAGACGTGGGCTATAGCCGCATACTGTCGCAGGACGTATCGTTAGAGTAGTGAAGTCATCTGACTGATAGTTAGAAAGGATCTCTTCACAGTCAGCTTTGAACTTAGAGTAGTCTGTAAGAGGTTCAAGTGTCATGTCTTCAGTGACATTGGGCTCTTCTTTTATGCCATACACGCTGGAGGAAGACGCGTAGATAAATCTTTTTACACCGGATTCTTTTGAAATTTTAACCAAAGGATCAAAAGCATCCAGGTTGATCGACTTTCCGAGGTTTGGATTCAGTTCAAAGCTAGGGTCATTTGAAATGCATGCAAGATGAATGACAGCATCCTGTCCGGGCAGGATCTTTCTAAGAAGTTCCTGATCACGGATATCACCTTTCACCTTGGTGAGGGAAGGATGATCAGGGAGAACATCCTCACCATAGATCATAAGATCAAGGACAGTAACCTTGTAACCTTTACTCAATAATTTTGGAGTTAATACAGCTCCAACATAACCTGCACCTCCGGTGACTAGAATGTTTTGCATTTGGGTCATTTTTCTAATATGGTTGCCGGTACACCAATATACCGGGTCTTTGATTTAAGGTTTCTTATTACAACAGTTCCTGCACCTGTTTCAACGTTATCCTCAATTGTAATGTCGGGGATAACAACAGTTCCTGTACCCAGGAAGCAGTCCTGTCCGATTTTCACTCTTCCGGCAGTATGACAACCCGGACCAAGGTTGGCACCATCCTCAATATAATTGTCGTGGTCAATCGTTGCACCGGTATGAATATTTACACAATCACCGATGACAGTACCTGTCACGACAATTACTCCCTGACAAAGCACAGTTCCGTCTCCGATTTTCACATCAGAGTCAAGATGAACAGTTGGGTGTATCGCAGAGATGAGCTTAAGTCCGCTGCTTTTAATTTTTTCAGCAAGCGCGCGTCTTCCGGCGTTATGACCTATCGCAGCAATGCCTGCTTCAAGATTATGTGTTATGATAAGGCCTGACAAGTCATCCATGGAACCAAGCACTGGAAGAGTCCTGATCAACTGACCTTTTTTTGAAAGATCATCATCAAGAAAACCAATGACTTCATGCCCGGCTGCCTGGAGAATTTCCAGTACCACTTTAGCATGACCATCAGCTCTGGCCCCGGCGATTATTGTTCTCATTTTTATGACTTACGAAGATAAGAAAAATGGGTAGAAACACGTGGGAACAGCCCGTAGTTTCGATTCTTCTTACATTTGATCAATTATATGGCAGATACAATGGTTAGGGGAAAAGCGTTTTTATACAGTTTCGCTTTGATTTTCTTTGCTCTGATCACAGCATCCCCAGCGCAGAACCATGTACCGAATAACAGCTTTGAGCAGAAGTCGAGCTGTCCGACAACATACAACCAGGTTTCCCTCGCAATTGGCTGGAAACCATCGTTTCAGAATAATGTCACTCCACATCATACTGAATACATGCATTCGTGCAACGGAGGTTCGTTCTCTGCACCTTCAAATGTGTGGGGTAACCAGGTTCCATCGACCGGACAGGCATACATGGGAATGGCGACCTTATCCAATGCAATTGCTACCGACTACAGGGAAAACATTTATATCCAGCTTTCAACCCCTCTGCAGGTTGGTGTATCCTATAGATTAAGTTATAAAGCCAGTCTCGCGGACAATGTAACAACAGCCAGCAACAGGCTTGGAATGAAGCTGTCAACAACAGAAACCTTTCTGATTAATAACCAGGCACATATGTGGACATCCGCAGTCATTACAGATAAATCAGGTTGGGTTACTGTTTCAGATACAATTGTAGCAGACAGTGCATATAAATTCGTTGCATTAGGTAACTTCTTTACAGACTTAAATACGACTGTTCAGGTTGTATGCGGAGGTTGTTCGCTTCCTCATTGTTTGTATTACCTGGATGATATTGAAGTTGTTCCTCTTTGTGCCAATATCTCATCTTTTCTTGCTCCGCAATCCATCTGTGTCAACTCCCCGGTTTCTTTTCAAAACAGCTCCACAGGTTCTGCAATCTATTCCTGGAATTTTGGTGATGGAAACACCTCGGCTCTGGAAAACCCTTCACACATTTATAACACGCCTGGTACCTATACTGTTCAGCTGATTTCATCCGGCTCCTGTGGTTCTGATACTTCTACTTCCGAGATTACCATTACGCCTCCTCCTACAATTTCGCTCCTTGGAAACACGAACATCTGCCAGGGTTCTTCAACAGTCATCACAGCATCAGGTGTTACGTCTTATACCTGGTTTCCGGTATCTTCCCTCAATACTTCCACTGGCAGCCAGGTTATTGCATCACCATCAGGCACTACAACATACACTGTGTCTGGCACTTCTGGCTCATGCTCTTCATCAACGGAGATCGTCATCAATGTCGAACCAACTCCTGTTGTTAATGCCGGTCTGGATCAACCTGTATGTCCTGGTGCTTCTGTTTCATTATCTGGTTCAGGTGCTACGATGTATAACTGGAGCCCTTCAACAGGATTGTCGAATCCTTCTTCTGCAACAACAAACGCATCGCCTGCAACAACAACAACCTATACGCTGACTGGCATTACAAACAATTGTTCAGGCACTGATGTTGTCGTAGTCGATGTTGTCAGCATAAATGTGACAGCTGGTCCGGATCTTTTTTCCTGCTCTGGTGAAGGTGTGATGCTTGCTTCTTCAGGTGCGTCATCCTATCAATGGCAACCTGATCCTACATTGTCATCACTCACTGTTTCCAATCCATACGCGAGTCCTGCTGTAACTTCAACGTACACAGTTACGGGCTCATTCAGCAACTGTACAATGTCGGATGTTATAGTGGTTGAAGTTGTTCCAAAACCTGTAGTAACTTCTTCAGGTGATCAGGTCATCTGTGAAGGATCTTCGGTTGTGATTTCCGCTTCAGGTGCTTCGACCTATTCCTGGTCACCTTCAACTGGATTATCTAACCCGAATGCTTCTTCTTTAACTGCATCTCCGGTTAATTCCATGACGTATACTGTTACCGGTACCGAGAATGGGTGCAATGATACGGCATTGGTTTTTGTCGATGTTATCGCTGTTCCACTTGTTACTGATAGTGATAAATCAATCTGTGAAGGCACTGGTGTTTTGATTTCAGCGAGTGGTGTTGACTCATATACCTGGTCGCCAGCTGCTACCTTGTCTGATCCTTCCATTGCAACTCCATTTGCATCACCTTCTGTCACTACAACCTATACAGTAACAGGTACTATTAATAATTGTGCACGGACGGAATCTGTCATCGTGAATGTGAATCTGACGCCGGTTGTTTCTGCAGGATCTGCTTCTGTTGTATGTGCTGGTGATTCTGTACAGCTGAATGCCTCGGGTGCTGATCAATATAGCTGGTCAGCAGCATCATCACTATCTGCATTGAACATATCTTCGCCTTTGGCTTCCCCTTCATCTTCATATACATTTACAGTCACCGGAACTACAAACGGATGCTCTGATACAGCCACAGTGTTTGTTTCTGTTGTACCAGGTGTTACCATAAGTTCAACTTCAGCCATGAGCTGTAATGCGGAGCCTGTGACATTACATGCATCAAACGCCATAACATACAGCTGGTCCCCATCAGTTACACTTTCATCTTCTACAGGACAATCGGTTTTGGCATCGCCAACATCAACCACTACCTATACAGTTACAGGCACTTCGTCAAACGGGTGCACAGATACATCGCTTTCAGTTGCTGTGGTGAATCAGGTAACCGTGAGCTCTTCTGATCATAACATGTGCGATGGTGGTCGCATGCAACTAAGTGCATCCGGAGCAACCACCTATTCCTGGAGTCCGGCTCTTTCTCTTAGTTCAGCTTATGGAAGCAACGTGATCGCGTCACCCTCTGTAACCACTACATACACTATTAGCGGCGAAACAGCGGGTTGCAAGGCTGTCGGGTTTTCAACTGTTACCGTTCACCCATTGCCAGTTGCTGATTTTAGTTCTTCGGCTGCTGAAGGATGTCCAGTAACATGTGTCAGCTTCAGGGATCAATCTTCGATAAGCAACGGATGGATCACAGGCTGGGAATGGAATCCAGGTAATAATGTTGTTTCAAATACATCAGAACCTGAGGTATGTTATTCTGAAGAAGGACAGTATGATGTTCGACTCATTGTCGTTTCTTCCTATGGTTGCAGTGATACGATTGTGAAGCAGGCATTCATTAAAATTCACCCAAGCCCGCATGCCACTTTTACAACAGAATTATTTTCATATTCAATATTAAATCCTGTGGTATGCTTCAATAATTTGTCAACGGGCGCTCATGCATTCGAATGGGACTTTGATCTCACAGGTAATACAATCAGATCGCTTGAAAACAATCCATGCAGCAGGTATGCCGATACAGGAATTTTTTGTGTACAGTTAACTGCTTTTAATAATTATGAGTGCATCGATACAACCGTTCATTGTGTCAGGATCATTGAAGATCCGGTGATCTATTTTCCTAACTCATTTACTCCGAATGGCGATGAGGTCAATGATAAGTTCAAAGCTGTTGGTGAAGGTGTAAAGGAATTCCAGCTCTGGATCTTTGACAGATGGGGCGAGCTGATCTATTACTCTGAGGATGTCAACCAGGGATGGAATGGCAAAAAAAACAACCAGGGGGGCAATGTGCCGCAGGATGTATATGTTTGGAAAGCCCGTTACATCACTGATCATAACAGGACGGCCAAAGGCACAGTTACAGTGATCTACTGACCATTCTTGATCTCCCTGTAAAACTGGATCACTCGTGACGTATTCCGTTCAAGCGAAAGCTTTGTTCTTTCTCTGAAAAGCTCTTCTCTTATCGTTGAATAGTTTTTTGACTCAATGATCGTATGAATGGAGTCCAGGTCTTTTCTTGTGATGGAAATGCCTGCCTTGTATCTGTTAACTATCCAGCTCTGGTAAACGAGGTCACTGGAAACAATGATCGGTAAGCCTGCTTCTATGTAGTTAAACAGCTTGAGTGTGGTGGCGTATTTATATTTTTCCTGACGGTTCTGATTCGCATTGCTGAAGAATGGCAGCAGTCCGAAATGATACTGCTCAAGCTCTTTTGAAAGTTGTGACTGGCTTACGCTTTCATGCATGTGAAGAAAAGGAAGCTCTTTCATAAGCCGGTAGTATTCTTCATAATCGGCCTTTAAGGTTGAAGGGCTTGGATAGATATGAAGATGTATCTTCTGGCTGTTCAGCAACCGGGCGAGCCACATCAGCTGAATTGCACCATATTGCTGAAGGTCACGGTGACTGCCTGCAATGTTACCTGCATAGACAAAATGATATTCACCGGTGTTCATGATTTCAGGATACCTGAATTTGTCTTCTTCACAATAGAGTGGGAAGTAAAGTGTCGGAGGTTTGGCGCTTACACCAAGCTGCCTGTAGGCTTCATTCACTTCAAGACTGTTCGCAAGAATTCCGTGGGTGTTCCTCAGTAAGCTCTCTTCATGTGGAAGTTCCTGGTAGAGCCAGCGTATTCCATGATCCTTTTCATAATAGATGGTATAGATGTCCTGAACATCGAGGATCCATTCTGATCTGAATTCATTCCGGACACGATCAATGTAACGGCTTTTAGGAATGAAGCACTGATACAAAAATGGAGCAGGGGAGGTCCTTATGATCCTTTTGAGGTGATTGACATTTCTGTATAATATCACCTTGTCCCATGTGTCGCCTGCGAACTTGGAAACATAGCCATGCTTATGACAGATGAGGTATGTTCTGTATCCATGTTTTTTTAATTGCCTGGCAAGCCTTTCAACTCTTGGTGATAATGATTCACCAACAAAAATGATCAGCATGGTGTCTTTCTCATCAGTTGGGCTGCTGACTGCAGTAAGCACTGAATCAAGCATGGAGGTTACGCTGGTGTACAAAAGTTTGTTAACCTTGTTTAGCAGTATCCTTAATTTGATGAGATTCATAATTACCTTTGGGACTGCAAAATTAAGTATCGTGCGTTACTTGCGGTGATTTATGGGCATAATTAAAAGCGATAGCATAAAGATCACCATTATATCATACCTCGGGGCCATACTCGGGTATGTCAATAAGATACTGCTTTTCCCACATTTCCTTACAACTGAACAGGTAGGCTTATCCAATATCCTGATCAGCATTGCCGCCATTTATGCCCAGTTTTCTGCATTGGGTACGATGAATATCACGCTGAAGTTTTTTCCATTCTATAAAGATCCTGAGAAGGGGCACAATGGATTTCTTTTTTGGACGGGTGCTCTGGTTTCTGCAGGATTTACTCTTCTTACCATTCTGTTTCTCATCTTCAAAGAGGAGATCATAAGTTACTACGGACAGAAATCACCCTTGCTCACCGAGTATTACCTATTCCTGATCCCACTCGGGCTTGCAACGCTTTATTATTCCCTGTTTGATACCTACCTGAGATCGCTTTTCAAAACGGTGGTGCCTGCCTTCGTAAATGAGATCGCACTTCGCATCCTGGTTACTGTTTCGATCTCGCTTTATGCGTTCAAAGTCGTCAGCTTCGAAGAGTTTGTGGTTGTTTACATCCTGGCGAATGCCGCGCCTGCACTCATCCTCCTTGTTTACATCGCTTTCCTTAAGCAGCTTCATGTAAAGCCGATGCTGACACGCACAAACAAAAGGCTGAACAGGATCATCATTAACTACGGGATCGTTTCATTCATCAGCAACATCAGTAATGTGCTGCTGGCTAATATTGATGCGTTGATGCTTGCGGGAATGGTGAACCTTCATTCTACAGGGATCTTCACCACAGTGGCGTTTATGTCAACGATCATGATGATCCCTTACCGCGCAATGCTGAAGGTGTCCGGGCCACTTGTTGCTGAATACTGGAAGAACCGGCACATGGATAAGATGCAGCAGGTTTACACGAAAGTGTCTCTCGTGAATGCCATTGTGGGGATGTTTATTTTCCTTGGGCTATGGGAGAACATGGACAACATTTTTTATTTCATGCCTGACGAATATGCATCTGGCAGGTATGTTTTCCTTTTCTTAAGCCTTGGCCGGCTGTTCGATATGGTCAGCGGATTGAATGGTGTGATCCTGGTTACATCGAAAAAGTTCAGGACCGATCTTGCGTTCACGTTTATCCTTATCACGATCGCGGTGGCATCCAACTCAGCCCTCATACCAAAGTTCGATATGAATGGCGCCGCATTGGCAACACTGGTAACTCTAGTCAGTTATAATACCCTTCGTTTGATTTATGTGAATATGTCGTTCGGGTTGCAACCGTTCGACAGGAGAATTGCACTTGTTGTTTTGATGGGTCTGATCACAACCGGGATTCTCTGGCTGGTTCCGGCGGTTGAAAATGTTTATGCGAACATACTCGTCAGGAGCACCCTCGTAACGTTGATCTTCCTTTTACCAGTTTATTTAATGAACCTTTCACCTGAGCTGAACGCTTTGTTCAATAAGCAGATGAAAGGTTTTATAAATTATGTGACAGGGAAGCAGAAAGGTTAGTTCTTAACTACGATCTTTTTTCTGCTGATGTTATTTTCAGAGCTTACTTTCAAAAAGTAAATGCCTGAAGCAAATGAAGAAACATCGATCATCTCTGTTCCTTTTTGTATAGATGTGCGGAACACTACCTGGCCAGTTTCATTTACCAGCTCCAGCGTTCCTGAAGAAGGCAGATTCTCGATCGTCACCATTCCTGCTGCAGGGTTAGGATAATACACAAGTGCATCCGCTTCATTGTTCTGGTCTTTTAACGAGGTGATGGTGTTCGTAAACAGATCCGATTCCCATAATCCGCGTCCATAAGTTCCGGCACGCAGCTTACCACTCAGGTAGTTGATCTCAAGCTCATTTACAATGACATTTGGAAGCCCGTTATTGTAAGGGATCCATGAAGTCATCGTGTCGTTCCTGTAATACACGCCAAGATCAGTTCCGACATAGATTCCTGTCATGCTGTTGTTCTCAACTTCAATGCAGTTGATCGGTGTGTTTGGCAATCCTGTTGCAGTGATGTTCACCCATGTGGCTCCTGCATTCGTTGTCATATAAACCTTCTGTGTGGCTGTATAGCCTGAAAGAGTAATGTACACCGTGTTTGCGTCAGATGGCTTAACAGTAATGTAATTTGCAAGTGTGCCTGGAAGACCTGTGCTTATTGATGTCCAGTTAGTGCCGCCATCGGTTGACTTAAATGTAGAGCCTCCCGTTGATGCATACACGTAATTGGAATTTGCTTTTGCAACAGCCAGCATCTTGTATAATGAACCATTTGAAAGGCCTGTTGTTACTGGAATCCAGCTGTCACCATTGTCGTATGATTTATAGATCTCATCAAGACCAAGGTACATGATGTCGTGATCATTTGGATCCATGACATACGGAGTCACCCACGCTCCATCATTAGCACCGGCCGGCATAACAGAATAAAACGTATTTCCGCCATCGATCGATTTTCTAATGTCTCCGTAATACAGCTCACCAAACATGACCTGATCGTTTGAATGATCAACCAGGCATTCCATTCCGTCACCACCGATCACGCGTTCCCATGAGCTGTTAAGTATCATGTTCGTTCCATTGTCCTGTGATCCGCCAAGTACACGGGCAGGATTGGTTACTGAACTTCCGATCTTGTAAAACTGCATGATCTGAAGGCCATTGCTTTTATCTGACCATGAAGTGCCTGTTGTTGTTGATTTGAACACACCTCCATCCACACAAGCATACAAGGTGGTGCCGCTGTTTGGTGCAAACTTCAGCATGTGCGCATCTGCATGAACGTATGGTTTTCCATTGGCACCGTACCAATGTGCGCTAATTGACCATGTAGTTCCACCGTTTGTACTCTTCCAGAGATTAACTCCTCCGACGAAAAGCACATCGGCATTTGTTTCTGAAACTGCCAGGGCAAGGTCATACCATCCCTGTCCTCCATTATCACTTCCATTTGATGACCATCCAAGAAGGTTTGGGCTGTCGGATTGCATTGTCCATGTAGCAGCTCCATCGGAACTTTTATAAAGGGAATGGAATTCATAATCTTCACCGTTTCCAGTTCCTGCAGGTTTTGAGATCAGAGCATACACAACATTCGTATCTGCCGGAGTTACCGCGATGGCTGTTCTTCCAACACCGCTTGTAGGGAATCCTGAATTTGACAATACCCAGCTTACTCCGTTATTGACTGATTTAAGCATGTTTGAACCTGAGATCGCATACATGATCGATGGATTTCCTGGCTTTATTTCGATGTCTTTTACATTGCCTGAGCGTCGAACGCTCCAGGTTGCACCGGCATCAGCTGACCTCCAGATTCCATTGTTACATCCTGCGATCAGAACATTCGGGTTAACAGGATCTATCAGTAACCTGTAAATGTACCTGCTGTTTGTAACCTGGTAGGTCATTCCGGTTGTTGTCCATGACATTCCGCCGTCGGTTGATTTAAGTATACCAATGCTGTAGTTATCTCCACCATCACCGTCGCCGGTTGCGATGTACATGATCTGTGGATTCTGAGGGTTGATGGCAATATCAGACACTCCAAGGTTGGGAAGCAGGTCTGTGTTCGATGTCCATGATGTTCCACCGTCTGTGCTCTTCCATAAGCCACCTGCGGGAGAACCGACCCAGATGATGTTGCTGTTCGTTGGATGGAAAGCAATACAGTTTACTCTGCCTGCACCACCACCGCTGGAAGGTACGGTTGTCGGGCCCATGTGTGTCCAATTGGCCGTTGACTGGCTTCCTGCTACACGCTGGTTTTTTTGATTCATGTATTCATTGTAGGTGTGATCAGGAGCCGGGAATGTACCATCAGGTAACACACGGGTTTCCCAGAAATATTCCCAGCGTTTGAATTGCTTGAATCCTTTGACCTTGTCTTCACCAAATTCTTCAATGGCATTTCCGGGTATGCCTCTTTTCGAAACTGCCTCAGCTTTTCTTCTTGCAGCTTCGTTTTTTAGTTCCTTTTCAGCAAACTGATGGAATTTCTGCCTGACGCTTTCGAGTGTTTCATTTCCCGAAGGGTCACGCCATTCCTGTGAAAAAGAGGATGTAACACCTGTAGTAAAAGCAAGTAGGAGTATAAGTTTTTTCATTGTGCAGTTAAGGCATGTTTAAGCGGCTGAGAACTTCAAATTTCTCAACTGGAGTGTATCGTGTTTTGTTTCCGCATTTATATCCGATAAGAGCTTCTCCCTTATATTTCTGAGGAGCAGGCTCTGATCTTATAACTGTTGTATCATTAGGAGTAATAAAACGGCTCGCCTGTATATATATGGTGTCTCCTGCCGAAAATTTTTCCTGTGGATAGGCATTCAGGTCTTTTACAGCTTTAACTTCAAAGGACTGATCTCCAATCCAGAGCTTCCGTATCTTCAGTTTGTCGCTTGAAGTTGAAGCGACACAGGTGATCAGGTAATTCGTTCCATGTCCACCATTTTTTGTTCCTGCAACCCAGGACTGGCGGGTTGCCTTAACAACCTTAAAACAGGAAGTTTTTCTACAAAGTCTCTCAGAAGAACTAAAAGAGATTAAAAATGAGAGCAGAAGGAGTATGAATGACTGCAACGATCGCGTTTTTACCAAATATAGTTAATAGCCCCCACACAACATAACGCAAGCCTTTTCCTAATAACATGAAAAGCGCGACAGGAACGAAAGGCGATCTGAAAACCCCAAGTGCTATAGAAAAAACATCACCTACCACCGGGATCCATGTAAAGAAGGCGAGAAAGCTTTTCCATTTATCCACAAGCTTCTTCTGTTTCAGAATGGTGTGCTCTTTTATCCGGAAATATTTGGACAGCCATTCCCATTTAAGTTTATAGCCAATGAGGTAGTTCGTCAGCCCTCCAAGCCAATTGCCGGCAGTGGCAAGGGAAAGGCAGGCTACGGGGTCATATCCATTAATAAGTAGAACAGAGAGTACAGCTTCTGAACTGAAAGGCAGTACAGTCGCAGCAAGAAAACTTGAGAGAAATAATCCGGGATAACCAAGCCAGTGAAGGCTTTCCATTAAGCCTCCCTGATGATCCTGATCGTTTCTATATGGTCACCCATTCTGATTGAATCGAGGATGTCAAGACCTTCAAGCACTTTGCCAAAACAGGTGTGTCGGCGGTCAAGGTGGGCTGTATGATTTCTTGAAAGGCAAATGAAGAACTGTGAACCACCTGTATCTTTTCCAGCATGAGCCATTGAAAGAACACCTTTATCATGGAATTGCTTTTCCGCACTGGTTTCACATTTAATTGAATATCCAGGACCACCGGTGCCATCTCCTTTAGGACAACCTGCCTGAACAACAAATCCAGGAATCACTCTATGAAAGTGCAGTCCGTCATAAAATCCTTTTTCAGCCAGTGTAACGAAATTCTTAAAAGTAACAGGAACCTCGTTTTCGTATAATTCGGCAATCATTGTTCCTTTTTCAGTAGTAATCTCAGCTTTTGTCATGCGGTTTAAATTGTTCGTTTAACAGTTGTTAACAATAATATTTTGAAATTCTGCAAACCAGATCCGTGGAAATAAAATTTTATTTCTTTATTTTCGCAAAAATAGAAAAGAATTCTGCTTTGTTGAAAATCGCACTCAATTTACTCCTTATCTGTGTTTTTACACTCTCGCTCAGCGCGAAAGGGGTTTATACGGGTGCTTCAAAGTCTGGTACCACCAATAACAGCGACACTGTAAGGTATCATGTCAACAATGAAGAGATCACTGAAGAAGACGAGTACGATACTGACATGGACGAGATCAGTGTCAGCTACCTGCCACCTGCTTACTCTTTGTATTCTGTCTGGGATACCTTTAATATCAATCCGTATAAATTCAATCTCACTGATACATTAACGCTTTCTTTGGGCGATCAGTATGATTGTTCTTATGTTCCTCCCATCAAAGGGCTGGTCACTTCTCCTTATGGACCAAGACGCCGGAATTTCCATTGCGGTATTGACCTGGACCTTGAAACCGGAGATACTGTTGTAAGTGCATTTGATGGAACTGTACGTGTAGCCCGTGTCAGCAATGGTTACGGAAATGTTGTTGTTGTCAGACACAATAACGGCCTTGAAACGCTCTACGGTCACTTATCTGAAATTAAAGTGCAGGTAGGTCAGCATGTTTCCGGTGGAACAGTATTAGGTCTCGGAGGAAATACCGGACGTTCTACAGGCAGTCACCTTCATTTCGAAGTACGATTCAGAGGAAAGCCAATTAATCCGGAATCCCTGATATCTTTTAAATCGTACCAGCTGCTTCACGAACAGCTTACCATTAGCCCGGATCTTTTTAAACAGCTTACAGCATATAAAACGGCTCCTAAGAAAAGCGGAAAGTATTATGTGATTCGTAAAGGCGATACATTGTCTAAGATCGCCAGAAAAAAAGGCACCACAGTTAAAAAGCTGTGCAAGCTGAATGGGCTCAGACCAACATCTGTTCTTGCTGTTGGAAAACGCATCAGGACCATTTAAGAATATTAATTCTTAATTCACCGCATTTCTTCTTTCTTTATCTTCATTGAGAATTCGTTTGATAAGATGAAAGATTTAGACTGAAATTCATTCTGTGCAAGAAGTAAAGATCCTTCGTGAGATAACTATTCCTTCCGCATTGATCCAGCAACGGGACGATGACATCATACGTTTTGAAATTCATGAAGAAAAGGTCATCAGTGTTCAGGATATAAAAGATATGACTGAGATTGTAGGCATATGGGGACAGGGAAAGAAATTTTATAACCTGATTGTTATGCCCGATATGGAGAATATTCCTTTTGATGTCAGACAATACACTGCCGGTGAAGAACGATCAAGGTTTTCTCTGGCTGATGCCTTTGTTATTCCGAGCATCGCCATGCAGGTGATTGGAAACTTTTACCTGAGGTTTCACAAGCCTTTTCTGCCTACGAAGCTATTTAGCAGTGAAAGAACGGCAATTGAATGGCTTGATCTTCAGAAAAAGCTGAACGCTTAAAAAAGATCGAGCTGTCCGTCTTCTGAAGGAACTCTGAACAATGAGTAATCATATTCTGTGAACGAACGGCCGGAAAGATGTTTTCTGACGCTTTGATGGAACATCTGCTTCACCATGAATGCAATGTTTCCTTCTCCTTTCATGCGTGTTCCAAACCTGCTGTCATTCAAAGTGCCTCCATGCACTTCCATGATCTGGTTCAGGATCTTGTCTGCTTTATCTGGCATTGCTTTTTTGATCCAGTCAGTGAAGATCTCTCCGATGGCACCGTTCAATCTTACCATCGTATAGCCGGCACCTACAGCTCCTGCATCAGCTGCTGTTTTTATGAGGGACGGAATTTCCATGCTGTTCAGTCCCGGGATGATAGGGGCTGTCATGATCCCTGCAGGAATACCATTCTTGCTAAGCTCCTCTATCACTCTGAATCGTTGTTTCGCAGTGGCTGTGCGTGGCTCAAGAAGTAGTCTGAGGCTTTCATCGAGGCTAGTAATAGAAACCATAACATGCACAAGATTCATTGAAGCAAGCTCTTTCAGTATTTCAAGATCCCTTAGGATGAGCGCATTTTTTGTGATGATGCCAACAGGATTCCTGAACTTCAGTAATACCTCAAGCATCTTTTTAGTCAGCTGATATTTTCTTTCCAGCGGCTGGTAGCAATCGGTGTTTCCGGAAAGCGAAATGACTGCAGGTTTCCACGTTCTCTTTCGCAGAACTTTTTCAAGAAGCTGCGGAGAGTCAGGCTTTACAATGATCTTGCTTTCGAAATCTAATCCGGCGCTGTAACCCCAGTATTGATGAGAGTTTCGGGCATAGCAGTAAATGCAGCCGTGTTCACAACCCTGGTAAGGATTCACAGAATACATCATTCCAACATCCGGACTATCGACCTTATTTACAATGTTGGAAGGGTACTCATAAAAGACCTTCGTTTTGGTGCTTGCTATCAGAGGTTCATCGAGCACTTCAGGGTACTCGGTGACATACTCTGCTTTCCTGAACCTGTTGAACGTGTTAATCTGTGCACCTCTACCCTGGATAAAATCGTCAGGTTTTTCGTCGTCACGCATTTCTTTAAGATACTTAACTGACGCGGATTTCCAAAGGTCATCCTGTTTTTATTTCATCCCTTTTTCAGAAGAAGAATCCACTGGAAACAGTTACGAAACGGCCTTCTTCAGAGAACCCTACTGATCCTGAAAGAATAAACAGGTTGTAGAAATTCACCCAGGCACCCGGACCATATCCTGTATGCCACTTGCTGGATACTTCATAATCTTTCCATACACGGGCATTGTCAACGAATCCAAGCAAGCCCCACTTTCCGGTGACTACATAGTTCCTGAATTCAAACAGCCTGAACCTCAGATCAACATTCTGGTATGTCATGGACTGTCCGGCGAACCGGTTCCATCTGTAGCCTCTCAGGTTTGTTGTACCTCCTACAAAATTCGATTCATAGAACGGATGCTCTCCAAAATTGATCCCTCCACCAAGGCGGAATGCCATCGTCAATGGGAATGTACCTCCACGCGGTGTCAGATAGAAACTTACATCACCGGAAATTGGGCTGTAAACATCATCTGATCTGTCCACAATATTGAGTGCCGATTTCACACTGACCTTAACGCCTCTTGTAGGATCAGAATCGCTGTCAAGTACATTCAGTACACCGTCTAAACGTAGCCCATAAATATTCTGAGGGCCGAGGATGGTGGAAGTGAATTTCTCTGGTCCGTCCACCACAACGTTTGTTTCTCTTGAAAGAATTGTTCTCTGGTACTGAGGTCCTACAGAAATTCTTGTATGTGTGGATGTTTTCTTAGCCATCCCTATATAAGCATATTGCTGTCCTATCTTCAGTCTGTAATTGTCAATGCCAAGGCTTTTATCCCATTTGGTTTCATTTCCGATCCCGAAATAATTAATCTCATTGTTGGGACCGCTTTGCCTTAGATAGATCTGAAGGTCGTAGTTCTTTGCAAGGAAAGAATGGAAATAACCTTTGTAGCTATAGATCCTTGAATTGGTATTTGTTGCATAATGGAAGTTGAGGTGATGTTCTGAGTTCGCAGGAGGCTTTCCAAAGTTGTATCTCTTCATTAAGATCCCTGCTCCTGTATAAAAACCATAATCATTATTGTACTCTGCAAACAAGCGTGGCCTTAACGCACTTCTCTTGAACACCAGTTCTTTATAACTGTCGTACTCAGTTACATTCTTGTTTGTCGAAAGTCTTGCTCTTACATTTCCTGAAATGACATTTTCTTCGCCTCTGTAGTCAAGGATCTTGGTTGACTTTCGAATTCCTTTCATGTCTGTACTGTCAATGTATGTGTCTTTACCTTTTCCACCAATGATCTTCATAACTGGGCCTTTTTGAGCTGGTCCTGTCATTTCGAACACATCATCACCATCTAAGCCATAGAGTATGACTTTCTTTGTTTCGATTGTTTTAAACACACGGCGATAGACTTCCCTGTCATAAACGCCTTTGGTGCTGTCGTTCTCTCCGAAGATGGTCACTTCGGTTTCATGGTCATTCTTTCTGTTGACAACAAATTTTTCATTTTTGTTGGAGCCGATAACCTCTACCATTCTTGAAAGGATCCTGTAGTAATCGAGGGCGGCCTGGTCAAGCTGTTCGCGTCGCATCTTTAGTTTTTCGGTGATCTCTTTTCCTGATAAAGCATAGATCTCAGGAGGAAATTTTTTGATCGCATTTTCAATGACCGAATCTGTAAGCTGCTTTTTCAATGTGTCCGCAATCGCAAGCCATTCCTCAAGTGTAGGCTCAGTGATCAGTGTTTTATCAAGGAGGCTTGCACTTTTGTTCAGTCCTTTCATGTTCTTCAGCTCTCCTGTGAAGTGATTGAAGTTTCTTACAGCAAATGTTCTGAAGAAGTATGGAATGATTCCGTCAAACTTAACGAACACCTGGTCACGGTCGCGCGGTACTGCTTTATACACCGTGTTTCCATTGTCTTTGAATTCTCCCCATCTCCAGTTGTCATCATGACGATCCCAGTCACCAATAAACATATCGAACAGGCGGGCTTTCAGGAAGAACTTCTGATCAATGGTGTTATGATTGTCCTTCATCAGGTTCTTGTACATTGTTTTAACGCTCACAATGTTCTTGCTGTATCCAAAGCTTTTAAGCTTGCTGAGATCATCATCGGCCCGCTCTTCAAGGATTGCCAGCTTACCACCAACATCATCGATGTATTGTCCTAAGTCAGGAGTGTGCGGTACATAGAAAAGTTCAGGGTTGGCATGAAATACACCTACTGCATCAGCCATTGGAGGAATAACAAGCGCTCCATAAGGATGTGCCGATGACATCTGATCCTGTAAAATATCGCTTGCGAATGTTCGTCTTAACCCGATAGGTATCAGTGATGACGGATCTTTGGAAACTGTACGTAAAGTATATTCAATGCTGTCTTTTGAAACAAGTCTGATGGATACCGTTTGTCTGCCGCCTCCTTTGGCAGTAGGAGTGAGCCCACCTTTCTCGCACTTCAGATCAAGTAAATGGGTTTTTACAGGAGTTCTCCATTCCTCACGGTAATGTTCTCCAAAGAAGAACTTCTTGATTGGCCCGGCCTTATATTCCTTGCTTGCTGCGAATGTGATCGTACTGTCGGAGCAATCAAAATCTTTTGGAAGGTTCGTGGTTTCCTGTGACAAGGCATAAAGTGGAGTTCTGAATACGAGCTCACCGGTTGTTCCATCTTCTACAGGCTCCCAGAATTCGATCCATGCTTCGCCATTTTCATAATAGTTTACTCGTGCAAATCCGGTATGATCATGCACAAAACCTGCGCCCAGTCCTTTCACCGCATACTTGTCTTTGCAGCCTGATCCGCTGACAACATGATGCACGCCATCAACATTTCTGTATTGAATGTTATGCTCGTGGCCTGCAGCAAAAACAAGATTTTTCTGGTTTTCCATAACAGAAACCATAGCATCTTTCAGCTGCTGATAGGCAGGATGTGAAAGATCTTCCCTTGAAACACCATACTTTCTCATTAAAGGATAGATCGATCCTATCACAGGCAACGGGATATATAAATTCGGACGCACAAGTGTCAGCGGAAAGAAATAATCTTTGATGCTGTAATGTCCTCCATGGTTGCCATTCGTGAAAAGCGGGTGATGCTGAACGATCACGATGTTCTTGTTCTTGTTTCGCTTGATCATATCCGCTAACTGTACGGTAAAGTCAAAGCGATCGTTGATGTTACATCCATTCTCATTGCCTATAGGCTTTTCATCTTCGTGAGGATAAAGCCACCATTCCGAATCAACAAAGATCATTGTAAGATCACTTGTGATGTGTCTCTCCACAGGTCCCGGACATCCATTGCTTGGCAGGAAGGAGTTGTAATTCTTTAAGGATTCTTCAATGTATTTCTCCTGCCTGTTGACAGCATCGAGTCCGCCCTTCTTTGATTCATTCCAATCGTGATTACCAGGAACGAAGAATACATTGCCTTTATACTGTCTTACGACATCAAGCTGCTGGTCAATAATGAGCTCTTTGTCTTTTCTGTCAGGCGCATCTTCTGGTGGCAACCCCCGGTAATAGATGTTGTCTCCAAGGAACACCACGGAATTATTATTCAGTACACTGTGACAGGTGTAGGAAGTGTCGTAACAGATCTGCTGCGTTGTAGAGTCAATCCGGCTGTTTGACAGTACAGTATCCACCCTGGTGTAAATCATGTTGCGAAGAAGATGGAGTGTAGGATTCAGTCTCCTCCCTTTCTTTTCGCCTGCATCACCTATCAGGTAAACAGAATACTTTAATTGAGAAGTATCCGGAGGAGTCTGTGACTTCCAGTCTTTATAAGCATTGTCGTAATATGGTTTGACAGTACCGCACGACACAAACGCCATGACAGTAACTGCGATCGACAGACTAAAAAGTATAGTCGAAGCCGACGATCGTTGCTGGGTTTTTCTTGCCTTCATTTGAAATATAAAGCTTTGCCTCTGGGGTGAATGTTATTCCTTCTGGTTGCTGAAAAAGATCTTTATGCAGTGTGACCATGTTCAGCACTTTGCCATTCATGTCGCTTACAAGCAGCAAGCCTGATCGCGAAGAGATCACGTAGAGCTCCTGGGTTTTTGGATGGATCGCGATTCCTGATGGCGAAAGAAGCTGATCCATTTTATCTTCATTCTTCAATGCCGTAATGGATTTTGGAAGCTCTCCTGAATGATCTGAAATAAACTTGTTGATATCATCCTTCGAGAAGGTGATCACAGGTTCTGGCAGTAAGGCTTCACTTTTCAGATCAAATGCATAAATGAACTTCTCCGAGCCTTTCCCTTTTTTTGCTCCTCCGCTTTTGCAGGCGATAAGTAGCCGGTTATTCATCTTGTCATAACAGAGCCCTTCTGTATCAACATTCGCTGCCAGTCCGGTGTTGAATTCTTTGCGATTGCCTTCTTCACCCTTCATATCAACCTGGAAAATGTTTCCATCGCTTTTCAGGACATACACGAAATCTCCGGCGACAACAAGGTCTTCATAGTCGCCTTTAGAGCCGAACCTGTATGTGTTTGTGATCTGCTTCTTGTTGAGATCATAAAAAAAGATCACGGCATCTTCATCCATCACACAGGAGATCAGGTTGTCTTTTACATAAGAAATACCTGACACTTCAAGAAGCTCCGGTGGAAGATCTGTAATCTCTGAAGGCTTTGAAAAATCATACTTGTCATGGATGGTAATGTCACTGCAGCACAGCAGGGCAAACAGTGGGATCAGTAATATCATATAATGTTTCATATACGGAATGGCATTAATTCAAGAAGCAGACCAAATATTTACGGGCATGTAAATTGTGCTGCCCCGGATATGAGTGTATATAAGGAGATCAGGAAAGAGGCTTACACCTATGTGCTTGATTTATTTACAAAAGACGTTCAGCCCGGACTTCTTTATCACAGCTTTAGTCATACGGAAGACACTGTAAAAGAGTGTAAGAAGATCCTTGAATCTGAGCCTGGAGTTGATGTGGATCATGACCTGATACTCATCGCCGCATTGTTCCATGATACGGGATACCTGGAAAAGTACGAAGGTCATGAGGATGCATCCTGTCAGATTGCGGAAAAATTCCTGCACGAAAAAGGAATGAGTGAGGAAAATATTGCAATAGTCAGAGACCTGATCGTGTCCACCAGATCAGGAGCTGTTCCATGCAACAAGGCTCAACAGGTGCTTCACGATGCTGATTATGCTAACATCACACGAAAAGATTTTTTTGAAAAGGGGAATCTGTTAAGAAGAGAGTGGGAGCTTAAGCTTAACAGGACATACACAGATCTTGAATGGGAAAGGCTGCAGCTTGAATTCCTTGAGACTCATCGCTTTTATACTGTCTTTGGCCAGAAGAAGCTTGAGCCTGGAAAAGCTTCAAACATCATCCGGGTCAAGGAGATGATGTCTAAGATTGAAAGCAAAGAAGAACGAAAACATGCATCTAAACGTCCGTCCAGGGGCATTGAAACAATGTACCGGTCTATCTACAGAAATCATATCGGACTAAGCGCCATCGCAGATAGAAAAGCGAACATGATGATCTCGATCAACACGATCATCATTTCTGTTATCATGTCTTTCATTGGTTCCGGATACACCTTTGCGCGTGCGAGGTACATGGAAGATATGAGGTTCACTGTGCCGCTCATTCTGTTATTATTGACATCTCTTGTTTCTGTCATCTTCGCCATCCTCAGTGCCCGTCCTAACCTCAGGGAAAAAAAGGATGATTCAAAAGAAAGTGTCCTGTTCTTCGGAACCTTCTCTAAAATGGAAGTGGAACATTTCATACATGGAATGAATGAGTTGATGTCTGTACCAGGAAATCTTTACGAAAGCATGACCGTGGATATCTATAACCTTGGTGCTGTTCTTCAAAGAAAATATGGGTTGCTGAGGATCAGCTATGGTACGTTTTTAATCGGGCTCGTAGTGACAGTGGTTTGTTTTCTGATCATACTGGGAGTCTCTTCATATAGTACCACAGCTCCGGCTGTCTGAACTTTTAACAGGTACGTACCTGTAGGGAATCATCCCAATGTGCTCATAATAATCGCGGCCTTTGATCATCTGGTTTCCAAAGAAACTTGTGGTGATCTCTTTTTCTGAATACTGTGAAAGAAAGTTTTCAGAGCAAAGGATGTATTCATCTTCCTTCACCGAGTTCTTGAGAAGCTTATGCGCTTTGATCACATCTTCACCGATCAGCTTCGTTCTAGTATCAATCTTTTCAGGAAAGGTTAAACCTGAATGCAGAATTACTTTTAAGCCGAGCTTGTTTCCTTTAAGGTATCGTGATGATTCTTCAGGAAATTCTTTTTCTATCTGATCAAGTGCATCACGAAAGCTTTTGAAGAACTGCATGCATTGATCGTAGATCTTGCTGAGTTCAGGAAAAGGTTCGAAGGCATAGAACAATACGGCGTCTCCTTCAACTTCTCCGATATGATACCTGCTTTGGTTACTATGGATGATGGCCTTAAGCACTGATGGAACCACTTTTCCGCTGAATGCGATATCCGTGTCACTGATAAACCTTGTGAATCCGGTTAGATCAGGGATGCACAGCATTGAATTGGCAATCATATCTGTAATGTAAATACGTAGTGATGCTTGCAATCTCCTTGCCTTAATTTTCATAGATTTAAAGCTGCAGATGAACCTTGTGCGATTTAACATACGTGCGTATGGATTGTATCTTAAAGATGATGCGGTCCTTGTGACAGATGAATTCCGGATGGGCATGCGTATGACCAAGTTCCCCGGTGGTGGCCTTGAGTTTGGTGAAGGCCTTGCCGATTGCGTCATTCGTGAATGCATGGAAGAGTTTGGACAGTCATTCAGAATACTCTCTCATTTTTATACAACGGATTTCTTTCAGGCCAGCGCGTTTGACAACTCCCAGCTGATCAGTGTGTATTACCTTGTTCAGCCAGAGAATGAGCTATTGTGCAAACTCACCACCAAGCCATTTCAATTCGATGTTGAATCTGAAGGTGCTCAATGCTTCCGGTTTATCTCTTTAGATGAGCTTGATGAAGAGCATCTGACATTTCCTGTTGACAAGCATGTCGTACGCTTACTGAAAAAATTATGAAGTACAGATTACTCCTTGGAATACTATTTTTATTTGTCACCGCATGTGCTCCATCCAGGCTTGTAACGCCACTCAAAAAAGACGAGCTAGCGTTAGGCGCAGGCTTTGGTGGTCCGCTGATAAAGCTCGGTAATGCAGTGATCCCAATTCCTTACGCGACGATCCAGGGCGGTTATGGTGTTACATCTGACATTACAGTCACCGGTGGTGCACACCTGACTGCTGCAGCTTTTGGTGTCGCGATGTTTGAAACGGGCGCATTGTTTAATGTCTGGAATAAGGATTCTTTAAAGCAGGGTATCACGGCTCATGTGAACCTCAATACGGCTTTCGGTCATCAGGCATTCAGGATCTGGCCGCAGACTGATCTTAACTACTATTACAGGCTTAATAAAAAATCAGCATTGTACAGTGGAGTCTCCGCATGGTATGAGCTGAATGGAAACACTCTCCATGGTGAACCTCAGTCAACATTTATTATTCCTTCATGGCAGGCTGGGTACACTTACTCACCTTCATCCTGGACCTGGCAGCTTGAAGCAAAAGTGATCGCGCCACATGAAGACAACAGGTATGTTGTAGCTGATTACATTTCACCATTAGGATCAAAGGGAGCTTTCGGCGTTTATGTAACAGTATCAAAACGATTCGGAAAATGAAAAGGATGACAATGATTTTCCTGGCCTGTCTGCTTGCAGGATGTGCGAAGCTCGACAGCAACATGTTTAACAACGACAATTCGATCAATGAATACCTGTATGATGACTATACAGGTGAGAACGATTTTATTCTGGATGAAACATATCACATTGATGATTCACTCATCCATGAATTTACACTCAGCTCTAAAACTCCTTCTGAAAGGGAGCCTGTAACGATCTATGCGACTTATGTGGGTGACCTTTCAACCATTGACCAGGACACGGTGATCCTGTATTGTCATGGAAATAAGTGGCACATGGATTTTTATTGGCAACGTACGAAGCTCCTCGCGAATGTTGGAGGGAGAAGCAGGTTTGGTGTGCTTACCTTTGATTACCGTGGTTATGGAAGATCTGAAGGTGTGCCGACTGAAGATGGTATGTATGCTGATGCACGTGCAGCGCTGGACTGGTTGAGAGGTAAAGGTGTAGAGAGCAGGAAGCTGATCATGTATGGGTTCAGCCTGGGCTCAGCTCCGGCAGTTCAGCTTACTGCGCATCCGGGTTTACTTCGTCCTTCCAGGCTTATTCTTGAAGCTCCGTTCGCATCTACAAAAGAGATGGTGAGAGATGCATCTCTGCTGAATATGCCGGCATCTTTCTTCACGACCGTTGAAGTGGACAATGCCGGAAAGATTAAGAATGTAAAGTGTCCATTCCTTTGGATACATGGTGTTGAAGATGATTTCCTGTCAATTAAAACACATGGTGAAGTGGTATTCAGGAATTATCGTGGAACAGGAAAGGCTGTCAGGGTAGTAGGAGCGAATCATGGATCAATTCAGACAACGATGGGATTTGATGCCTACCGGAATGTTCTGCTTGATTTCATTATGCGATAAACTGGAATGCTACGCAAGTCTTTTCATGACGAATGAATCGATCTTCGAGCATAATTCCGTTGGATGCACGGTTCTCCATTTCACATCATTCAGCCTTCCATTCATGAGGATGTAGTTGTCAATGTTGCTGCGTTCAAATTCTTTCAGGACATGCTCCCTGAAGTTGAGGAACGCGATCCAGCCATCTTCCACTTCTTCGAACCATTCTTCGTAATAACAATCGTCGGAATAATGGAAATTGAGCACATTTTCACCGATCAGTAAAAACTTTGTAATTCCCTGTTCCATCATGGGGTCAACAATATCCCGCTTGAGAAACATGATGTCGTTGTTCAGACAGTCATTCCATTCTCCGAAAAGCTCAATCACAGCATATCCTGATTCATAATCTGCAAAGAGGACTTTGATGAACAGGGTAGGAGATCCGATATCATCCCACTGTGGATGAATCAGGAAATTATAGATCTGGTTGGTGTATTCGAATTCGCTGTACTCACGGTTGTAAAAAGGAGAATTCTGATCTTCAGATGCGATATATAAATGGCGCCAGTTGTAGTAAGGTTCGATGTCCTGCATGACAAAAAAGGATTAGCTTTAAAACTGTTCCTGACCTCCTTTTATTGCATCAACTGCCTTCCTCACGCTTCCATACTTTTCAAGCAGCACACGCGCCTGGTCAAAGGAAATTTTAAGCTCGTCCATCACCATTTTTATGCCACGGTCTATGAGCTTGTTGTTGGAAAGCTGCATGTCAACCATCCTGTTTCCTTTCACTTTTCCAAGGCGTATCATCAGGGTTGTGCTGATCATGTTAAGTACAAGCTTTTGCGCAGTGCCTGATTTCATGCGGGTGCTTCCGGTTACAAACTCAGGTCCTACAATCACTTCAATGGGGAACTGACTTACCTGTGCTAACGGGCTGGCCGGATTGCATGTGATGCAGCCTGTCAGCAAACCATGTTTTCTCGCTGATTCGATCGCTCCGATGACATAAGGTGTTGTGCCTGACGCAGCGATCCCGATAATGAAATCATTCTCATTCACATGGAATGCCTGAAGGTCTTTCCAACCCTGTTCAGGGTCATCTTCGGCGAATTCCACCGCTTTACGTATGGCTGTATCTCCACCCGCAATGATCCCGTTAACAAGTCCATGTGGAACACCATAAGTGGGTGGACATTCTGAAGCGTCAACAATACCAAGGCGTCCGCTGGTTCCTGCACCCATATAGAACAGTCTGCCTCCCTTCAACATATTCTGCAGGGCAGCATCCACGAGCTTTTCGATGGAAGTCAGTGCTTTTTCAACAGCGAGTGGAACAGTCTTGTCTTCAGCATTGATCCCTTTCAGGATATCACCTGTACTGAGTGTCTCAAGTGCATGGTGCGTTGATTCTTCTTCTGTTACCCGCTTCATCCGGTTAGTAGATCGAAGGGTACTTCGAAGGATTTACTTCATTCATCATCGCGTAAACCGCTTCAAAAATATCTTCGGTACTTGGCTTTGAAAAGTAATCTCCATCTGATCCGTATGCTGGCCTGTGTGGCTTTGCTGAAAGTGTTTTAGGGTCAGAATCAAGGTATTTGTAAGCTGCCTGCTCTTCGATCACTTTCTGCATCATATACGCTGAGGCACCACCTGGTACATCTTCATCGATGAATATGACACGGTTTGTTTTCCTGACCGATTCAACGATCAGGTGGTTGATATCAAATGGAAGTAATGTCTGCACATCGATCACTTCTGCGGAAATATCAACCTGAGCAAGCTGTTTTGCGGCTTCCTGCACGAGCCTTAACGTTGATCCGTAGGATACGATCGTAATGTCATTACCTTCTTCAAGCACTTCCGGAATACCCAGCGGTGTCTTCCACTGACCAAAATTATCTGGCTTCAGTTCCTTTAATCTGTAGCCATTTAAAGGTTCTATCACCAATGCGGGTTCATCTGCTTCAAGGAGCAGGTTGTAAAATCCTGCAGCCTGTGTCATGTTGCGGGGAACACACACATGGATACCTCTCACGGAATTAATGATCATGCCCATTGGAGAGCCTGAATGCCATACACCTTCAAGCCTGTGGCCGCGTGTACGGATGATCACAGGTGCTTTCTGTCTGCCTTTGGTTCTGTACTGAACTGTCGCAAGGTCATCGCTCATGATCTGCAAAGCATATAGAAGGTAGTCGAGGTACTGGATCTCGGCGATTGGACGAAGACCACGTAATGCAAGACCAATGGCTTGTCCCATGATGGTTGCTTCGCGAATTCCTGTATCGAACACACGGTGTTCACCAAATTTCTTTTGAAGTCCTTCAAGTCCCTGGTTCACGCCTCCGATCTTTCCGGAGTCTTCACCGAAGATCATCGTATTCGGATAATTTGTAAGGATCGCATCGAAGTTGTCACGCAGGAGCTCACGTCCATCGATCTTGTCGTGGGTCGTGTATTCAACAGGTTTTGGTGCTATCCTCAATGCTGAGCGGTCTGACTCACTCATGAGGTGTGAGCTGTACCTGTCATGGTTGGCTGCATTCGCTTCCTGAAGCCATGTAAGGAGCTTGTGCTTTGCCGGAGATGTTTCACCACGTGTGTATCGTAACGAGCGTCTCACGGCTGATATTATGTCCTTGCGGATTGGTTCAATGGAGCTTGTTAGTTCATTTCTAACTGCCTGTATGAATGTGCTGTTGGAGCTCGACGCGATAAGACCATCGAGCAGGACAGTGATCTCTTTCAGCTCGTCTTTGATCGGTGAAGTGTAATCGCTCCATGCAGCATTCTTGGCATTTCGCACGGCTTTCTTTGCTTCTTCATCGATTGCAGTAAGATCATTTTCGTTCGCGATCGCGGATTCAATGATCCATTCTTTCATCTTTCTGATGCAGTCAAATTCGGTTTCCCAATCAAGCCGCTCTTTTGTCTTGTAACGTTCATGGGATCCTGAAGTGGAATGCCCCTGTGGCTGTGTCAGTTCAGTAACATGTACAAGCACAGGGATGTGCTTTTCACGGCAGAGCTTTTCAGCTTTTTCATAAGCTTCGCACAAAGCAGGATAATCCCAGCCTTTTACATTGATGATCTCATAACCATTTCCTTTTTCATTACGCTGAAATCCTTTCAGGACTTCTGAAATGTTCTCCTTTGTGGTCTGGTATTTCTTTGGTACTGAAATTCCATAACCATCATCCCATACAGAAACCAGCATAGGAACCTGCAGTACGCCTGCAGCATTGATCGTTTCCCAGAACAGTCCTTCTGATGTACTTGCATCACCGATCGTTCCGAATGCAACTTCATTTCCATGGTCAGAGAATTTCAGGAATTCCCCTTTGTGCAGGTCTGGATTCTTCCTGTAGAAATAGGATGCAAATGCAAGGCCCAGCAGGCGGGGCATCTGGCTTGCCGTAGGTGAAATATCCGATGATGAGTTTTTCTGCTTTGTAAGGTCTTTCCATGAACCATCATCGTTCAGGAATGGCGTGGCAAAGTGTCCACCCATCTGTCGGCCGGCAGACATAGGCTCTGCTTCAATATCAGTGTGCGCATAAAGTCCGGCGAACCATTGTTGAAGCGTAAGGTTTCCTGTGGCAAACATAAACGTCTGGTCACGGTAATATCCTGACCTGAAATCCCCGTTCCTGAAGAATTTGGCCATGGCTATCTGGGCGACTTCCTTTCCGTCTCCAAAGATTCCGAATTTTGCTTTCCCGGTAAGAACTTCTTTCCTCCCAAGCAAACTGGCTTCCCGGCTTTCAATTGCCAGCCTGTAGTCAACCAGCACGGCTTTTTTAAACTCCTCAAATCCTAGTTCAGTTCCTGCTGGAATAGTTTGCGATGTTTTCGACATATATGTTGGGGATTGTAATAAATGCTGTATTTACAAAGATAAAAAAATTGTTCAGAGAATAATCGCCCACAGCACGCATCAGGCACGGTTTTTTAATGTTTTCCGTCGGAGGAATTTGAGATGAAGCTACCTGGACATTTTTCGATCTTTCTTGTAGAGGACAATGAGTTTTATGCGCTGCTTCTTGACCAGGGGATACGCACACAGATGAACTGCAGGATCACACCTTTTAAAAGTGGCGAGGAATGCCTTAAGAATTTGTACGTCGATCCTGATATGGTCATTCTTGATTTTGGACTCACCGGAATGAACGGTCTGGAAACATTAAAGGAGCTGAAAAAAATAAAACCGGAACTACCTGTAGTGATAGTTTCCGGTCAGGAGGATATTGGTGTAGTAACTGAGCTGATCAAAGCAGGAGCTTACAGGTATATCCGGAAGAACCAGGATACATCAGAAAGACTTCTTGAAGCTATTGAAGAGCTGCAGGAGATGCTGGAAGGTTAATATTTCCCTCCAGCATTCTCATTATTTTCTTTTCCAGGCTCATCCGTTTCAACAGTTACTGAATGCTCTTTTCCATTGATCTCAATGTTCACTTCATGCCTGTGATCCGCAGAATTGAAATGTTTAGCCTTTATCGATTCTTTGTTATTTAGTTCCAACCCTGTACAATCCACACAATCCAGGCCTCGCTCTGTCATGATCCATGTTCTTCCTACCATGTCCATGTCATAAACATTATGAATGTTATCGATATCATAGATCAGGCTTTTCATGTTTCTGTTCAGATATATTTTTTTATCCTTTGGAACATATACTGTGATCTTTACCTTCTGTGCCCGCCATTGGCTGTTTTCCTTTAGCTCATAGTAGTTGCTGAAGTCAATGACTGAATCATTCTGTGTGAAGCTGTAAGAAAGCTCAGTTGCAAAGTTCATGGCTTCTTTTTTATTCTCGCCTCGTGCAGATTTCCTGATCTCCAGGGAGAAGCTGTCTGTAAGACTTGGTTCAATGTTCAGTTCCGCAAGTCCGTATTCTGTATCTCCGTCTTTCAACCTGAAGAATGACCATGGCTCAGACCTGTGTTCAGTATCAAAACTCCATTTCTGGGGACCGCTCACATTCAGATAAAGTGTTTCTCCTGTAGGTTGCTTTATGTCCACAACCTGTGATGAAATACCTTTCTCCTTGAAGCTCGTAGCGACGTTCGTAAGCAGGTAAAACCCGAGAATGACTCCTGTTATCCACAACCCCAGAGCCGTATAATTCAGGGCAGGGATGTTCCTTCTAACACCTGCAAGTCTGCTGATGGCTTTATAAAGGATCATGATCAGCGGGATGCATACGAAAAGAAACAGGGCAAGAAGGGCAAGCCTTACATTCGTCATGTCTCCAAAGATGGAAAACAGGATCTGCTGTAAGCCGTAGGATGCTTCGATATTTCCAGTCTTGATGTGCACAGCGTTGGCAGATCCGAAGATTGCGGCAAGCACGGCGATCAGAATCGCGAGAGATACGATGATGAGGATCAGGTAGATGAACTTGCCAACCAGTGTGAAGATGCTCTTCAGTACTGTTTTGATGAAGTTGCCAAGATCCTGAAGCATCCTTGTTCCCCGACCATCATTATTCAGGTCAGAAACTTTTTTTTTAATACCGCCCAGCTCCTCACGGATGCTTTTCTCAATGTTGTTGATGTTGACCTTTTCTCCTCGCATTTCCAGCTTGTCAGCAGTGGTTCTGGCTTCCGGCAGGATGATCCAGAACAGAATGTAAATAAGGAAGAATGTTCCGAAAGATCCGATGGCAAGCACCGCCCAGATGATCCTTAGCCACATTGGATCCATGTCGAAGTATGCGGAGATCCCTGAACATACACCACCCAGGATCTTTTCATCAGGATCACGGAAAACGCGTCTTCTCTTGTTCCTGGGAGCAGACATGGAAGGTAGCTCGTAGGCAGACTGTTCCGCACCTTCTTCAGCGAAATCTTCTGGTTTGCCCATGATGGTAATAACCTGGTCAACATCTGCCATCAGGATAACCTGCTTGGCAACCGTGACTTTTTCTTTCAGCAGTTCTGCGATACGGGCTTCAATATCAGCCATGATCTCATCACGACCTTCGCTAACGGCAAAATAGCTTCGTATCGTAGAGAGGTACCTGTTCAGCTTTTCGTAAGCATCTTCTTCAACATGAAAGATGATGCCGCTGATGTTTATCGTTAATGTCCTGTTCATTTCTTAGACTTTTTAAATCTCTTTTTTTACTGATTAGAAGGATTGTGTTTTGTTGTTTTTTCCACGGCATCAACAAGTTCCTGCCAGGTCGTTTCGAGCTCGGCAAGGAATTTTTCTCCCAGTTCGGTTAGACGGTAGTACTTGCGAGGTGGGCCGGATGTAGACTCTTCCCAGCGATAGGTAAGCAGGCCCATGTTCTTAAGTCTTGTAAGAAGAGGATATAAAGTACCCTCCACCACGACAAGCTTAGCTGCCTTGAGCCGCTCAATGATCTCTGTGGGATAAGCATCACCGGCTGAAAGGATTGAGAGGATGCAGAATTCCAGCACCCCTTTCCTCATTTGTGCCTTTGTGTTTTCTATGTTCATTTCCCTTGTTGTTTAAAACTACAATGCAAAGATATATCCTTTGGATTGTACTATGCAATACAAAGTAGTGTTTAAAAAGATAAGCGGTTGTTTTACAGATGGATAAAATTTTCGATAATTGAATGGGACACTAATTGTTACTTTTGTCGCCGATATGGATTTGAGCTCGAATTTTCAGGAATTATTCTCTGTTGCATCCTTGATCAGCTTGCTTACGCTGTCTGTTCTTGAGATCGTATTAGGTATCGATAACATCATTTTTATCTCCATCGTAGCAGGTAAGCTGCCTAAACAGGATCAGCCGAAAGCAAGGGCAATTGGTCTGATGCTCGCGCTGATCATGCGTGTTGCCCTGCTTTTCAGTATCTCCTGGATCGTGAGTATGAAGGAACCATTGTTCACGATCAATGATTTTGATGTTTCCGGCAGAGACCTGATCCTTTTTGCAGGTGGTGTCTTCCTTTTATATAAGACAACCATGGAGATCCACAGCAAGATTGAAGGCCATGAGGAAAGTGAATTCTCTGTAAAGAAAGCCACGATGAATTCGGTGATCTTTCAGATCGTACTGATCGATATCGTATTCAGCTTCGACTCAATTCTTACTGCTGTTGGACTCGTTTCAAACGTCCTTATTATGGTCCTTGCAGTTGTCATTGCAATGGTGATCATGATCGTATTCTCTGGTAAGGTGAGTGACTTTATCAACCGGAATCCAACCATTAAGATGCTTGCTCTTGCATTCCTTCTGATGATCGGTATGATCCTCGTGCTGGATGCATTCCATCAGCATGTGGATAAGAAGTTCATCTATGTTTCCATGGCATTCTCACTGCTTGTTGAATCACTCAACATCAGAATGAGAAAGAAGGAAAGCATCAGGAAATCAAAGGAAGATACTCCTCAGGAATAACTGTTATCTCCTTTATTCTAAGGGTTTCATCATTCGAACCTTCTCGTGGCTGTCACTTTTATTGTGCCCGTATCAACAGAACTATTTAGTCTGTTTATCTGATTCAGCAAGTGTTATCAATGTGAAATGACGACAGCTTCATGTTCTTACTATCACTGGTATGAAGAGCTTATTTCCCTTTTCTTACAGGTAGAATGGAATTGAAGATGCTGAACCGTGATGGTGATTGCTTATACGATACAGCGGAAGCGCTTTTCACATCTTCAACAGAAAAGAATGCGCCTGCGTTATGCTCACGGATAAGTGCAGCTACTTTAGGAACTTCTTTCCGCTTGACAATTGTAAAGATCATCTTGATCGGTCCTCTGGCTCCCTGCCCGTCAAAAATTGTATATCCCAGATGCGAGTCTGTCAACGCATGTGTCAGTGCCTCATATTCCTGATTGGTAATGATTCTTACGACCTGCAGGCCCAGCGCAAGCTTTTCTTCAATCAATAAGCCCAGGTAGCTTCCTGTCGCGTAGCCTCCCGCCCAGGCCAGGTAGCACATCACATTGGTGAGGTTACTCATGATCTGGCTGATTGCGACAAGCCAGATCAGCACTTCGAAAAATCCAATGAAGGGTACGATCTGTCTTTTACCTTTCGATGCGAGCACACCTCTTAAGGTTCCAAGACTTACATCACAAAGTCGTGCAAAAAAGATCAGTAATGGAAAGATTACCCAGTTATAGATCTCGCTGTTCTGGTCCATTAAACCTCCCGTTTCCATATTAACCCAGGTAAAGATCAAGAATTACAAATACTGAAAAGCATACACTGGCAATTCCATTTGTTGTCATGAATGCCAGATTGACCTTGCTCAGATCATCAGGTTTAACAAGACGATGCTGATATACAAGCATGCCGGTGAAGATCAGCGCTCCTGAATAATACATCCATGAAAAGCTGCCTGCATAACCTGCGATAAAAATTGCCAAAGCTGAGATCATATGCAGAACAGTCGAAAACTGCAGTGCCTGTGTTCTCCCCATTGCTGAAGGGATTGACATCAGATTCTGTGACCTGTCGAATTCATCATCCTGCAGGGCATATATGATATCGAAGCCTGAAACCCATGTGATCACTGCAATGGAAAACAGGAGAGGTATGATCGAAAAGGTAGCGGTGACAGCAAGATATGCTCCGATCGGTGCCAGTGATAGCCCAAGTCCCAGAACAAGATGACAAAGCCAGGTGAATCGTTTTGTATAGCTGTAGAAAAGAATCACAAACAATGCAATGAAGCTCAGGTAAAAGCACAGCGGATTAATGAACCATGTTGTCGCAACAAACAGTATGGAATTCATGATCACGAAAAACAATGCGTTGTTTGCGGAAATCACACCTGCAGGGATCTCCCGCATTGTGGTTCGGGGATTTTTGGAGTCAATGTCTCGATCAAGATACCTATTAAATGCCATGGCTGCTGATCTTGCAAATACCATACATAACAGCACTTTTACAAAAAGCATGAACGGATCTGCCACAGGCTGATGATGTATTCCCAGAAAAAAACCGATCAGTGCAAAAGGCAATGCAAAGATGGTGTGACTGAATTTTATCAAACTCAGGTAAGAAGCTAGCCCCGTTTTCATCGATGCAAAATTACCATTTCGCCCGCAAGTCATCATTAAAATTGCCGGAATTGTAAACACTCTTGAATGATGCACCACTCCTGTGTAAAAAGTACGATCCATTCATGCATTAAATATTCTGATCAATTTAAAATCATCTGCGATCTTTGCAGCATGTCAGAAAAGATCTCCAGTCTTCAGAATGCGAAGGTCAAGAATGTAGTCAGGCTCCAGGAAAAGTCACAGGAGCGCAGGCTGCAGAAAAAGTTTGTTGTTGAAGGTGTGAACGAGATCCGTCATGTCCTTCAATCATCGTTGACTATTGATTCGGTGTTTATATGCCCGGAGATCAACAGCCAGTTTGCACAATCTGAATTCAATGAAGCCACTCTCCTGGAAGTAACGCCGGAAGTGTTCAGCAAAATGGCTTACAGGGAGGACAGTGGGGGTGTGTTGCTTGTTGTTGATATGCCTGATGATAAGCTTGATAGCCTGAAGCTATCTTACTGTCCGCTCGTCGTGGTTCTGGAGGCTGTTGAAAAACCAGGAAACCTTGGAGCCATATTGAGAACCGCGGATGCTGCCGGTGTAGATGCCGTGCTCATCTGTGATCCACGCACCGATAAATGGAACCCGAATGTCATTCGTTCGAGCATCGGATGTGTGTTCACTGTTCCTGTTATTACATGTACGAATGATGAGGCACTCGACTTTCTCAAAAAGAACGAAATCGCAGTTTATGCTGCTGCTCTTCCGGGAAGCCATCGTCACGACCACTCCGAGTTTGTTTCTCCTTCAGCGATTATCCTGGGAACTGAAGCTGACGGATTATCTGAGTTCTGGATCGATCATGCAGATCGCGTTATCAGGATCCCGATGCTTGGAAAGGCGGATTCACTCAATGTGTCAACAAGTTGCGCGATCATCGTTTTTGAAGCAATGCGACAAAGAGGCTTCAATGTTTTTGAATCAAAGGAAAAATTTGACGCGTTCCATCTAAAATAGCTTGAAACTTGAGAACCATCCCTCCGGGGAAGGGCTAATTTTACGATATTTGCAGCGTCATAAATTCCAAGGCAGAATACAGTTCAGAGACTATTCATCCGGAGAATGGATGACCAAACTTTAATTTTTTAACGATTATGTCAGAAGGACGCCAGATTATATTTTCAATGGTGAATGTTTCCAAAACATTCCCGCCCAGCAAACAGGTTCTGAAGGATATCTACCTGTCATTCTATTACGGTGCGAAGATCGGTATCATTGGTCTCAACGGATCCGGTAAATCAACGCTGTTAAAGATCATTGCAGGGGTTGAAAAGAACTACCAGGGTGAAGTTCATTTTTCACCAGGATATAAAGTAGGATACCTTGAACAGGAGCCTGACCTGGATGAAACTAAAACAGTGAAGGAGGTTGTTCAGGAAGGTGCGCAGGAAGTTGTGAATATTCTTAAAGAATATGAAGAAGTAAACAACAGGTTTTCTGAGCCAATGTCGGATGATGAGATGAACAAACTCATTGAAAAGCAAGCCAGACTGAGTGAGCTGATCGAACAGCATGATGCCTGGAACCTTGATAACAAGCTTGAGGTCGCAATGGATGCGCTTCGTACTCCTGATGGTGATGCACTGATCAAGAATCTTTCCGGAGGTGAAAGACGACGTGTCGCATTATGCCGGTTACTGCTTCAGCAACCTGAGATCCTTCTCCTTGATGAACCTACCAACCACCTTGATGCGGAATCAGTGGATTGGCTCGAACAGCATTTACAAAACTATCCGGGCACTGTTATCGCAATCACGCACGACAGGTACTTCCTTGATAATGTTGCGGGATGGATCCTCGAACTTGATCGTGGTGAAGGCATTCCTTGGAAAGGAAACTATTCTTCGTGGCTTGATCAGAAAGCAAAACGACTGGCTCAGGAAGAAAAGACAGAAAGCAAGCGCAGAAAGACTCTCGAACGTGAACTTGACTGGGTGCGCCAGGGAGCTAAAGGAAGACAGGCGAAGTCCAAGGCTCGTCTACAGGCATACGACAAGCTGTTAAATGAAGATACCAAGACCAAGGAAGAAAAACTGGAGCTCTTCATCCCGAATGGCCCTCGTTTAGGTAATGAAGTGATTGAAGCGATCGATGTTTCAAAAGCCTATGGTGACAGACTGCTCTATGAACATTTGAATTTCAGGTTACCGCCTGCAGGTATTGTTGGTGTGATTGGTCCGAACGGAGCTGGAAAGACCACTTTGTTCCGTATGATCATGGGTCAGGAGCTTCCTACATCCGGTGAATTCAAGATAGGACCAACAGTCAAAGTTGGATATGTTGACCAGGCACATACGGATATTGATCCTAACAAAACGGTATGGGAGATCATTACCGGTGGAAATGAAGTGATTGATGTTGGTGGAAGATCATTGAACTCACGTGCATATGTTTCACGTTTTAATTTCAATGGTGCAGACCAGGGAAAAAAAGCTGGGGTGTTATCAGGTGGTGAACGAAACAGGCTGCACCTTGCATTGACATTAAGAAGCGAAGCGAACGTGCTGTTGCTCGATGAGCCAACAAACGATATCGATGTGAATACACTACGTGCCCTGGAAGAAGCTCTTGAGAACTTCGCAGGGTGTGCTGTGGTGATCTCCCACGACAGGTGGTTCCTTGACAGAATCTGTACACACATTCTTGCATTTGAAGGAAATTCCCAGGTGTATTTCTTTGAAGGTGGTTACACCGAATATGAAGAGAATAAAAAGAAAAGACTGGGAGATAAAGCTCCTGAGAGAATCAGGTATAAGAAGCTGGTTACGACGTGAGAATGAAGTTTAATGTTTAAAGTTCAAAGTTTAAAGGAGGCTCTGGTAATACCGGGGCCTCTTTGTTTTGGAGGTATGGAGCAAAAGAAATGTCATTACTAAACGAAATCCTTTAGTAGTATCTTTGCGGCCTATGGCAGTTCAGAAACCTTCCATCCCAAAAGGAACCAGGGATTTCTCTCCTTCAGAAATGGTGAGAAGAGAATATATTTTCAGCAACATTCGTGATGTATTCAGGCTGTTCGGATTTCAGCCGCTCGAAACTCCTTCCATGGAGAACCTTACGACGCTTACTGGCAAGTATGGTGATGAAGGAGATCAGCTGATCTTTAAGATCCTGAATTCTGGAAACTACCTCGATGGTGTTGATCAGTCGTTAATGAGTGATGCAAAAAAGCTTGCTCCGAAGATTGCTGAGAAAGCACTGCGATACGATCTGACGGTACCATTTGCCCGGTATGTTGTCATGAATCAGCATGCGATCACATTCCCATTCAAGCGTTACCAGATTCAGCCTGTGTGGCGTGCTGACCGTCCGCAAAAGGGCCGTTATCGAGAATTCTATCAGTGTGATGCGGATATTATCGGTAGTACATCGCTCCTGAACGAGGTGGAACTTGTTCAGATATTTGATGAAGTGTTCACAAGACTGAACCTGCCTGCTGTCATTAAGATCAACAACCGGAAGATACTTGCTGCAATCGCTGAGGTGATCGGAATGAAAGATAATTTCATCGCATTCACTGTAGCCATTGACAAGCTCGATAAAATCGGTACTGACGGTGTTATAAAAGAGCTTGCTGAAAAAGGATTCAGTGAAGACTCGTTGAGTAACGTGAGACCATTGCTTTCATTTAACGGTACTACCGATGAAAAACTTGATCTCATCTCCCGACTGATCGGATCAAATGTAACAGGTGCGAAAGGCCTTGAAGAGCTGAGGTTCATTTTTGACAGAAGTAAAAAGCAGAAGAAGTGCAGGCTCGAGCTTGACATCACCCTTGCGAGGGGACTGAACTATTATACAGGAACGATCTTCGAAGTAAAGGCAGATGCAGGGACACTGACAAGCAGTATCTGCGGAGGTGGCAGGTATGATGATCTGACTGGAATCTTTGGCTTGCCGAATATTTCAGGTGTGGGAATTTCATTTGGGGCTGACAGGATTTATGATGTGCTCCAGGAGTTGGATTTATTTCCAGCTGAGATCTCATCTTCAACGAGGATACTTTTTGTGAACTTCGGTGAAGCTGAACAGGAGCATTGCTTTAATCTTGTATCACTGCTTCGTGAAAATGGAATCCCTTCAGAATTGTTCCCAGATGCTGGTGCAAAAATGAAAAAGCAGATGTCTTATGCTGACGCGAAAAAGATTCCATTTGTCGCGCTGATAGGTTCTGATGAGATGGAAAAAAATCTCATCACGTTGAAAAATATGTCTTCGGGTGAACAGCAGAGTATTACTTATGAAGGGCTGTTAACCTTACTAAATAAATAATTCATGAAGGTCCATTATATATCTGACGAGAGACTTGGTCTTTCTACCTTAAAAACGATCCTGGAAGAAAAAATCCGGATCGGCTTATCTGACACTGCGAAGCGAGTGATCACTGATTGCCGTGATTACCTTGACAAAAAGATGAGCAGCCAGAAAGAACCGATCTATGGAATCAACACGGGCTTTGGTTCTTTGTACAACAAAAGCATCTCTGCGGATGACCTCGAACAGCTGCAGAAAAATCTTGTGATGTCACATGCATGCGGTACAGGAGAAGAAGTTCCTTCAGAGGTCGTAAGGCTGATGCTGATCCTCAAGGTGCAATCACTCGCATATGGAAAAAGTGCTGTGCAGCTTGCCACGGTGGAAAGACTGGTCGATTTCTATAACCATGATGTGTTGCCTGTTGTTTATCAGCAGGGCTCTCTTGGTGCTTCAGGTGACCTTGCGCCACTTGCACACCTGAGTCTTCCGTTGCTTGGATTAGGAGATGTTTATTACAAAGGAAAAAAGCACAAGGCTGAAGAGGTGAATAAGGAGCTGGGATGGAAGGCTCTCAGCTTAAAATCAAAGGAAGGGCTTGCATTGCTAAACGGCACCCAGTTTATGTCTGCATATGGATGCTGGTGTCTGATGAAAGCGAACCAGATGCTGTCACTTTCAGATCTGATCGCTGCGGTATCTCTTGAAGCTTTCGACGGAAGAATCGAACCATTTTACGAAAGCCTTCACAAGATCAGGCCGCATGCCGGACAGCTGACCGTTGCAGAGAATTTTCGTGGATTGCTTAAAGGAAGTCAGATCATTGCACAGCATAAGCAGCATGTTCAGGATCCTTATTCTTTCCGTTGTATTCCACAGGTTCATGGAGCCTCACGTGATGCAGCAGGATATGTAGCGAATGTTTTTGAAACAGAGATCAATTCGGTTACTGATAATCCAACTGTTTTTCCTGATGAAGACATGATCGTTTCAGGAGGAAATTTTCATGGACAACCATTGGCCATTGCCCTTGACATGCTTTGCATTGCGCTATCAGAGATCGGTAACATTTCTGAACGACGCACTTACCAGCTGATCTCCGGCACACGCGGATTGCCACCATTCCTAGTAAAGAATGCAGGATTGAATTCCGGCTTTATGATCCCTCAATATACAGCCGCTTCAATTGTAAGCCAGAACAAGCAATTGTGCACTCCGTCATCCGCTGATTCAATCGTATCATCCAATGGACAGGAAGATCACGTAAGCATGGGAGCTAACGCAGCAACAAAAGCGTTCAGAGTCGTATGCAACCTCGAACGTATTCTTGCCATTGAGTTATTCAATGCCTCCCAGGCACTGGAGTTCAGAAGGCCTTTACGATCATCGGATGTTATTGAGAAGCTTATAGATGAATATCGAAAGATTGTACCATTCATCACAGAGGATAAGATCATGCATGATGAGATGATGAAGAGTGAAGAGTTCATCCGATCGTACCCAATCTGAAATGGAAGCTTCTCCGATCCCTGATCATGAGATCCTTGTTAAGATCGTTCAAACCCGAATGCCTTTTGGAAAGTACGAAGGCACGCTGCTTTGTGATCTGCCAGTGTCCTACCTGGAGTGGTTTCTTAGGAAGGGAGGATTTCCTGAAGGGAAGCTCGGTATGATGCTCTCTACGGTTTATGAACTGAAGCTGAACGGTCTTAGCGATATCCTTGCTGAACTGAAGAAAAGGTTTGGTAAATGATCTTCAGAGCTTAAATGATCATCTGCCCATAAAAGAGTACTGGATCAGGTTTGCTCCCATCCGTAACGCTTTGATCCTTGTTTCCTGTGAATCCTTGTGAACATCAAAGTCTTCCCATCCATCACCCAGGTCACATTCAAAACTGTAAAAGCAAACAAGGCGTCCCTGGTAGATCAGTCCGAATCCTTGTGGAGCCTTTCCTTCATGTTCATGAACTTTCGGAAGCCCTTTTGGAAAATCAAACTTCTGATGATAGATGGGATGATCGAACGGAAGCTCAACCAACTCTAGTTCTGGGAAAATCTTCTTTAGCTGTGGACGGATAAACTTATCCATTCCATAATTGTCATCGATGTGCAGAAATCCGCCAGCCAGCATGTAGTTCCGAAGATTCTCTGCTTCCTGCTGGGAAAAAACAACATTGCCATGTCCTGTCATATGGATGAAAGGATAGTTGAAGATCTCTGTGCTGCCTGCTTCCACAATAGCCTGTTCCTGGTTAATGGAAGTCTTCAGCTGCTCATTGCAGAAACGGATCAGGTTAGGAAGAGATGTTTCGAGGTTGGAGTACCAGTCTCCACCGCCTCCATATTTTAATAAGCCGATCTGGTATGACTGTGCATGAGAGAATGCAAAAGATCCGGTCATCAGCAGGAGCATTATAAACCGGATCTTATTCTTCATCGTTGTATTCTTATAAGCTTATTGACTATTTGATGCAACAAGCATGCATTGATTTTAACTATGGTATGATTTTATTGGAGGTTATGGTAAACCGCCTGAACATCATCGTCTTCTTCGATCTTTTCAACAAGCTTGAGAACTTCTTCTTCCTGTTCAGGAGTGATCTCTGCAAGTGATGTAGGGAATCGCTGGAGTTCAGAACTCTTAACCTGGATGTTTCTGTCTTCTAGCGCCTTCTGCATAGTTCCGAAATCCTGGAAAGCTGTGATGATCGTGAAACCATCTTCTTCCCTGATCAGCTCTTCAAGTCCGTGATCAATAAGTTCAAGCTCGAGCTCATCCGGATCAGCGCTTCCTGTTTCAAGTTTGAAAACACCTTTACGTACAAACATAAAGTCAAGTGAACCTGTCTTACCTAACGTACCTCCATTTCTGGTGAAGTACATACGAACATTCGCCACTGTGCGTGTAGAATTGTCTGTTGCGCATTCAACGAGGATTGGTACGCCATATGGACCATATCCTTCATATACGATCTCTTCGAAATCTTTTTCTTCTTTGGATGATGCGCGTTTGATGGCGTTCTCGATCCGGTCCTTTGGCATGTTTACACCTTTCGCATTCTGGATCACCACCCTGAGTCTTGCATTCAGTGTAGGATCAGGTCCACCGGCTTTAACTGCCATTACGATGTCTTTTCCAATTCGCGTGAACGCTTTTGCCATTGCGTCCCAGCGTTTCATCTTTCTTACTTTTCGGAACTCAAACGCTCTTCCCATAGTTGATTTTAATTGAGGATGTAAATTTAATCTTTCCCTGCTACTTCATTGATAAAGTGTATTGCCTGAACAGCGGCAAGTCCTGCAGTTTCTGTTCGTAGTCTTGTACTTCCAAGTGAGATGGGGGTAAAGCCACTACCAAGAGCATCTTTTACTTCATCCATCGAGAAATCACCTTCAGGACCGATCAGGACAAGAACATTTTTCTTCTGAAGCGTTACCTGTGTTATAGGATTCTTTTGTTCATTGTAGCAATGTGCGATGAGCTTGATGTCTTCATCGGCATCTGCAACTACCTGCTTAAAGCTTCTCGTTTCGTTTAATTGAGGAAGATGAAACTGATTTGATTGCTTCATGGCAGCAACCAGGATCTTCACAAGTCGTTCGGGTTTGATGATAGTACGCTCACTGTGTTTACAGATCATCGGTGAGATCTCATCTATTCCAAACTCTGTCGCTTTCTCGAGAAACCATTCTAGTCTGTCGGTATTCTTGGTTGGTGCAATGGCGACATGGATCCAATAATTTCTTTGGGGGAAGCTTTTCACTGACCTGATCTCAGCATGCAGCTCTCTTGCATCAGGCAGGATCACGATGGCTTCAAACAAGTTGCCTTTTCCGTCAGTGAGGTGGATCGCATCACCTTGTCGTAATCGAAGCACCTTAATGGCATGACGCGATTCATCCTGGTCAAGGGTGATCGTATTTCCTTCTATATGATGTGCAATGAAAAGTTCCATAAGTATCCTTAAATAAAAAAACCTCCATCAGGAGGTTTTTTTAAAAGGTTAAATTTTGTCAGGCATTCTCAGTGATCTGAGGAGCAGCGGCCAGGATCTCCTGACTTGCATCGCTTGCATACTGGCCAAAGTTTTTCACGAAAGCTGCAGCAAGGTTGTTTGCCTTTGTATCGTAACCGTCTTTGTCAGACCAAGTGTTTCTTGGATTCAGGATCTCAGAAGGCACGTTCGGACAAGAAGTCGGGAAGTGTAATCCAAAGATTGGTAATGTGTCATATTCTACATTGTCAAGCTCACCGTTCAGTGCAGCAGTGATCAAAGCTCTTGTGTAGGAAAGCTTGATACGGCTTCCGACGCCATAAGGACCGCCAGACCATCCGGTGTTGATCAGCCATACATTGACATTGCTTTCTTTGAGTTTCTTTCCAAGAAGCTCAGCATACTTTGTTGGATGCAATGGAAGGAATGCTTTACCAAAGCAGGCAGAGAATGTAAGTTGTGGTTCAGTTACACCAACCTCGGTACCTGCAACTTTTGCTGTGTAGCCGGAGATGAAGTGATACATCGCCTGGCCTGTAGTAAGCTTTGAAATAGGAGGAAGCACACCAAACGCATCAGCTGTCAAAAAGAAAATGTTCTTCGGTACAGAAGCGATGGATGGCTCTACTGAATTGTCAATATAATGAATAGGGTATGCAACCCTTGTATTCTCAGTTTTTGTGATGTTTGAATAATCCACGGTGCATGTTCCTTCGTGGCACTCAATGTTTTCCAGAAGAGAACCAAAGCGGATCGCGCTGAAGATCTGTGGTTCTTTTTCTGCGGTAAGGTCAACACATTTCGCATAGCAACCACCTTCGAAGTTGAACACAGAAGTATCGCTCCATCCATGCTCATCATCACCGATCAGCTTTCTGTTAGGATCAGCTGAAAGGGTTGTCTTTCCGGTACCTGAAAGACCGAAGAACACTGCAGTGTCGCCATTCTTGCCAATGTTCGCTGAACAATGCATAGAAAGAACGCCACGCTCATGAGGGAGTACATAATTCAAAACAGCGAATATGCCTTTCTTGATCTCTCCAGTATAGCCTGTTCCGCCGATCAGGATCATTTTTTTTGTGAAGTTGATGATCGCGAAATTATGCTGGCGTGTTCCGTCGATTTCAGGATTCGAACGGAATCCAGGTGCATTGATGATCGTCCATTCCGGCGTGAAATAGTGTAGCTCATCAATAGTTGGGCGAAGGAAAAGGTTGTTTGCAAAAAGGTTTGACCATGGGTATTCTGTAACTACCCGGATATTTAATCTGTGTGCAGGATCTGCGCATGCATAGCTGTCTCTGATATAAACGTCCTTACCTGACAGGTAAGCGGTCATGCGGTTATAAAGAGGTTCGAATTTTTCACTGTCAAAACGATTGTTAACATCGCCCCACCAAACGGAATCCTTCGTCTTTTCATCAAAAACAACAAACTTGTCTTTTGGTGATCTACCCGTGAATTCGCCAGTATCAACAGCCAGTGCGCCAGTATCTGTCAGAAATCCTTCCCCTCGGATGATTGTTGCTTCAACCAGTTCAGACGGAGTCAGATTCCAATATGCAGTTTCTACATTCTCCAGACCCATTGACGCCAACGAAGCATCTTTGGCTTTAATTCCGAATTCGTTCATTACGTTAATATTTTGGTTATGAAAAGAAAGGTCAAATTTACCAAAAAATTCTGGAAACAGGCTTTTCTTTCAGCCACTAATTCCTGCAGGGTGCATTCTCATTGACATGCACAAGTTTTGAGCTGGCAAGGACCTCACGCGCTTTTTTAACAAAATCAGCCTGTTGCTGAGGTGTTAATTCCGCAAGCCGGAAGCAATAATCGATCTCTCCCTCGCGACCCCATCGTTTTGATTGTGCTGTCACTTTTGGTGTGTATTCTGCGATAAACTTATCGAACTTTTCACGGGCAGCCTGGTCAGTGCCGGTACCAATGGAATAGAATGATACAGAAAGCCTGAAATTCGCAGGATCCTGGGCTTGCTGCTGCTGTTGCTGCTGGGTGGTTTCCACCTGTTGCGTTGTGTTTTGAGGATTGGTTACTGTTTCCTGAGCTGACTGATTCTGGTTCCCTGAAGGGCCGGTCTGCTGCGTGCTCTGGTCTGTCCAGCCTGCAGGTGAACTTTTTGTCTGGCTTTTGTTATCATTACACTGCTGTGTAGCGCTGATGATTACAAGAAAGATCGAAGATAGGATGAGTTTCATAAGGTTGTGATTTAGACTTCAGTTAATTGAAGGGAATATAGCGTTGAATACTTCTTGCGGGCATAATCCATAAAGTACCTGAAATTCAGCTTTTCTCCTGTGATCTTTTCGCAAAGCTCCGTTGCACTGTAAAACCTGCCATGCTGATGAACCTTTTCACGAAGCCACAATAACAGCTGGGATGTGTCACCCTCAGCAATCTGCGCTCCGAGTCCAGGTATTTCCTTTTCTGCAGCTGCGAAGAATTGTGCAGCATAGAAGCTTCCCAGTGAATACGTAGGAAAGTAACCGAAGCTTCCATGTGACCAGTGAATATCCTGTAGTACTCCAAGATCATCAGAAGGTACATCAACACCGAGGTATTCCTTGTATTTACTGTTCCATGCAGCAGGAAGGTCTTTTACTTCCAGACTTCCTTCGATGAGTGCCTTCTCAATTTCAAATCGTACGAGAATATGGAAATGATAAGTAAGTTCATCGGCGGCCGTTCTGATCAGTGATGGCTTCACGATGTTCATCGCTTTATAGAATTCTTCAGGTGTTCGCTGACCAAGGTTTTCGGGGAATAACTGCTGTAGCTTTTTAAAATGATGTTTCCAGTAGTTAAGACTTCTTCCAACGTTATTCTCCCAGAGCCTGGATTGACTTTCATGAATGCCGAGGGAAATAGCTTCTCCACAGGGTAGTCCATATTCTGAAGATGGAAGCCCCTGTTCATATAACGCATGTCCTCCTTCGTGAATGCAGCTCCAGATCATTTCATTCAGATCCTTCTCATTTATTCTTGTAGTAACTCTTACATCCTCTGAACTGAAATGTATAGTAAAGGGATGTGTGGAGATATCCTGGCGGCCTGCGTCAAAGTCATATCCCATGCTCTTCAATAGATCCATACCGAAGTCCCATTGCCTGTCTTTAGGATATGAGAGGTACATGAACTGATCTTCATTCTGCTTCGCTTTTGAGATCTCGCGGACAAATCCTACAAGGTTTTTTCGAACATCTTCAAACAGGATGTCAAGCTCTCTCGTTGTGCATCCGGGTTCATACTGATCAAGCAGGGCATCATAAGGATGGTCTTTATATCCTAGCAGAGACGCTTCTTTTCTTTTCAGCTCAACCAGCTTCTCAAGCTTAGGCTGAAAAATCGAAAAGTCGGATTCCTTCTTTGCCTTCTGCCATGCCTGAAATGCTTCAGAAACTGTCTTTGAAAGAAGCTCTACGAATTCACGTGTGTACTTTTTTCTGTCGTTGAAATCTTTAAGTGATTGTCTGACGTTTTTCTGTTCTTTCTCTGTAAGCGTTGCATCTGAAGAAAGAACTTTAAGCAAAGCTCCGAGTTCTTCGGATGTGGACATGTCGTGAGAGATGCCTGCAAGTGTTGAAAGCTGTTGTGCCCGGAAATCAGCTCCTTTCGGTGGCATATAAGTTTCCTGATCCCAGCTTAGTACAGCAGATGAAAAATTTACATCAGCGATCCTTCCTGAAAATTCTTTATACTTCTCGTAGTTTGCGTTCATATCATAGTTTTTTCAAGGCGGCGATGATCAGCATGATCCATCCGGATATCATCAATAAACCGCCGATTGGAGTAACAGGGCCAAGGAACCTAAGATTGCTAAGCCCAGTAATGCCTTTTGTGGCAAGAAAGAAAATGGAAAATGAAAAGAGAATGGTACCTGCGATCATCAGGTTTCCCGCATAGTTCAGTTGTGATGAAATGATCCTTTCCGAAATGATCGCAAGAAGGATCAGTGCCAGACCATGATACATCTGGTATTTGACACCGGTTTCGAAACTCTGAAGGTTTTCTGGTGTGATCAGTCCTTCAGAAACTTTACTTTTTAGCCAATGTGCACCAAGTGCGCCAAGAACCACTGACAACAGGCAGAACGCTGCACCTATTGATAGAAATAGCTTGTTCACGATTAACGGGTTCCTATGGATCTGTTCAGTTCATCGATGCTTGATTCAAACTCGAAAGCATCGTTGACCTTGTAATAGTTTCCAATGTCATACGTTTTGCGGTATGCGAACTTTGCAAAGTCAAGCCTGGTTGTTTCATATGTGAACAGCATCATGATCTCTTTTACCTGGCTAGAAAGCAGGCAATTCGCTCCGCAAACCTGTTTGGCAACCTGAAGCTTTGAGTCTTCAAACGTTTTTGAAGAGATGGAGTTTTTCACACCTTCAAATTCCACAGGATTGATAGGTACAGGACATCCGATTGGTCCGTTGTATCCTGGAAGATAAGATGGCGGAGGCACAGGCGCTGGTGCCGGGCTTGTCTGTGTATGATGTGATGTGGTTGTAGTTTCAGAATAAGTAGTTGTCGTTGTTCCCTGCATCATGGTATTGTCTGTTACAGACATATTGATCCCGACACCACCTACGTTCATGCCTACAGAAACATTTCCTGCAGGAGCTACACCTGATGTTGTTGTCGTAGTAGTGGTTGTCACTGATGTCACAGGCGGCGGAGTCGTAGTATAGGTGACCACTGACTGCTGCGGAGCTGGAACAGGAGGAGCATCAGCAATTGGAGCCTGGCTCAGCAGTCGTAATACATATACACCTTTATTGTTTTTCTTGATGTTCAATACGAATTCAGTTCCCGGCTCAAGAAAAACATTCTTATCAAGATCAGGTATGGTCTTGTCATCGAAGATAACCTTAAGCTTATAGCTTGGCTGGTTTAAGTCTGTTACTTTGACGTTGGTCTCAGACTTAGAATTTTGTCTGATGCCATTTAACACAACAAAGAAACGTTCACCCTGTTCAGAAAAAAGAACAAGATTTGAATTTTGAGCAATGCTTGCGAATGAAGCAAAAACGAAAAAGAGAAGGAGTACACTTGATCTCATAAAGCTTGTTTTTTTGGAATGTGGCGCGATTTACAATTTATATGCCAACATAATTCTATCAAATTTAATCATATGTTTTAGAGTAAATTCGCACAACGTTTATGGATATGAAAAAAATATTTGTGATAGGTGCAGGGAGATCAGCTTCCTCATTGATAAAATACCTTCTTGATCATGCTGAATCGAATGACTGGACGGTAACGATAGGTGATCTTTCAAAAGAACAGATTGAAGAAAAGACCGGGAAGCATCCGCGATCTAAAGCCGTTGTTTTTAATATTCATGATGAGGGTGAAAGAGCAACGAATATCAGTGAAGCGGATCTTGTCATCTCGATGCTTCCTGCTTCCATGCACATTGAGGTGGCGAAGGATTGTTTAAAATTTGGTAAACATCTTTTTACAGCATCTTATGTGTCTCCTGAAATGAGGGCGCTGGATGAAGAAGTGAAGAAAAAGGGTTTGTTGTTTCTTAACGAGATCGGCTTAGATCCCGGAATCGATCATATGTCAGCAATGAAGATCATTCATGAACTAAAGGAAAGGGAAATTACTCCTTCGGCTTTTTATTCATGGTGCGGAGGACTCATTGCGCCGGAATCAAATGACAATCCATGGGGGTACAAGTTCACATGGAATCCCAGGAATGTTGTACTCGCAGGACAAGGCACGGCGCGTTACATTGAGAATGGAATTTACAAATACATTCCTTACAACAGGATCTTTACAGAGATCAGGCGGGTAGAAGTGGAAGGCCATGGAGTATTCGAAGGATATGCAAACAGAGACTCCTTGTCATATCGACCGCTCTATGGGCTTGATACGATCAGGACGATGCTGAGAGGTACACTTAGAAATCCGGTGTATTGTGAAGCGTGGGATGCATTGATCGAGGTTGGACTAACGGATGATTCATTCGTGATCGAAGATGCCGATAAGATGACGTATGCTGACCTGTTGAATTCATTTCTTCCTGGCAAAGGATCTGACTTGAAAGCACGGTTAACAGATCTTCTTGACATCGATCTCAGTTCTCCTGTGATCCCATTGCTTGAGTGGATCGGAATATTCTCAGAGAAGCCGGTTACATTGAAGAGCGGAACTCCTGCGCAGCTTCTGCAGGCATTGCTGGAAGAAAAGTGGGCACTGAAGCCGGGCGACAAGGACATGATCGTGATGCAGCATCACTTCGTATATAAAAAAGATAATGTCGAGAAGAATCTGTATTCTTCGCTTGTGGTGAAAGGTGATGACATGGTATATACAGCTATGGCCAAAACCGTCGGTCTTCCTTTAGCAATCGCAGCACGCCTCATGATGCAGGGAAAGTTGAATGTATCAGGTGTTGTTATTCCGGTTGTTAAAGAAATTTATGAGCCTGTTCTCGCTGAGCTTGCTTCGAATGGAATAACGTTCACAGATAAAGAAATCTAAAAAGCGAGGTAGTAATCTTTGGTAAGCGCTTTATATTCTTCAGAATAATCATGGCGCTTATCTTTTTCTATTACGATGCTGTTCTCTGAAAACGATCTGGGCTTGAACTCAAATTGCATGAGCCAGCGTTTTTCTGTTTTCTTGTCTTCAGTGGTTCTTATCCTTGTAAGCTTTGAAAGATAGAACCCTTTAGTTTCAGCAAGATCACGAAACTTTTCTCCTTCTTTCACGGGCAGGATGACACAGAATTTTCCATTGTCAGCCAGAAGCTTCTTTACAGCGGATACCATATCAGAGAATGGCAAAAGATCAGCATGTCGTGCAGTCGTTCGTTCAATATCAGATGCCTTTGAACTATCAACAAAATAGGGAGGATTGCTCACGATCAGGTCATACTTGATCCTTGGTATGCTGACGAACTCCTGTAAAGAGGTATGATGGATGTTAATGCGGTCAGACCATTTGCTTTGCGTTGCATTTTCAATGGCCTGGATATAGGCATTGCGGTCTATTTCAATGGCGTCAATATAAGCGTCGGATTTCTGCGCCAGCATTAATGCTATGACACCCGTTCCCGTTCCGATATCAAGGATGGATCTGACATCATTGCAAGTTGTCCATGCACCAAGAAGAACTGCATCAGTGCCGACCTTCATAGCGCATTTGTCCTGCTTTATGGTAAAATGCTTGAACTCGAATACATCAGCTGGCATAAAGTGGTACTGGTCCAGACTAAGGTATGAAAATTAGGCATATGGATCTTCTTCCTCGCTGGAGCCCAGGTAAATATCAATGAGACCTTCCGGGAGGTTCATTTCAATCCTTTTGTTTTCACGGTCGATCTTGCTGATAAACTCATCCACAACAGGGATCATGATCTCCGTCTTTTCTTTCATCACCTGGAAAATGGCCTGCTTGGCCCGATCATAAATGCCTATCACGGTTCCGATGCTTCCTTTTTCGCTGTCAATAACCTCGAAGCCGATGACTTCATGGAAATAAAATTTCTTTCCGGAAAGCTTTGGTAAAAACGTTAACGGTACATACACTTCTTTGCCGATAAGCTGTTCTGCCATACCAGCGTCAACGTCTTCAGCGAGTATGACTAAAGTTGAAGGAAGCTGAACTCTTACCGCTTTCACAAAAAATGGAGTCAGGGTACCATGAAGGTCCACCATGAATGACTCCAGCTTTTTATAACGGTCTGCAGAATCAGTGTCTGCCTGAATCACCAGGCGGCTATCTGTTCCGCTGGTTTTGGAGATGTATCCTAAGGTGTAATAGTCGTTGAGGTCCATGTAAAAAAAAAGCAGCTGGTTTTAGCCAACTGCTTTAAAGGTATAAAAAGGTTGTACTTATGCTTCTGATTCTGTTCCTGGAGTTTCTTCTGCAGGAGCAGCAGTTTCTTCAGCTGCAGGAGCAGATTGCTTTTCAGCGATCTTCTTCGCTCTTGCATCACGAACTTCTGATTCAGCAGCAAGTCTCTTTTTGCGGTCTTCGCTGGCAGCACTAGAAAGAGAGGTGATCTTCTTCGCGATCTTGCCTTCTTTTTCCTGAAGCCATTTTTCAAATTTTGCATCCGCCATATCCTGTGTAAGTGCACCTTTTCTAACACCTATTGCAAGGTGATTCTTGAAAAGTACTCCTTTGTAAGAAAGGATTGCACGGCATGTTTCTGTTGGCTGAGCACCATTCTGTAACCAGGTTAGCGCTTTGTCAACATCCATGTCAATTGTTGCAGGATTTGTAGTTGGGTTGTACGTGCCTATCTTCTCAATAAATTTTCCGTCACGTGGTGCACGACCATCCGCAATTACAATGTGGAAGAAAGCTTTTCCCTTCTTACCATGTCTTTGTAATCTAATTTTCGCAGGCATTATAAATAAAAATTAAAGTAATATCTTCAGGTATTCTGGAGCAACCTAAAACAGCTCCCCGATTTTTTGGGAACGCAAATATCTGAAAATTATTCGTTATGAACAAAATCATCTGATCCGTGTTCATAAAAAACGCTGTTTCTGAGATCTTATTTGAGTAAATTTACGATTCAGCGAAAAAGCTGAAAAGCCTTAAAATTTCAGGGAATGCCAGAGTTTTCACACCTGCATGTTCATACGCAGTACAGTCTTCTTGATGGGGCTGCGCCAATTAAATCCTTACTGAAAAAAGCGGCTGCCGATAATATGAAGGCAGTTGCCATGACCGATCATGGAAACCTCTTTGGTGCTTTCAAGTTTGTTCATGAAACAGCAGAGATCAACAAGGAAAAAGGCTTAAACATTAAGCCAATTGTAGGTTGTGAGTTTTACCTGGTGGCTGACAGGCATCAGAAGTCATTCTCAAAAGAAAATAAGGATCAGCGCTTTCACCAGCTTTTCCTGGCAAAAGACCAGGAGGGCTATCAGAATCTTTCAAAGCTTTGCTCGCTTGGCTTTGTTGAAGGGATGTACAGCAAATGGCCCAGGATCGACAAAGAACTTGTCCTGAAATACCATAAGGGCCTCATTGCAACGAGCTGCTGTATCGGTGCGTCGGTTCCTCAGGCAATCCTGTTCAAGGGTGAAGAGGAAGCTGAAAAGGAATTTCAATGGTGGCTGGATGTTTTTGGTGATGATTACTACATCGAGATCCAGCGTCACGGCCTTGATGATATTGATGGTACGGGCATGAGCCAGGAGGATGTGAACCAGGTCTTGCTGAGATGGTCGAAGAAGTACAATGTAAAAACCATTGCTACAAACGACTCGCATTATGTCAATGAGGAGGATTTTACGGCACACGACATTCTTTTGTGCATCAATACAGGTGACCTGAAGTCAACTCCGATCGGTAATGGAAAAGGATACAGATTCGGCTTTCCGAATAACCAGTTCTATTTCAAGACCCAGGCTGAAATGAACCAGCTGTTTGCAGATGTTCCTGAAGCCATCGACAATACTAACCATATTGTTGACAAGATCACCGCTCCGAAGCTGAAAAGCCAGATCCTGCTTCCGAATTTCCAGCTGCCTCCTGAATTCAAGTCGCAGGATGATTACCTGGAATTCCTTGCGTTTGAAGGTGCGAAAAGACGTTACAAGATCCTTACACCAGAGATAGAAGACAGGATCCGCTTTGAATTGAAGGTGATCAGGGACATGGGATTCCCGGGATACTTCCTGATCGTTCAGGATTTCATCGCGGAAGGCCGTAAGCTTGGTGTCTGGGTTGGCCCTGGCAGGGGATCGGCTGCCGGTTCAGTAGTTGCGTTCTGTATAGGGATCACCAATATCGATCCGATCAAATATAACCTGCTCTTTGAGCGATTCCTGAATCCTGAGCGTGTGTCAATGCCCGATATTGATATTGACTTTGATGATGAAGGCCGGGGAAAGGTGATCAATTATGTGATCGACAAATACGGGAAGAACCAGGTTGCACAGATCATCACGTATGGTACAATGGCCGCAAAGATGGCTATCCGTGATGTATCCAGGGTGCTTGATCTCCCATTGCCCGAAGCGGACAGGCTTGCGAAGCTGGTGCCTGATATCTCATTATATAAACTGTTTAATGAAGACCTGAACAAACTTGCTGAAAAGGTAAACAGTGAAGGGATTGAACGGATCAATGAACTGAGAAAGATTGCCCAGGGAGATGATCTGCAGGCGGAAACGTTAAGGCAGGCTGCAAGACTTGAAGGATCTGTCCGGAATACCGGTATCCATGCGGCAGGTGTGATCATCGCGCCAAAGGACCTGATGGAATGTATTCCGGTGTGTACTGCGAAGGATGCTGACCTGTGGGTGACGCAGTTCGATGGAAAGCATATCGAAGATGCAGGTATGCTGAAGATGGACTTTCTTGGTCTCAAGAACCTCACCATCATCCGCGATGCTCTTGGAATGATCAAAGAGAACAAAGGGATCGAAATTGATATTGATGAAATTCCGCTTGACGATAAGAAGACATTTGAGCTTTTTCAGCGTGGAGAAACTGTAGGAATCTTCCAGTTTGAAAGTGATGGAATGAGCAAATACCTGCAGGACCTGAAGCCTACAGATATTGAGGATCTTATTGCAATGAACGCGCTTTACAGACCCGGGCCACTTCAGTTCATTCCGAATTACATCCAGCGTAAGCACGGTCATGAAAAAGTTGAATACCCGCATGAGCTGCTCGAACCGATCCTGAAGCATACCTATGGTATCATGGTATATCAGGAGCAGATCATGCAGGCGGCACAGATCGTTGCGGGATACTCACTCGGCGGCGCGGATCTTCTTCGCCGTGCGATGGGAAAAAAGAAAGCCGATGAGATGGCGAAGGAACGTGTGAAGTTCGTCGCCGGAGCGAAAGAGATCAATAATATTGATGCCGATAAAGCGAATGAGATCTTCGACGTGATGGAGAAGTTCGCATCGTATGGCTTTAACAGATCGCACTCAGCAGCCTATGCTGTTGTGGCGTACCAGACTGCATACCTCAAAGCCAATCATACAGCGGAATACATGGCTTCTGTCCTCACGCATAACATGGGTGATATAGACAGTGTTGCCTTTTTTGTTGAAGAGTGCAGACGTCAGAAAGTCACTGTGCTTGGCCCGGATGTAAACGAAAGCGCATATAAGTTCTCTGTGAATGATGAAGGCCAGATCAGGATCGGACTTGGAGCATTGAAAGGAGTAGGGGAGAACGCGGTCAATGCGATCATACTTGAACGTAAGGAAAATGGACCTTATGTTTCTGTGTTTGATGTGGCAAGGCGTGTCAACCTGAGAACCGTGAACAAACGATGCTTTGAAAGTCTCGCATATGCAGGAGGATTTGATTGCTTCCCTGAATTACATCGTTCACAATACTTTTTCCAGGAGCATGCAGATGCAGGAACTTTTGTCGAAAAGATTGTGAAGTATGGCTCAAACTACCAGGATAACCTGAACAGCAGCCAGCATTCGCTGTTCGGAGATGTCGCTGAAGTTCAGGTGCCAGAGCCTTCCGTTCCCCAGGCAGAACCCTGGCCATCACTGGTTCAGCTGAAGTTTGAAAAAGATGTGATAGGTATCTATATTTCCGGACACCCACTTGATACTTACAGCCTTGAGCTTAAACAGTTTTGTAACCAGAGTATATCAGCTTTCAGGGATCTCGGACCACTTAAGAACCGTGAGGTTTCATTTGGTGGAATGGTCACGAATGTGAATCACCGGGTTTCTAAAAATGGTAAACCTTTCGGAACATTCACACTTGAAGACTATACCGGAAACACTGATCTTACCATGTTTGGTGAAGATTACCTGAAGTTCAGACACCTGATGGTCATCGGCAACTTCCTGTTTGTTAAAGCCAAGATCCAGGAACGCTGGATGCAGAAGGACAACCTTGAACTGAAAGTGCTTACTATGCAGCTTCTTTCAGATGTGCGTGAGAAAATGATTAAGAATATCACCATTGATGTTCCTCTCGAAGAGATTTCATCCGGATTTATGCAAAATATACTGGAGATATTGAAAACTAATCCGGGCAATTGCAACGTACGTTTTAACGTTATTGAGAAGAAAGAAAACCTGAAAGTTGAATTGAACAGCCGGAAATTCAAGGTTGCGCCGCACAATGAATTCCTGAAAGAGCTTGAAACAAGACAACTCAGGTTCCGATTAAATTAACAGGCATATTTTTTTAACTTTACACATATAATACAATAAGATTATGGCTCTCGAAATAACAGATTCAAACTTTGAAGAACTGGTAATGAAGTCTGACAAGCCGGTACTAATCGACTTTTGGGCGGAATGGTGTGGACCTTGCCGGATGGTAGGACCAATCGTTGACGAACTTTCCAAAGATTACGAAGGAAAAGCAGTGATCGGTAAACTGAATGTTGATAACAATCCGGACGTTTCAGTACGCTTTGGGATCAGAAATATTCCTGCGATGCTTTTCTTTAAGAACGGTGAAGTAGTGGACAAGCAGATTGGCGCAGTACCTAAATCAGTTCTTGAGAACAAATTAAAGGCTCAACTTTAATTAAAATCAAAATCATCTAAGAGCAGGCCGAGGTCTGCTCTTTTTTTTTGTGAACGTGAAGATATCACCAAAAGATCTGCAACAATTCGGACAGCTTGAATTCCTCGCAAGACAAGTTGTGGAAGGCTTTATTACAGGCCTTCACAAAAGTCCTTTCCATGGATTTTCAGTTGAGTTTGCAGAGCATAGATTGTATAACAAAGGTGAATCAACACGACATATAGACTGGAAACTGTATGCACGAACAGACAAGCTTTTTGTAAAGCGTTATGAAGAGGAAACAAACCTGCGATGCCAGATCATCATTGACACTTCCTCGTCCATGTTTTACCCGCTCAATGATGATAAAAAGCTGAGCAAGCTTCAGTTCTCAATACTTTCAGCAGCATCATTAATGTATATGCTCAAGCTTCAGCGTGATGCGGTGGGCCTGAGCCTTTTCTCTGAGGATGTAAGCTTCCATGCGCCTGCACGATCATCCATTGTTCATCAGCAGCTTATCAGGAAAAAGCTCGAAGAACAGCTTGAGATCACAAAGTGGCCTGAAGGCAAACGAACGTTCGCCGTTAAAGCGCTTCATGAACTTGCAGAGAGCACGCACCGTAGGTCACTGATCATTATATTCAGCGACATGCTTGAATCATCTGAAAAAGAAGATGAACTTTTTTCCGCATTGCAGCACTTCAAACATAATAAGCATGAAGTGATCCTGTTCCATACACTGGATAAACAAAAGGAAGTGGATTTTGATTTCTCCAACAGGCCTTATACATTCATTGATATGGAAACTGGTGACGAGGTGAAGCTCCACAGCAATGAAGTGAAAGACCAGTACATCCGGTCAATGAATGAATACATGAAGAAGCTTCATCTGAAATGCAATCAATACAAGATCGATTTTGTTGAAGCAGACATCAACCTTGGAGTTGAACAAGTGCTCATGCCTTACCTGATCCGCAGGCATAAGATGATCAGTTAACTTTTTTCCTGGGAGCTAAATTTCCTTTTCTGGGTGGGACCGGAGTTGCATTCGTTGCAGGTCTGTTCGGGTTCGGTACTTCAATATGCTTGTTTGAGCTTTTGTCGAATGGAGCTAAGGTATCCTGCGGTGTGGTTTTACTGTTCAGCTGGACCGTGTCCTGTCTCAACTCCTGAGCTGAGGAAACTGTTAGAGATAATGTTAGAATGATGATTAATAGGACCAGCTTTGACATGACAACTTTTCAATGATAAGCCAAACACGATGCCATTATGGTTCAATGGTACATTCCCAGAGACCACGCCCGTTTGTAGCTGCACGAAGCAGATGAAGCCCTCTGTGGATATCGAGATCATATACAGGAACCTGTGGTAATCCATCGCTGATCTTTTCCCAGGTGGTTCCTCCATCGATCTCTCGTGAATATACTCCCAGGTGCGTGCCTGCATAGATCTTTCTATTGTATGTCATCAGGGTATTAACGCCATCTTTCATAGATAATCCTTCAGAGTAATTGATCCATGTTTTTCCGGCATCATCACTTCGCATGACTTTATAATCCCACGCCTGTCCAAATCCTGCAAAGACAGTTTCCGGGTGATGGTCATCGATTGCGAGCGCTTCGAGTATCGTATAGCCAACCCCTAAAAGTGTTCCTGTGATATCTTCCCATGAATTTCCTCCGTCTTTTGTAACAAACAGGATGTCTTTTCGTGCAGAAGGATCTGGATCCCAGGTTGGTCCGTCATATCCGGCATACATCACGTTGGTGTCTGATGCAGCGATTTCAAAAGTGCCAAGCTTCTTGTCTTTGTGCACCGATGAGAAGTCTGAGATCTTATTCCAGGTCTTTCCTAAATTCCTGCTCTTATAAACATCATGATAACCTACATAGATGGTGTTGGGCTCATTGGGATCCTGCTTTAAAGGCTTCAGAAAATCACCACGCTCTCCTCTTGGGGTAATGGACTTCCATGTTCGTCCTGCATCAATAGAAGCTGCAAGCACGTTATTCTGTCCATCTGAATGAACAAGTACTGAATCGGAAGCATAACTGATGAGGCAATCACCTCCATCTCCACCCCGGATGCATCTCCATTTATTGTCCTTTCTTATACTGTCCACATAGAGCATGGTACCTACATCCTGCGTACCTGTCATGACATTGCGTGACAACTGTGAACAGGAGATCCTGTAAAATTTCGCCATATCGAGCCCTTCAGAGATATCCTGCCATGGCCCACCATTATTGTATGTTCTTGATATTCCTCCGTCATGCGCTACATAGATGACATTGCTGTCAGGTGCCGCCTGAATATCATGTACATCGGCATGAACATGCGATGGATTCGTTGGAAGCCCGTACCAGTTGCTGACCATCTGAATGGCGCGTGAAGAGTCTATTTTAAAGACGGTAAGATTTCCGAAGTATAAATCATCGGATGTGTTTGAAGCTTCAAGGACATAACGGAAACGTGGATCGCCGGAATACAGGTGATTGTATGTCTTAAGAAGGTTAATTTCACCTTTTTCATTGCACGTGAAAAGGTCAACATCACCTGTGTTTATAATTGATGCGAACAGATAAACAAGGCCTGGCTTTCTTGATGAACAAGCTAATTCGATACGTGAATATTTTTTATTTCCAAGATCGATGGTACTCCATGTACCGGGTGCGCCTTTCAGATGCGAGATGTAAGCTCTCTCTCCAACTGCAATGAGAACCTGCTCAAAACCGGGAATGGCAATCATTTCACGAATCATAGAAGAATCAGCCATCATGCATAATTCCCAGTTCCTACCCTGATCGGCGCTTCTGAAGATGTACGAATCAAAACCGCTGATCTTGAAATTCAAATGGTACATGGAGCAGTACACCGCATCTTTTGTAGTCACAAGGGAAGTGATGTTCTTATGACTTGGATACTTCCAGAATGTAGAATCGTTGTTCCAGTTGCCACGATCTTCAGACCATGATTTGCCGCCGTTTCTAGAGATAGCTATACCCTGGCTCTGTGAATACTCGGTGATTCCATCAGGTCTGAATTTATCCGGGATCCCATCACGATCACCAGTTGCCAGGTAGATGACTTTTTTCTTCCGTTTGTCAAATGCGATTTCAGAAACACCTTCCAGGGGGAGATCTGTTTCGACTTTTTTCCAGCTTAAGCCATTGTTTGTTGACTTGAAAAGTCCACCGGTTGGAGCACCAGCATAGATGACAGCATTTTTCCTTCCATATCCGGGATCAAAGGTGATGCAGTTGATACGCCCTATTCCGGTTGCATTTCCGCCGCCAGCTTCAACAGGCATTGTGAATGGACCGAGTGATCGCCAGCTTGTTTTTTGTGCATGTAAAGAAAAACAGAACAGCATCATCAGAATCATTCCAGTTATCCTTCCATAAGAAAAGGGTATTGGATTTTCTGGTGATGATTTCATGTTGATTGCTGAATTAGCCTCGCTCCTTTATACATGATCACTAATGAGATCATGATAAAAACATGTGCGATGTCTTTGTGGTTAAACCAAATATCAGAAATCGAAAGCTTAAATAAAAAAGCGATCGCAGACAGGAATGATACAAGGATCCCATTGCTTATGTAGCCAGCACCAGGATGTTGGCTTTTATTCTGGTAATGAACATACAGCGCATAGAGGAACGTGAGTGTTGCATATGCATTGGTAACACCGAATTTCCAGGTGACCAGGAAAGAAATGAGGAACAGGAAGCCAAGAGAGAATATCAGGTGCTTGAACCAATAGGGCTTATTGTTCTGAATGTATCTGAAGGTGGCAAGCTGTGCGAACAATGATGAAAATCCGGAAAAGATATTCATCATGGCAAACGATGCATGGAATGATGATTCGTTTAAGTAGTAACGTGCTCCATGAGTGATTGCTCCGGCTGTAGTGGAGAGACCCATGAAAAGAAAGAACAATGTCCAGTAGTGAGACTGATACCCTTTTACTTTTTGTTTGGCTTTAACTAACTGCAGGGTGCACAGAAAAGAGATCAGTGCAATTAAGAGGTCAGTGATTGCAGTTACGGGTTCGGTAACTTGCCAGCCCGCGAAGGTCACGTGATGAAACGCATCGGGGCGGGGTTGGATCATTTTTTCTTCTTTTTAAATTCTTCTGGTCTCTTCAGATTTTTCCAATAGTCACTACCGTACCAGACAAATATTTCTTCGCCAGGTTCGATATTTTTGGTTGCTACGATGTAGGCTTTTTTCTTGCGGGTTTCGTATTCCGCATTGTTTTTCAACCCTTCTATTTTGCTGAATCCTCTGGCATCATTTGCGTATTTACCCAGAGAATCTGCCTGGGGATAAGCATCGATGCAATGCTTGCTTGTGACATAAAACACATAGCCACCCTGGCCTTTGTCGTCCCGTTTGAGCGCTTCAGCCCAGGTAATGATCTCACCAAGGTATTCGATGATGGTATCACCTTTTTTAAAAGGCTCATCGGTGAACAGGCCGAGACCGGCATTAGGGAGCGTTGACTTTTTCAGGTATAGCATAGAATCAAAAATGGCATGCAAAGGTAAAATTAAAACAGAGGAAATGTACGTGATTGTAACAGTGTAAAAAGTGAAATGTGAGTAAACTGAGGTTAGGTAGAAGTACGGTCATTGTGAAGGAAAGGGTATTGGATTGCAGTGATGGATGAGAGACCCGGAGAGTGGCATGAAGATTACATAAGGAACATGCAAACTCCTAAAATTATACGACATGGCAAATGACCAAAAAAATCAGGGCCAGGGTGGAAACTCTGGAAAAGGAAATCAGAATAACCCACAGAAGGGTGATCAGATGAATAAAGGATCACAGCAGCAGCAGGCTGGTTCACGTGGTGGACAGCAGGGCGGCCAGGGTAACAAACAAGGTGGCCAGCAAAGCGGTACAGAGCGTACTGGTTCAGGTCAGGGCCAGACAGGAAGAGAGAGAACAGGATCAGAAAATATTGAAGATGTTGAGTAACGGCAATTAGCTGTTAGTTAAAAAGATGCAGGTAGCTTTAAAAGCTTCCTGCATTTTTTTTTGCAGGATTGAATAAAAGCTTTATTTTTGCATTCCCTTTTGGATACGATATCATTGTTCTAAAAGAACCTTTGTTCATTAAATAGGTTGGTCGGGTAGTTCAGTTGGTTAGAATACGTGCCTGTCACGCACGGGGTCGCGGGTTCGAGTCCCGTCCCGACCGCAACCCTCACGAAAGTGAGGGTTTTTTTTTGCCTTAATTTTACCTTTTTATCCTCGCACCTCCCTAGTGTCAACGATTTCAGCGTTTGGGTTGGTTTAATCTGTAAAAAGCTGTATCAAAAAGTATAAGGCTAAATAGACACCTTGATAGACACCTGTCAATTTTTAGTCATCTTCAGGTGTCTAACAAGGATGGTGAAATGTTGAGAACGGAATTAATGACTCTCATGGTTTTCACCTTTATATTTATGATTATGGACTTTTCCAACCCGGTCACCCCGAACTATCGATAATTATGAGCAGAATGATTCTATTAGTTTTTTTACTCTTTCTTTTTTCAGCATGTGACTTCGTGTCAGATACAAAGAACTTAGGAGGAGGATATTATTTTGACACAGATGAAATATTATTTACTGAAAATTTACGATACAATGGTGTTGGATTCTGTGTTATTCCACCTGAAGTAAAGGAGTTCGAAAAAAATGAAAATTACATTATTGTAAAATCTCTTAATATCAACCAAGAAATTTCATATTGGATCATTAAAAAGGAGGATAATCATAATGGGATCAATAATTTTAGAATTGACAGTCTTTATGGTAGGTACTATGACTTTAGTAACATTCTCGGTCCAATGGATAGCATGTTGTTTTTTAAAACAATCGAAAGAGAATCAATACCACTTAGATTTGAAAAGTAGCGGCTGAACAATACCTATGAGTTAATATATCAAATTTGAAACTTAGGGAATTGATGGCATCGATCATTTGACTATGTCAACAATAGGATAAGATTCCAATTCTTTAGCATGAAAAAAATTTCTAAGACCATTTATCCCGCAATTCATAAATACTTCAAAATAGCCCTATTTAAGAGAGGTTACGATCTAGCTTTCGCAATTCCATAACCACCCAGCCGGGGGACCCAGATCAGGTAGGGGGGCTCCCAGTCGGACTTTCATGGGGTAGATGGACAATTTCTTTCGTGACTCCAACTTTTACCATGATACTAACTGAAACCGGACCTGAGAGGCTATAGGAAAGGATTTCGATTGATTCATCCTATAATGTTCAGGTGATAACTGTCGCTCATAAAGAACTGTATATCATTGATTATCGCTTTGTGTTTCTTTAGCAGACCAAGCGTTAAGTTCCTATTACGAGCCAAATATTTTCTCTCTAGTTGGTGATCATGAATGAGCCATCATGTAGAGTTCAGGAATGTATAAACTTTTCAGGGTGTCTATATCCGATTGTTTAGGTTGTTGCGCTGGGTTTTCGCTCTTGTATTCCTTTATCCAGCTTTCCACCTTGTGATAGTAGTATTCTCCTAGATCGTTGTTGATGTTGAGGTAATCTAGGATTGTGTCTGTTATAAATTGTTTGGGATTGCTGAGATAATGGTACACGGATGACTTTAGGTAGCTCTTTTGGCTGTTAGTTATTCTCTTTGTTGTTTTCTCTAATTTGGTTGGCTGATAGGTTGAGGTACTGTTAAATTCAATTAGCTTCAATTTACTTGGTTTAAGGTGCTTGTTATGGTCTTTCACTTTCTTATAAATATCTAGAATTGTCAGATACTTATCATATCGCTTTAGGATGCTTAACAGGTGATCGTGGTTAAAGAGCTGGGTTATGTCTGTCATGTGATGTTCTGATAAGCTCAGCTCCGCTCTGTATACCGTACCTGTTAACTGGTTTTCTTGATGGTATTGCTGTTGATACGGCTTTTCCTTTGTCTCTAGCTCCGCTGTCTTGTTGTATAATCTGAAGTAGTTCGTCCTGTTACCAAGCTTGTAACATTCATAGTTAACAGGTTCTTTCCACCAACACACGCCCTTGTTGAGTGAGTATCTATTCTCTGTTGCGCTCGGTTGTCCCTCCTTTATATTATGGGAATGTGTGAGCAAGTCTGACACTATGTATTCTTTGAGCTGGGTTAGTATGTCGGTGGTGGTATCGTAAGCAATATCTACCTGTGCGAAGGGTGATATCTTCAGGAATAAGCTAGATTCAAAACGTCTCAGCTCTTGGTCTGTCTCTTGGATAAGCTTTGCTCCGGTTGTGGTATAGAATAACATATTGTCATATTTCAGATATACCACACCTGTTAGGTGATAGTTGCCTTTGTATTCTATCCTTGCAACCTTGGTGTTTTCAAAGTATAGGTGCGCTTCATATCGGCTCTTTATGGTATAGGTCAGCTTAGGTGTAAGGTAATGGTTAACATCATGCTCTTGGCTTGGTGTAAGTTTCCTGTCTTTGTCTTTGATAGACATTATAAGCGTGTCTACGGTTGTTAGGTAATTGGTCACTCATATATTATTTGTTTTGTCGTTATTGGTGATGCGCTCACTGGTCCCTCTTTTATATCAAGCCCTATGAAGCGTACCTCAACAAAAATACCCCCTGCCAAACTGGTTGGCAATATTGCATCTGTCGATTTTTTCGGGTATGTGGGCGCACCAGGTGCGCCATGTATTATGCTGCTTTCTTTTGCTTATATAGTTCACTTAGGGTCTTACCTCTTTTCCTATAGATCGCTAATGAGAAAGGGTTTTTTCCCTTGTATGAGTTTAGCGTTGCATAGCTCTCTATGAAGTAAGTCTCAACTTCTGCAAAGCTTTTATTTACAACGTTAATTGGAATTATGAGTATTGGGTGTCCGTCTCTTATGCTTTCATTAATCCACTTGTGAAGCTTGCTAGAGTTGCGTTGTTTTGCTTGGTAAATGTGTTTGGCTAAACGGCAACGGTCTTTTGTTATTCCAACGTATATATTAGTATCGTTGGGGTTGGTGTTCGCTAGAAAGTATAATACAACCTTGCCTCT
>JAKFFM010000047.1:0-25770 GCA_036675075.1 Bacteroidota bacterium
ATTTAGCAACCTCCTCGGCTCTCGCATGAGACAATTTAAGATTTTCTTTCTCTTTGCCACTATTGTCTGTATGACCAATAATCTCAATCTTAACCTTTCGATTCTTTTTTAAAAAAGATGCCAAGTTATTTAACTCCGAGAACGAATCCTCGCCTACTATTTGACTACTGTTTGTTTGGAAATACAAATGCTTAAAGCTATATACCTTTCCTGACTTAACCTTGCTGAAGTCTAGAGGCGCAAACTTTTCTTTTAATTCACTTATCAGTTTTTGTTCCTTGCATTTTATTGCATTAAGGCTGTCAACTGTCTGCTTGTTATCCTCGATCTCATATAGAAAAACATCATCAATCAACCAGTAGCTACCAATAAGATAGTTTCCTTCTCGGATTGTCTGAAGAGAAACATCCTTTTTCTTGAAAATCTTCGAAAGCTTTTCTTGATCCAAAATAATCGGAGTTTTTTCTTCTGACTGGAAGTTGCCAATGGTTAAAAACTGCTCGCCACCTTTAGCAGTATAGTACCCTGAAATTAGATTCCAAACAATAGTATCCCTAACAAAGTTCAGAGAATCATTTGATACTTGAGGCAATACATCTAATCTATTGAAATCATTTTTAAAAATACTATCATGAGAAAAATGGAGTCCTAAAGAGTTTGTATAAATACTATTTTGGGGAGTATTGTTAAGTTTACAATATAACCCGACAACGTACCTTGATTCTTCTTTCATTGGCGTGTCAAGTTTTATCTCAAGAAATTCCCCATAAATCCTGTTAAGTGGTGAAGCTTCCTCCCAAATCTTTGTTGTAACCGTATAAATTACAAGTCCAGCATAAGCATTACCTGTTCGAGCTTTAGGTATCTCAGAAATTGACAGGTAATGAGGGAATCGTTTGTTTTTCCATCCTTCAAAATTTTCCATCTCTCTGTTATAATAGTCGGGAGTACTTAGATTAGGAGAAAACCATTGTTTACAGCCGTACCATCCATTTGACTTGTAATCATCGTTTGGATTAAATTCTTCAAAACTTGGATTTGGAACAAGGTTTTCATTCTGGGCGAAAGAAACTTTTGCCATGATTAAAAGCAAGCAAAAGAAAAGAACATGAATTGCTTTCATCTATTTTTTCCTTTGTGCTCTGGTGAAAGAAACTTTAACTAATCCATGGACCTCAAAATACTGACAAGCATCTAAATTAATCCCGTCTGAAGATATTTTTTGAATCTTCATATTAATATTATCCCCTAAACTATACCCATCATTTGGAGGGATTTGGAACGAACGTAACTGGGATTTAAAATTATCTGGTGAATTATCAGTCGGAGCGGCAAACGACATTTGAAAAGCATTGGAAAAGTCTGAATAAGAATAAGTGGTTCTGTTTCCTTCACCTTGATCAAACCCAAGAATGTTCACTTTGGACAAACTTATATCCATGTCAGAAAACTGATTTCCATTCTTGGCAAACTGGTTCCTTAGTTCTTGGAGGCGATCTGAGAGCAAAGAATTGGAGTGGTTTCTAAAATTATCAATTGTATTATTAAAATTCTGATTCCTATTTGAAGGAGTATTAATATCCGTTTTAAAGGAACCATTTGGATGTCCAGCTGGTATTTTCCAAGTTATAGGAATTGTAAAGTAGTCACTTGCTATCTGTGGCTTTTGAGGAAGGTGAGTAGCAACATCGGAAGCAAATCTAGCAGTAGCTGAAGCAGCGTTTGCAACGGCTTTTCCTATACCCTTAAATATTCCACCTAAACCACCTGTGACAAAATGATGATGCTTGTTTCCATACCAAATGTTTTTTATACCTCTTCCAATTGATTTAACAATATCTCCAATAGGCTTATCGCCATTAGGGTCAATATAGTAGATCGGATTGTTGTTAAAGGTAGCATATGAGCTTAAACTGAAGTTAGGGACTGGGTCAATGTTCCATCTTCTTCCAAGTCTAGAGTCATATTCCCAATACTGAGCTGTGTAATGTGAGCCAGAAACTCCATTCACTTCGTCTGTTTTCATCATGCCATTCAGGCCGTACTTGTACTGCTGGCTGGTATATGATCTTCCCGGCATCTCCATTCCAAAGGGATAGTAATCTGTATAGCTTGAAATATCGGCAGTATAGAAAGAAATTATGGTAGGTGTTCCTATACTATTAACAGGAATCTTCCTATCGGTAACAACTGTGAGAACGTTACCAAGATGATTTGAAACTTCATACTGCTTATTACCTAATGTTCTATTCAATAAATATGGATTCACATGTGGAACTGAGTTCATGGTTGTTGAGACCAGGATAAAAGATCCATCTGTTTTATAGGATGAAGGAACCAGCAATGCGCTCGCCATCAGTTTATCCCTTTTTTCAATCCCAAGCCTGCTGCTTCCATAAAAAATGTTGTCATCCAGTTTTATGATGCCATTGAACTGTGGTTCACGTGTACCCAGCGATTCATATGCTTTCGAATAGGTTGCAAGCTGATTTCCGGATGCATCCAGGATATAATACGTTGCTGTCCAGAATTCTTCATTTGATATTCCGGTACCGCCTGGCAGGTGAGGTTTCACGATCTTTGCAATCCTTCTTCCATAAGAGTCGTATCTGAATTCAAGATCTTCCCGTACAATCTCATCTTCACCGGAATCTTGTGTACCATCACAGTCAAGATCATTGAATTTATATCCTTTATCTTTTATGATCTCACTTATCTTTCCTTGTAAATTGTACTTTATTTCTGAAATATACTCTTTTTCGTCCTTTTTTAAATTACCTATTTCATCATATGAATAGTTATTCATTGTAGCTATAGTTGCTCCAGATGTAAAAGTTCCCTGGTCTGTAATATCATTACCAGTGCAACCGCCTACTGCGTCATTCACATGAAACAACCTATTGTTTCTTTTTAGCCTTTCTGCAGGATCATTGTTATTCCAGTCGTACTGGTAGGTTAATTGATCCATTGCATTTCCGCCATTGCCTTTTCTGTTATGAGTCAAAATGTTGCCATTTTGGTCATACGTAAGCGAGGTTTCATACGATCCATCGTAAGCCGCCTCTGAGCCAAATTCATTCGTTAGGAGATTAAGATTTTTATAAGTTTTCATATTTCTCAGTCGATACAACTGGTCATATCTGTAGGCAGTCAGCAATGGCATTGCTGTTCCGTCTGTGATTAAATTTCCTGGATCTTTGTCTGTGAGGGTAGTAACAATGTGTTTGATGTTTCCATTATACATGCTTGGTGCATCGTATACTGTTAATCCACTCGCATTACTCAAGTTGTTATTTGAACTGATTGATGCGAAGAAACTATTGGCCGAGCCAATCTGGATATAATCGAATGCACTTGTTCCAATTTTGTCTCTATTGAAGTATCCGATAGAATATCCATATGCATCTTTAGCTACATGTTCATGAATACCGTACTCCCCGGATAAATAAGAATTATCTGAATTTGCATCCTTACCCATATCATTCTCCTCACTCAGGTTATCACTATTTACCCCTTTGATCCATCCCTGAAGTGTGTATGCATAATCTGTGGCCTGAACTTTTTGTTCTCCGATCTCAGTTCTTGCCAATGGACCATGTTCATAGTACAGGTATCTTGCATCGTTATCCCAAACCAGCCCATCTTTGCTTGTAAAGACTTCTGACAAGCGATTGTCCTTATCATAATCGTAACGCAGATAATATTGGTCTGCGGATCCATCTTGGTACTTCACCCCAAGTACCTTATTGGAAACAGGATCAATGTCATAGTCTATGCGTTTGTACTGTTGTCCATATAGAGCCAGGTCTTCATTGTCCTGTATTAATGTTGTGACATTCCCTTGGATATCATAACTGTAATAGGTTGCATGTTCAAATGTTCCGTCACCATTTTTATCTGTTGTTGTTGATGATACACGATTCCTGAGGTTTTCCTGGGTAAATGCTGCAGCAGAGGAGATCGTTTCATAATCATAATATGTTTTGATAACTTCTGAGCGCGAGCTGCCTGCAAGCCAGTTTGTATAAATTAAGTTTGGTATAACATCGTTTCCATTCAAAAGATCTGCTGGATCGAGTGTTGTTGTTGCTTCACCCACCTCAGATATTCTTCCTAATGCATCATAGGTGGTGTAGCTGTATTTCCTTGCAGAAGATCCTGTATTGTATTGTTTGCTGTTTTGGGAAATCGAAAGCCTACCAAGCGGATCATACCAGTACCTTACGGAATAATTTGATGTTTCATCAACTATTTCGGCCCAGTAGCCCGTAGGGGGCTCTAACCAAATTTCTTCGTACTCATTTTTAAACTGTCTCTCTAAATTTCCGCTTTTTCTGAACGTCAACCTTCGAACTACCGAAGGTATAAAAGTATATCTACTCATGAACAACTTGCACATGAGTCATTCTTCTTTCCACATTGAATACATTTACCCGCTTTGTTAAGGGCAATGCGCTTTGCTTTTGCTGCTTTCATACGCTCAGGTAAATTAAACCTTAAAGGTATATTGAAATAAACCTCTTTTGGTGTTCTGGGCCTGTGTTTGTAATGAGGCCTTATTTCATTATAATCTACAACTACCCATTTCAAAAAATTTTCAAGTTCTTTAACAGAACTAAACTTCCTGTCTCTTAAATACCTGCTTTTAACAGTTTTATGAATTGCTTCTACAGGCGAATTGGAATGTCGGATCTCCTTCAGTGCACGCACTTTTCTTAACCTGCCTTTTAATGAGTTGGCTATAAGTTTATCTACCTCTTTATTATTATTTTCTGAGCCCCCATCTGCGACAACAGTACAATTCCGTTCATCCGGAAGTAACGCTGCAACATCAATAGCCTGAACAAGAGCCTTCTTAACATTCTTAAATGATCGGTTATAAGCAACATCGTACCCAAGGATCATTTTTGAATAGTTATCCATTACAACTGCCACACAAGCTTTGGTTCCATCAAACAAAGACACATAGGTTGTATCAACATGCCAATACTCATTTGGAAAACTTGATACTATTCCGACTTTCTTTTGTCTTTTTTTAATCACTTTATTTCGCACTCCCCGACCATATTTATACCAGCTGTATAGACTTGCAATAATTAAATTCTCACGTAGTGAATATGCAGCAATCGAAGCAACCGGCCAATGTTCGTATCCATCGTCGGATAGCAGGCACCTGATCTTTTCAATCTCTTTCTTATTTAACTGGGTGGGATGTCTCTTAATACACAAAGAAGTAAACGAATCAAAACATTCGAATCTCGCTTCAAGCACCCATTCGTAATACTTTGCCTTGGTTATTCCAAACAGCTTTAATGCTCGTTCTATTCCTAGATAATTCCTGATATATCCTATTGCATCAATTACACTCTTCCTAATTCCTTTGTCCGTGGATGCTTTATCAATGAGCGTTTGAAATATAGTTGATAATGATACCCAAGACCTTCCAATTCCAAACATGGCAGTTCTAAGCCTTTTATATTTTTCTCTAAGATGAGCATGGTTAAAAGCCTCATCGAAAAAATACCGGAATTCATGCCCTATGTATTTACTGCAATCTATCTTTCTCCAGGTTGCTATTGTACTGTATGGAATCGAGCGTCGGAATTCCTGTGGCAATAGTCGTTCATTGCCAGTTGCGTATAAAAACACAATGGTGCTATCATATTTTTTTTTCATGGCTTATATTCCTGATTGATTTAACACCATGAATTACCATACCATATTGATTACAAAATCAAATCACTCGATGTTCCTTTGAGTTATGTCTTTCATATGATAATGAATATGAATTCTCCCCCGTGAGCAGAAAAAGTTCAGCTAATGCATGAAAAGCTAATCCAATAACAACCTCTAAATATTAAAATACTCTTTACAAAAAATTGATACAACACGAAAAATCAACCCAAAATCATTTTTAGCCGCACCAAACAGAGGTTGAAAAACTATTTTCATCCGGTTTTTAAATTAAGCTACCTTTAATCATAAAGATAGCAGGAGATGAACCAGCGTTACTTTTTAGCAGGAACATACATACTATGAGATCCTGCTTTATAGTTTTATTTCTTTTCCTGAGCTTCCCTGCATTCACGCAGTGCATTACTTGCGGAAATGGTACAATAGATGCCGGTGAAACTGAATTGAACTGTCCCCAGGACGTAGCGCATCAGGCAACCTGCACAAGCCCTTGTTCACAGCCAACATCTTTTGAAAGTACTTCTGGCTTACGGATATCACTGGACTTTACAGGAACTACAACATATGGCGCAGGATCATTGCCTACGGGATGGTCATTCGCTGGTGCTCCCAGTGCTACAACTGCAGGTGCATTGCCGGCTGCGGATGCTTACGGAGCAAAAGCCGGTCTCGTGCAACCAAACTGCAGTGGAAGCTGCACGGGTACGAATGGTTTCTGCATTGGAAATCTCGCGAACAGTGTTGCGGTTGGCTCTGGTGGAAGTTCCGGTAAGCTTGGAGCTAATTTCGATGGCAGAACTAATATTAACCAGAATCTAAGCTATGCTGTTCTACGGGGTCAGAGTAATCCAACACTGGTCTCGCAGACATTCAATGTGTCGTCGGTCGAAGGTTTTAAAATACAGTTCTGGCTTTTCCCTTCCGAATCAAGCTGTGGACAAACAAATGGCTGGGGTTCCTGCACAGGTAATAATGCATACCTGGATTTTTCATCCAACGGAGGCACTTCGTGGACCCAGGTTTTAACCATGAATCTGAGTAGCTCCAACAATGATATGTGCGTTAATAATAGCTCAAACACGTTATGGCTGACCGGCTCTTCGTGGTCAAGGGTATGCCTTACTGTATTTAAATCAGCTGCATCACCTGGAAATTTTTATTCTGCTGCAAGCTCCACATCTGCCGCATCAGGCATCATGATGAACAGCGCTTATTTCACTTCAACATTTAAATACAGGATCCGGTATTCTCAATCTGCCTCATGCACAGGCACTGTAACTACAACAAATCCCGGCCGTTACCTGGCTATCGACTATCCTGTATTCACATCAGGGAACGAAATGATACCCTGTGGTATTTCATTCAGCAACATGTGCGGATATGGTGCAGATAGCAATGACGACGGTGTTGGCAGTAATACCTCTACCATAACCAGCACTGCTTTTGGAACAGTAAAACGCGGCCTGAACCAGGCTGAGAGAGGTGTAGAGATCCTCACTTCACAAACCGCCGCTTACGCAGCTCAAAACCTGACAGGTTCTTCGTTCGCCACAAATTACGACCTCTGTAACGCAGAAGGAGGTGACAAGCAATGCATCGACTGGAGAACAAACAATAATTTCTATACAACGGTATATGAATGTATTGCTGATTGGGAAGCTCCGTCAGGCACCGGAATAAATTTGAAATACTTCAAAGGCACAACTCCGATGTCCACGGGTATGAGCAAGGTTACCACAGCCGGTAAAACAGCCTCTATAGGATGGCGCTATTCTGCAAACCGCATTGTTTCCTGTGGTTCCACATCAGATCTTAATCCGGGATGTAATGGATACAGCTTTTCGAGCGGAAGTCTGCCTACACAGTTTGCCAGAGGATTTTATGGTTTGGCCATCAACTCCATCGGGCAATCATGGTCTTATTATGGCGCTACGAGCTGCTCTCATTATTTCAATGGACCGCTATTTTCTCCTATTGCTGTGCCTGATACAATGAGTGGCTCACCTGATTACATTACCTGCAATGGCGGGAATCCCGTATTTACAGGAACAGTAAATTATTGTTCAAGTTCAACTGGATTTTCAGGCTCCGGCCAGATCACAATCACAGGACCAAACGGATTTTCAGAAACGATCGCGAGTGGCGGCATTGGTCTTACACCAATCGTTGACGAGGGCACCTATACGATCACACCGCAGGTTCCCAATACACCTGCGCAATGTCTCAACTGTGAAAGGCCTGTCTGTATCTCAGTTACAAATGCCAACCTGGAAATTTGTAACCTGCTCCCGGTAGAGCTTATTCATTTCCAGGCGAGTTGTGACCGAAACATAATTACTGTTGACTGGTGCACCGCTTCGGAATTTATCAACGATTACTTCATCCTGGAAAGTTCTTCTGATGGAATTCATTTTAAACCTGTAATGCAGGTGCAAGGAAAAGGTACTTCAACAATAAAACATTGTTATCAGGTCAAAACTGAAGCAGGACAGGCAGTCAATTACTTCCGGTTAAAGCAGGTTGATTTTGACCAGACTTCAAAAACATCCAAAATCATTTCTGTTTTCGGCTGTCAGCCATCTGCGGGCTTGATTGCAGTGACCGGAGATACAAAAAAGATCAAAGTGACACTTGAGACAACTTATCAGGAACCAATGCATTTGTATGTTTATAATGTCCTGGGACAATTGGTGCAGGAAGAGATCATTCCTGCAAATGCCGCAAAAGGCGAATACATTTATCATTTAAAAAATAATCTGCCAGGTGTCTATATGATGACTCTCTATACAGCTTCTGAAAAAATAGCACAGAACAAGATCCTTGTCAGGGACAACTGAAGATTACATTAAATTATAATTCAACTGGCTTTAGACTAAGTATTTGATACTATAAAGCGGCGAATAAATAAGGGATTGGAAAATTAAAAAATCAATTTATTACTTAAAAGTGGGATCACAACTGCATCTCTTGCGCGAGACTTCCTGCGTTCGCCCTGAGCGAAAGCGAGTCTTGTGCCCCATACTATAATTCTTCTTTACTAATAAACTGTTACTAATTATTTAATCGTGTAATCCGGATTACGAAAGCATTAAAAAACAAAAATTACATTTCAATCGTTCTGAATGTTTTTAAAAATATCATTAACTGAACTTCTTAATATCATCACCCAGATCATATACAGTAACGTTTTCAAGTTGCTTCTGTAAAATACTTGCTCCGATTGCTGAACGATACCCTCCTGCACAATGTACGACCACTGGCTTATCTGTAGGAATTTCTTTTCTTCTCTCTCTCAACTCCGGTAATGGAATCCTAATGCTGTTTTTAAAAGTAACATGTCTCTCTTCATTTTCATTCCTGATATCAACAACAGTGTACTTACTCATGTTGCTGCTAAAATCATCAAGATTAAACTCAGATGATGTTTCATTCGCATGATCAGGATTTAGCAATGCTGCAACGATATTCCTCTCATATCCGATCTTGGCTGTTTTACGAATGACACTCTCCAGCATGGCTTCATTTTCAGCTACCAGGTAAAATTTCTCATCTGGACCTACAACAGAACCAAGCCACGTTTCAAACTTGGCTCCATCCATCAGGTTGATCGCACCTTTCAGATGCCCTTTCCTGAACTTTGTTTGAAGGCGTGTATCAACCACAAGTACATCATCCCTCAGCTTCTCATTTCTATCTATTCTTGAAACCTTACTAATGGAATTTTCAAATCCTTCAGCTCCTTTTTTATTCAGGGCTACATCATATTCAAAGTACTTAGGAATGAAAGGCTGATCCTTCAGCAGCAATGAGACAAACTCTTCTTTCTCCATTTCCTGGAGTGCATAATTTTCACGCTTCTCCCGTCCAATCGTACTTACCAGGTCTGTACTTAAATTTTTACCACACAATGAACCCGCACCATGAGCCGGATATACCAATGTGTCATCAGGAAGTGTCATCAGCTTTTCACGCGTGGAATCATACATCTGGGCTGCAAGCTGCTCACGCTTTGCATGCAAACTCCCAGCAGTCTCGCGGAGATCTGGTCTGCCTACATCACCAATAAACAAGGTATCTCCTGTAAACACCGAATGCTCTTTTCCATTTTCATCGATAAGAACGATAGAAATGCTGTCAGGTGAATGCCCTGGTGTATTGATCGCTTTCAATGTTATCTTTCCGATCTTTAGCTCATCTCCTTCATCAAAAGACTTGTGAGAATAATCTGCAGCAACGAGCCGGCTTACATAGATGGTGGCTCCTGTCTTCTCAGAGATCTCTGCATGTGAGCTGACAAAATCGGCATGGGGATGCGTTTCAATGATCGCGACAATTGTTGCGGATTGATCCTTCGCCAGTTTATAATATTGCTCAGGGTTACGTTCTGGATCTATCACAGCCATTTTCCCTTCACTGATTATCGCATAGGAAGCATGCGCCAGTCCTTTGTCATAAAATTGCTCAATTTTCATCGCTTATCTTTTTAAACATCCAATTTTTAAAAGATTAATGTGGTAAACGTGGCCTCAAATAGCTATATACCCTGGTTCCTGCAATCGCGCTCAAAATGGTAATAACAACAACAGTTACTCCTGTACCAACCTGAGCATACAGCGGCCCCGGACATGCTCCGGTCATCGCCCATCCCAGTCCGAAAATCGTACCTCCTATCCAGGTACCATGGCTATACTCCTTCTCAGGGATGATTATTTTTTCTCCATGTATTGTTCGAATTTTTAATCGTTTGATGACCTGTAGTGAAATCATTCCAACCAATACCGCTGAACCTATGATCCCATACATGTGGAACGACTCAAAGCGAAACATTTCCTGTATCCTGAACCAGGAGATAGCCTCTGTCTTTGTTAGTACGATTCCAAACAAAGTTCCGAGTAATAAATATTTCAGGTTCTTCATTGCTTAAAGCTTGAATATATATGGAAGTATTAAATGTGTCATAATGAGGCCTCCTGCAAAAAAGCCCATCACTGCAACCAACGATGGAAACTGAAGATTCGATAGTCCCATGATCGCATGGCCTGATGTACACCCGCCTGCATACCGTGTTCCGAACCCGACAAGAAAACCGCCGATAACAATCAGGATAAATCCTTCCATAGTCAACAAGCCTTTCCAGCTAAACACTTCAGATGGCAGAAGTCCTCGAATATCTTGTATTCCCAAGCTCCTGATGTGTTCCTCCGTGTCTGGAGAAATGGCTATTACTTCCGGATGACCAATCACTTGATAAGCAATAAAACCTCCAATCAAAATCCCGAAGACAAACACCAGCAACCAGGCTTCCTTTTTCCAGTCGTACTTTAAATACTCAATATCTCCAGGCATGCAGGCTGCACAAATGTGCCTGAATGACGATGAGATGCCTAGTGGCTTGTTGCCTAGAATAAGTAACAAGGGAATCGTTAGCCCAATCAACGGACCAGCTACATACCATGGCCAGGGCTGTTTTATAAGCTCAAGCATAAGTCTTCATTTTTTCAATAGTTAGCATTCAATAATTCTTTTCCGATAATATATAAACCCATTACTAACACGAACCATCCAAACGCAGGTTTAAGCTTTTGAGCAGAAATGACTCTGCATAATCTTGTGCCAATGAATACACCAGCAACTGCAAGGGAAGTAAACAACATTAGAAATGACCAATCCATCGCTGCGGCATTGTACAGGTCTCCGCTAAATCCAACTAAAGACTTAACAGCTATAATTAGCAATGATGTCCCGATCGCAATCTTCATCGGAACCCGGCTAAAAATTACCAGGGCAGGTATGATCAGAAAGCCTCCTCCTGCGCCAACGAATCCTGTGAGAACGCCTACTACCAGGCCCTCTACAATAATCACCGGATAATTAAACACGTGCCCTTCATGAGAATCATCTTCAACTATCTTTCCGCGTCTTATCATAGAAAAAGATGTAAAGACCATGAGCATGGCAAACACGATCATTATAAGCAGATCCTTCGTTATGACCATTGATCCAAACTGTGCCATTTCTTCAGGCAGCGAAGGCATGATCAACCGCCTGGTCAGGAAAACAGCGATCAGTGATGGAATACTGAAAACAATCGCGGCTTTGAAGTCTATTGTTTTTAACCTGATATTCCTTAAGGCACCTATCAGGCTTGTTGCTCCAACAACAAACAAAGAATAGGCTGTTGCTAAAACCGGTGGTACATCTAAAAGATACACAAGAATTGGCACTGTAAGAATTGAGCCCCCACCTCCGATCAGTCCCAGGCTGAGACCAATCAGTAATGCCGATGTAAATCCAACTATTTCTATGATCCCTGTCATTTTATTTCTGCAAAACTACTAAGCATATATCTCAACATCTGTGATAAATGTTACAAACCGATTCATTCAATTATTCTAGGGTTTCTTCCCGGCTGGACTTTACCCTAATTTTAAGGCAATTAAAAATACGTGACATTTCTTCTCGTAATGTTCAGACAAGTTCATTGAAAAGATTTTGATGTGTTTGCATAATGAACATTCAGGTTTAACATAAGAATTTGCACTTTCATTATCATGTTCTGAATTACGCATGAAGATAGCGATTTCACAAAGTAACATATGACCTGGTTCATACTCAGGCATAAGTTTGGTTACTACCTTCACATAATTTCCAGTACATAAATGAACTACCTGAATGAAAGTAACCTGCTTCAGTACAAAAGAATTCGAGCGTAAATCGCTGGTAAAAGCCAACAATGGAAATCACGACCTTCTCATGGTTCCGGATACATTGTCACTATCCACCGCATCAATTGCTCAGAGATGTGAAGGAATCATGATATTTACTGGTGATGACGCAAGTGCTCCCGTAATAGAAAAATTGCATTCAATCGGTGTGAGGTATATTGCTCTCCGATCGGCAGGATATGACAATGTGAATCTTCAAAAAGCCCATGAACTGGCAATAAAGGTTGCGAATGTACCTGCGTATTCTCCTTATGCGATTGCTGAACATTCAATCCTGCTGATGCTCGCACTCAACAGAAAAATCATTTCAACAAGTGCACGCATTCATTTGAAAAACTTTTCCCTGAATGGTCTTGTAGGTTTTGACATGAACGGAAAAACAGCAGGCATTATAGGAACAGGCAAGATTGGCAGTGTTGCAGTGAAAATACTTCACGGATTGGGTTGCAGGATTTTAGCTTATGATATAAATCAAAATAAGGAATTAACTACCAGCTATGGCGTGAAATATACAAGTCTCGATGAGCTCCTTAAGCAATCTGATATTATTTCTATTTATACTCCGTTAACCCAGGCAACAAAACGTTTGATAAATAAAGAAAGCATTGACAAAATGAAGAATGGTGTGATGCTCATCAATACTTCACGGGGAGGGATTGTTGATACATCCGCAGTTATTGAAGCATTAAAGAATGGAAAGATCGCCTCTGCTGGTCTGGATGTGTATGAAAATGAAAAAGGAATTTTCTTTTTTGACCGATCGAATGAGGTACTTCAGGATGATCTGCTTTCAAGGCTCATGGCTTTCAATAATGTGATCATTACACCTCATCAGGCTTTCCTTACGAACGAAGCTTTAGAAAACATTGCTGATACTTCCTTTCAAAACCTGACGACCTGGAGCCTTGGCAATAAGAGTAAAAATGAATTATGACACATCCACCAATAACACCCATTATTCCCTGAATTAAGAAAGCAATCGTTCCAGGAGATCACCGGTAAAATAGGAGACCATTGCAGCCATGCATCCGAGCAGAACGGTTTCGCCAATCCCTCTGAACTTACTTATTCCATTAACCTGTGATTTAAGATAACCGATGATCACAAAAGCAATAAAAGTGAATACCGATGCGATAAAAAATTTATCAATGCCCCCTAAAGACACTATTGAATCAACCAGATAAACAAGCAGAGGCACAAGTCCAACGGATAAAAAAGAAATAAAAGTCGTTACCCCTTTTCTTAATGGACTATGTGGCTCTTCAATAAGGTTCAATTCATTTTTCATCATTTCATGTACCCATCGGTCTTTGTCAGCAGTGATTACAGAAACCACATCTTCAAGGAGTTTACCTTCAAATCCTTTTGCCCTGTATATCTCCATGACCTCCTCACGTTCTGATTCCGGGATATTATCAACTTCCCACTCCTCCACCTTCCGGTGTTTTATGTAATTATCACGTTGGGTACTGGCCGATAGATAACTTCCGAAAGACATTGATAATCCATCTGCAAAAAGATTCGCAAGACCAAGGATCAAAATGATGTTAGAAGATAATCCGGCTCCTGTTGCACCTGCCACCACCGCAAACGTTGTTACACATCCATCTATACCACCATACACAAACTCAGGAAGATCCTTATCTAACCTGTAGATTGAAACTGATCTATGTAATTGCTGTTCTTTACTACTGTTATTCATATTGAAGTATAGGAAAATACACAAACATCGTCCAATTAAATTTCAAACATACCTTTGAATATCGTGGCATTATCATGACTTTTATCACAGCACAAAATGAAATCGGCCTTGCCAATGCTGAACAGGTAAACGAATTTTGTATCAGATAACTTAACCTGTCTGCCATAACAATACCAGTAAATAATTAATGAGAAAAAACAAGACTGTTTACATTACAAAAGCATCTGGAAACCTGGTGCCGTTTTCAGAGGAGAAACTGGTACAATCACTGAAGAAAGCTGGTGCATCAACGAATCTGGCTGAAACAATTCTTATCGACATCTCTCCCGATCTTTATGAAGGCATATCTACAAAAAAAATCTACCAGTACGCTTTCAAGAGGCTTAAAAAATCCTCCAGGAAAACTGCTGGAAAATACCGCCTGAAACAAGCTATAATGGAGCTCGGACCATCAGGATTTCCTTTTGAGAAATTTGTTGGCGAACTCCTGCATTACCAGGGCTTCAACACACAGGTAGGAGTAATCGTAGAAGGACATTGTGTGAATCATGAAATAGACGTTGTTGCGGAAAAGGAGAACCATCATTACATGGTCGAATGTAAATACCATAATCAGCGTGGTATTTCCTGCGATGTAAAAGTTCCTCTTTACATTTTTTCAAGGTTTAAAGACGTGGAAACAAAACGTCTGGAGCTGGTTGAACATGCTACCAAATTTCATCAGCCATGGGTTGTAACCAATACCAAATTTACAATCGATGCAATCAGATACGGCACTTGCATGGGAATGAAACTGATTGGCTGGAACTACCCGCAAAATGAAAGCCTTCAGAAGATCATCGATAAATTGAACCTGTATCCAATCACATGCATTTCAACAATTACCAAACAGGAAAAGCAACTGATGCTCGAGAGAGGGATTGTACTTTGCAAAGAATTATGCAATCATGAAAGTATCCTGCGCGAAATAGGAATTTCTGAAAACAGGATACGATCTATACTTTCCGAATCAAGAAACCTATGTGACGTTTAACTAAAGCATTCTTCAATCATTAAATCATTCTCAATTTAATTTTCCTTTCAATTCGGCCAGCATGAAGGACATCACCAGTAAAGCCACCATCCAATTCCTCGGCGCAGCCAGTACCGTCACAGGATCAAGATACCTTTTAAAAATTGCAGGTAAAACAATTCTTATCGACTGTGGATTATTCCAGGGCTTAAAGAAACTGAGGTTGCTAAACTGGGAAGAACTTCCTGTAAACGTAAATGAAATAGATGCTGTGCTGCTAACTCACGGTCATCTTGACCATTGTGGCTATCTGCCCCGACTTGTAAAAGCAGGCTATAAAAATAAAATCATGGGTACTGCCCCCACGCTGGATATTGCGAAGATCATTCTTGAAGACAGCGCCAGGATCCAGGAAGAGGATGCCGAGAGAGCCAATATGAAAGGATACTCCAGACATAAACCGGCAATGCCTCTCTATACTGTACAAGATGTGAAGATGACTACCGAATTTTTCCGTCCAGCGCCCTTAGATGAATGGATCACGGTGACAGATGGAGTTGATGCCCGGTTCCGATACAATGGACACATTATTGGCGCGACATTCATTGAACTTCGGGCTGCAGGAAAGTTGTTTGTGTTTTCGGGTGACATAGGCAGACTTGAAGATCCTCTGCTATTTCCCCCTCAGAAACCAGTTAAAGCGGATGTGCTGTTTATTGAATCAACGTATGGTGGATCTGTGCACCCCTTAAATGGAGAAGAGAAGTTATTGAAGATCATTAACGATGCGCGTGACAATGCGGGAACTGTGATCATCCCCAGCTTCGCTGTTGAACGTACGCAAACCCTGATGTATATGATCTGGAAGCTTCGGTCTCAGGGAAAATTAAAAGATATTCCTGTTTATATGGATAGCCCGATGGCAACAAAGGTGCTTGACATCTTCAAAAAAACATCCGACTGGCATAAATTGTCTCCAGAGGAATGTTCAAGCATGTGCAGCGAAATAAGAATGGTAGAAGACTTCAAAGAATCGTTAGAACTCGCTGCGACCGACACACCTAAAGTTGTTATTGCAGGAAGCGGGATGGCATCAGGTGGTCGCGTGCTTCACTACCTGTCACGCTACCTTGGAGATCGTAACGCCACCATTCTGCTTGCAGGTTTTCAGTCAGAAGGCACAAGAGGCAGGCAATTACTAGATGGAGCTCCCTCAATTAAATTGCAGGGAAAATATTACCTGGTAAAAGCCAAGATCAAACAATTGGATGGCCTTTCAGCACATGCTGACCAGAATGAACTCATAAACTGGATGAGCTCCATCGAAGAAAAGCCTGAAAAGATTTTCATCATTCATGGCGAACCAGGCTCATCTGATGCTCTCCGCGTTAAAATAAAAGATGTCTATGGTTGGGAAGGCATTATTCCTCAGCTACACGATATTGTAGAATTATGATCCGTTGAAGCAATAATTCGCTGCCCCCTACCTTCTCTGTGATTTCTGCGCCCTCTGCGGCTCTGCGTGCTCTTCATTCTCTTCATTCTCTTCATTCTTTTTGATCTTTGCCTTCTCTGCGCCCTCTGCGTGCTCTTCATTCTCTTCTTTCTCTGTGATCTCTGCGCCCTCTGCGTGCTCTGCGTGCTCTGCGTGCTCTTCATTCTCTGTGATCTCTTCCTTCTCTGCGCCCTCTGCGGCTCTGCGTGCTCTTCATTCTCTTTATTCTCTGCGCCCCTCTGCGGCTCCCTCCTCCCACTTTCTTCCTATCTTTACCCCATCCAAACCACCCCTTACCAATGGATCTCCTCCCCTTAACCTCTACCTCTCAATTCGACGATATCGACTTCCGATCTCACCTCAAAAAACAAGTGATCCTCAAACACAGCACCCGTTGCTTCATCAGCATCATCGTCCTTAAAAAAGTTAAAGCCGAACTTTCTCAAGCCAAAGAACCCATCGACTTTGATATCTACTACCTTGATCTCCTTAAATTCCGTGAAATCAGTAACATGGCCGCAGAAAGATATAATGTTCATCACGAGTCACCACAGCTCCTCGTTATTGAAAAGGCCCGTTGTATCTACAATTCTTCGCACAACGAGGTAAGCCTGAAAAACGCAGGTGTCTTATAATTGATTCGGAACTTTCAGAATGCTTTAAGATCACGTTCATTGAAGATCCATTCGGGAGTCACTATCCGACCTCCAGATCTGTTACTGTACCATAGCTCTGAACTCCCCGGATTCTTTAATATCTGAATCTCCTGTGCCGGCATATAACTTTGAGCCAGAAGAAATTTTCTCTCTCCTTTTGTATTCTTTACCATATCAACAACGATAACAGCATGTCCCGGACTTCCTCCCTGGATAAACACATCTCCCGCTTCAATCTTTTCAATGCTCTTTGGTGTCAATGCTTTTGAAAGGGATATAGTGCCTGCATAGGTAAATACAGTTTCCAGGTATTTCCAAAAGCTTTCATAAGTGTCTGAAGCTACAGCCGACTTAACCCAGGTACATGTATTCCCCTTTACAGTGATTCTATAGCCTTGCCTCCATTTTGAATAATCTGCCTTAAAACCATTTGTAAAGTTGAATGTAATATCATCGAATCGCCTTTCCCTGTACAGCCATTCTGCACGCAACCTGATCACAGCATCCGCACACTGGTGCAGATCCTTTTTACCAATTGGATAATTGATAACGGCATCGTAAACATTCGCAGACTTCACCCGGCCATCATAATACAAGACACGCGATCCTTGAGGCTTTAGAGGTAGGCTTTGAAGAAAATCAGCAAATGAACCTTTAACACCGTTCTCTCTTGAAAACCCTTTAGGGGACGAAAACCGGGTACTCACCGTATCCTTAGTAACAAATGAATACAAGGCACCTGCCAACAGGATGCAGAATAAAAACAATAATTTTCTTTTCAACTGACTGTATCTTTTAAATGAAACGATGGCTTGTTTGATATTCATTAAATAAGATACTCATAAATCAGCATCACCCTTTCACAATCGACTCAACAATTTCTTTTGACCGGAAGTAATGATCATGAATGTGTGTATATCTAAAAAGCCCCGAACGCCCCGCCATTGAGAGGTTTTTGAATTGAGAAAGGTATTCCGTCAATGCTTCACTTTTTGATTTATAATCCTTCTTGAGTACTGGATAAGCAAATGGTACACGATGTACACTTGATCCGATTATATCATTTTCATTGATCAGATTTGTGAACAGGAGCTCATTCTTTACTTTATCAATGATCACCTCAGGGCTTTCTCTCCAGATATGGGCATCAGTGAAGCAAGGTAGTTCTGCAACCAGGGAGGTATGACCATCAGGTGTCATCAGCCGGCTTCTGTTTCGCGGCTCCGTAACTCGTGTAAAACTAAATACTGGTGATGGAAAATAAATTGTAGCGTCTTTAGTGACCGCATGCTTTTTCAATTTGATATGTACCAGGATCAGGCTTCTGTAACGGATATCATTCAATACATTCATGATATGCTCCGGAGGTGCGGGATCAAGTGCCTTCAAAAGTACATTCAAGGGCAATGTAGAAATGACCTGCTCTGCTTTGTGAACAGTACCATCCATTAATTCAAATTCCAATAACCTGTCCTCATTATGAACGATCCTTCTGATACTAGAATTCACTTTAATGGATGATGGAGGAAGTGACTGCTGTAGGTTTCTGAAGAGCTGGCCTATCCCATTGGCAGGATAATAAAACGCACCATCCAGATGCCTGACGCCGGCTTTCCGGGTTTTGAACGCTTCGAGTAAAAACGTAACCAGATCTAGGCCTTTAAGTCGATTACCGGCAACTTCCTTATGTAACTCTTGAGAATGCACACCCCAAAGCTTTTCAGAGTATGCTAAAAGAAACTTTGACGCGATACGGTCTCCATATGAATTAATGGAACATGTTCGAAAGTCATCTCCGTTCAATGGACTGACCCTTCTTTTCAGGTAATCAACTGAAGATAGCCAAAGCTCTTTTCTATTGAGGTTCTGCAGAATATTCAAAGGAAGCAGTGGAAACTGAAAGAAAGTATCATCATTAAATATGCTGCTCGGAGCATCAACAGGTAAAAGATCATTGCCAAGCAGCTCAGAGTAAAGCTTCTTTAGCTCACCATCTACAGCGTGCAATCTGTGTGCCCCGGTATCAAAATGAAAGTTACCTTCTTCAATGGTTCTGCAATTTCCGCCTGTAACAGATGATGCCTCATACAATGTAAAATCCATTCCATTGCGGTCTGCAAAATATCCTGCAAACAAACCTGCAGGTCCACCACCAAAAATCTGAATTCTATTTTTCAAACCGTGAAACTTTAATTGTTGGCCAGATCAGGTTTACATATGGATTGTGATAATAGAACCAGGTGCTGTCTGCAACCCGTTCATTCATATCAAAATTACCTATGACATAATATGTCTTTCCCTCGACTATTTCTCTTCCATAATCAAGCTTTTCGCCTTTAACTCCATGCTTATCTAAATAAAAATTAACCACCGGTGATGATATCAGATGGTCATCTTCATGAATGATTTTTTTTAGATCAGTGGCTGCCTGGGAAATTGCTGATGGCTTTTTATGCTGAACGACAAGCACGCCCGTAATCACTATATAAAAGATCATAAAGCCAATGCTGATGACATAGGATCTATAGCTTAGAAAATACCCGAACATGATGGCCAGGATGACAACCAAAGGCATGAGGTGTCTTGGATTATATAGAATGTTCTGAAAGAAGAAAACCCAAATAGCATAGATCACCGTTGAATACCAGATCCAGCCTGACAGCACAGGTAAGCTTTCTTTCTTCAGGCACGAATAAACCAGAATTGAGAGCAGAATAATTGTTGGCACTAAAGTAATCAGTGATCTTTCCGGCCACCATAAGCCAAATCCATGTGCAAGCAGTCCATGAAAAAATGAATAGATCCTGTCTGATGTTGCTGGGTCAGTGATCACGCTTCCTCCCCACTCATAGAAATGACCTTCTGCCTGTGTTGTTGCAGCCTGGTATAATTCAGTGATCCCGGTATCAACCACCATTGGGATTAACCATACCATAATGGAAATTATACCAGCTAAAACGTCCTTTAGCACGACCTTCTTTTTTAACAATAAATAAATTACCGGAAGAAAAAGAAAAGGAATGTATGAGAGTCGCACCCCTGCAAGCATACCGGCAAGAACAAAGAACCAGGTATTCCCTTTTCGTGTGTGATCATATAAGCCAAGCGCCAGGAATAAGATCGATAATCCCAACAGATCGGGCATGTACCTGTTTGACATCATCCAGAACAATGGATTAAAAAATATCAATGAACCAATTAGCAGCTCAGGTATTTTTAAAAGATGCCTTCTGTTAAGTCTGATCACACCCAGTATCAGCAAAAAAGTGGCAATACCTCCAACGAGTGAAAACGCAACAGACATTTTACCTGTAAGAACAAAAAAGAATCTCACAAGAACGATGTAAACCGGATACCCTGGAAAATGTGGCTGAAGAGCAAGTATATCGAAGTCTTTCACAGCAAGTGCAAACCTGAGGCTGTCTGGATCTTCGAAATAGGAAACTGTAGTCAATATCCTTGACAATATACATGAAACAAAAAGCAGCACCCATGAAATGCGGGCTCTTTTTGAAGAAACGATGTATTGAACAAATGACATGCAGTAAAGTTATCGAATGCTGAAACAAAAAGAGCCCGGCAATCTGTCCCGGGCTCCTGTATTTATGTTGAACTAGCTTCTTACATTCCGTTTGTCTGCTCAGTTGTGAAGCTATATGCGGCTACGATCTGAGATGCAGCGGATGCAAGCTTTGAACTTGTGATCTCAGTTGGATTGTTTCCAATGTATGACTCCAGGTTCGCAATACCAGTTGTACCTAGAAGGTTCTCAGGGTTATGCTTGATCATTCCGGCATATCCTTTTAGTTCTGACCAATGCTTGTTAAGGTCAGGGCTTGAGCTTGCAAGATCTGCTTTCACTTCATTGATGTAATGCAATACCGTTGCGGCAATCACTCTGTCCCAATTACGCTTTACTGTAATCGAAGCATTATCGCGTGCTGTGTAATCCTTATTTGTGATCGCTGCTCTTCCTTTCAGGAAAGCGTCAAACAGATGCTTCGTAAAGTCTGTTTTGCTTGCTTCAGACATCCCTTTTGTATTATCATCACGCTTCGCCGCTGTTGTTGCATAATAAAAACACTTTTCGCTCTTATCATCAATAACACCATCTCCGTTTGAATCCTTTGTGCCCGGGCTCATGATCATGGCATCTGTATAGCTATTAAAGTCTCTTGCAGCGCCAAAGTATCCGAACGCTTCATCCCATGCATGCTCCATAACGGTTCCTGTTCCTGGTGTTACAGTTGCATTGTCTTTTAATGATATCGCATTCAGGTAATCATTCACAGCGCGGTAATACAATACTGACCCCATCAATGTCTTCTCTACCATCTGCTTAAGGTCAACACCATCAGCTCTAACATAGGTATTTGAAGAAGCACTCAGTGATTCGATCTGGCTGAACCAAACCTGAATTGAATCTTTTGTTGCCTGGTCTGATACTTTATCTGAAAGCTTTTTGTTTGTCGCAATCGAAGCATACAATGCGTTGCTGTTATCATAGATCGCATTTAATTCAGCCGCTGTAACAGTTGTTGTTGTTGCTGTTCCGATTTTTGATGAAAGATCTCTTAGAAGCAGGATCCTGACTGTCTGGCCTGTATAGTTCACATTTGTAAAGCTATATTCAGTAGGCACCAGATAAGCAGGAGTGGTATCATTTGAATACGTGCATGAACCATCGTCTTTTTCAGCATCTGGGTTATAGTTTACTGCACTGATATCAGTACAACCCTGCTCTTTCTTACATGAAGGCAATGTTGCGGCAAAAAGTCCGGCGAATGCTGCGCAGATGATTCTCGATGAAGTTTTCATTTTATTTTGATGATCTGTTTTAGGTTAATTACTGTTTTCCGAAAGTGTATTTAAGCGTTATGTTTACCTGTCTTCGTGATCCGGTAAGGATTCCAGAACTGATGTTTGGATCAGGCTGAGATGGATTTGAATGCAGTCTTGAAGCAATGTAAATCTTGTCAAGAAGGTTTTTTCCATTTAAAGAAAGACTCCAGTTCTTGCTGATCTTGTAACCTGCATTTGCATTCAGAAGGTAGTATGATGGGATCGATCCCTGATCGCCTCGGTTATCGGGACGCACAAGGTTTTCAAAATCAGTAAATACCATATCAACATAATGCAGCTCAACTGAAACATAGGCTGGTCCGATCTCTTTGGATAGTCCGACATTGAAAGAATAATCCGGAACATATGGCAGCTGATTACCTTTGAGGTTCACGAGTGTTCCCACAGGAGGTAATGCTGAAACCATTTGAGCTTCCAGGACTTTCGCATCCATTAAAGTATATACAAGATGAAGGTCAGGCATAAACCTTAATGAACCAGATGCTTTTGACAGCTTTAGATCAAATGCTCCTTCAATCCCTGTTGTTCTTACTTTTCCAAGATTCTCGAAAACGGTTCCTTTTGATGCAGCTACAAAATCTTCAATTTCCAATGCAAAGACAGCAGCTTCGAAATTCAGCCAGGTAAAGTTTGCCCTGTAACCAAGTTCTGCGGTTCTGCTCCGTTCCGGCTTGAGATCGATTGTACCACGGGCAGCAACTATATTAAAGGTTCCTGAAGATGGAGGTGTGAACCCATGGTAATATCCTGCAAACAGGTTGCTTCGTTCAAATGCATAGTTGATCCCTGCTCCCGGAAGAATAACTAGTAACGTTGTATCATCATACTGGTTACCTCGGAGTCTGTCGATATGTTCCTGCTCAAAGATCTCTGCCCTTGCACCAACATTTATTACAAGCCTGCTCCCTATTCGAAGCTTCTCTATTACAAACGGTGAGATTGCCATCGTTTCATAATTGCTGCTGCTCCCTACAATGGTAACCGTTCCAAGACTATCTGTAGTGTAATAAACGCCTTCACGCGCATCAGGCGCATTTCCAATCACTTTGTTGTCTTCGAATCGTTCCCAGTGTAAACGTGCACCTGTTTCAAAGTTTCCTTTTGCTCCGAACACATCATGCTCAATGTCATAGTTGCGCTCGTAAGCCAGGTTATAGAATGTTCTAAGATTTCCAAAATTCGTACGGCCATTACCCACCCTGATCAGGTCACCATCCATATACCATGGAACTGGATTGATCAGTCCGGTGCTATTGTATTCATCGGCCTTCACAAACACATCATTTTCTCTCCACCAGTCACGATTGAAGTAACTGCTGTAGAACTTCGTATTCATAAGCACATTTTCCCTGACACGCTTTGTTGACAGTACATCCAGGCTTGCCCTGAATACAGTAAACTCATCAAACTTTTTAGGATTGAATGTCGGATTCGTCCGGAACGAATATTCAGTAAGCCCGGTATAGGTTGCCTGCGATGTTTCAGAATTCACGTTGGCCTTGATGAAATATTCATGATCCGGGCCTTTTACAATCTTAAGCTTAAATGTTCCGTTGAACTGATCAAAATGATTGTAATCGCGATAACCATCGGATGATTTATATAGAAGCTGGATCTCAGGCTTAAAGGTTGATGATTTCGCGCCACCGGCTTCAACGAACAGGCTTCTGTAATCATTTAACCCACCTGTAAGCTCTACAACTCCTCCGAATTCATTCCTGGGACGAGTGGTTATATAATTTACGATCCCTCCCATGTTATGAGGACCATATTTAATAGAGGCGCTTCCCTTAACTACTTCAATGGAGCTGATACGTTCCATTGGAGGATTGTAATACATATTAGGATAGATGTAAGCAGCAGGCTGTAATGGAACACCATCCTCCATGATCAATACCCGTGAACTCCTTCTTGGGTCAAGTCCACGAATACCAATACTTAACCTCGAATTTCCCATGCCATCGTCTCCGGCTGCAGTAACTCCGGGAACACGCAACAACACTTCCTGAGCACCGATAGGATCAACACGCTCTATCTCAATAGGGTCGATTACTGTCGCAGTTCCTGCAAGGGAGGTGTAAGCATGCTCTGTAGTGCCTATGATCTCAACAACTCCAAGATCCAGGGATGAACGCTTAAGGGACACAGATACTTCTGATTCAGATTCTCCTACACTAACTGTTTGTTGCTGGTAACCCAGGATGGAAACTAATAAAACTGTCTTCCCGGAAGTATCTTTTTGTATGGAAAAGCTTCCGGTTTTGTCTGACCATGCGTTCACGGCTTTACCATTAACCGTCGAGCGGATCACAGCATTTTCGACCGGAGCATTATTTAAAGCATCCAGTATCTTTCCTTTAATAAGATTTTGTCCTGATGCGTCTATCAGAAAAAATGAAGAAAAAACGACTATTAATAGCTTAAAGTAATTCACCACTAAAAGGTTATCGGATTGATGCGCTGTTCATTAAGCTGGATCTCCCGTACTGAAGATCCTGATGATGTGTCTATACTCAATTTACCATAGCTTCCACCTGAACTGGCAGCGCCTGAAGGGGCTTCAAGGATAGGATCGTCTTCACACCCTGATAATGCAAGCACAAACACAACGACAACCGCTGGTATCGTGCGTAAAATCAAGGAATTTAAAAACTTCTGCACCTTCATTCTTATTTAGACTAATTATAAATAACGTCACAAAAGTAACTCAAACGATTAATAGTCCAATACCAAAATGTGGGTATTTTTCTTGTTTTAATAAAAATCAGGGTGATGAGTGATTTTCGTCAGGGACGGTAACTTGGTCATCTGACCTTTGGCATCAAAACCTGACCCAACCTCTTCCGACATCTTCGGGGTATTCACTTTCGGAAAAGCTCTCACCCTGCCCCTCTCCGCCCTCTGCGTTCTCTGCGTCCTCTGCGCCCTTTGCTTTCTCTATGCTCTCTGCGTCCTCTGCGTTTCTGCGTGTTTTTTTTGCATCCACAGCGTGCTCTCCGTCCTTTGCGTCCTCTGCGCTCTCTGCGTGCTTTGCGCTCTCTGTGTGCTTTATGTTCTTTGCGCTCTCTGTGCCTTCTGCGTGCTTTTTTTTGGGTCCTTTGCGTGCTCTCCATCCTTTGCGTCCTCTGCGTCCTCTGCGTTTCTGCGTGCTTTTTGCATCCACTGCGTGCTCTTCGTCCTCTGCGCTCTGCGTGCTTTGCGCTCTCTGTGTGCTTTGCGGCCTTTGCGTTCTTTGCGCTCTATGTGCCTTCTGCGTGCTTTTTTTTGGGTCCTTTGCGTGCTCTCGTCCTCTGCGTCCTCTGTGTTTCTGCGTGCTTTGCGCTCTCTGTATGCTTTGCGTCCTTTGTGCTCTCTGTGCCTTCTGAGTGCATTTTTTTGGGTCCTTTGCGTGCTCTCCGTCCTCTGCGTCCTCTTCGTCCTCTGCGTTTCTGCGTGCTTTTTGCATCCACTGCGTGCTCTTCGTCCTCTGCGCTCTGCGTGCTTTGCGCTCTCTGTGTGCTTTGCGGCCTTTGCGTGCTTTGCGCTCTATGTGCCTTCTGCGTGCTTTTTTTTGGGTCCTTTGCGTGCTCTCGTCCTCTGCGTCCTCTGTGTTTCTGCGTGCTTTGCGCTCTCTGTATGCTTTG
>JAKFFM010000020.1:0-25494 GCA_036675075.1 Bacteroidota bacterium
TTGCGAAAGAAGGCATCGAAGCAGAGGTGATCGACCTGAGGACAATCAGACCGATCGATTATGCTACTGTGATCGAATCAGTTAAAAAAACCAATAGGCTGGTTGTTGTTGAAGAAGCATGGCCGCTGGGATCTATTGCTACGGAGATTTCCTTTAAAGTTCAGAAAGACGCATTCGACTACCTCGATGCACCTGTGCTGAGAGTGACAACTGCGGATGTACCACTTCCATATGCCCCAACCCTGATCGAAGCAAGTTTGCCTAATGTGGGCAGAGTTGTGAAAGCCGTAAAGCAGGTTTCATACAAGCAATAAATACATTGCTTTTTTTTATATTGAAAAGTCCCGGGGTTATAGTAAACACCGGGACTTTTTAATTACAGAACTCCCTATCTCATTCCGGTCAGACGCATAGTTTTTGCCTGATGACTGTTGATGCAGACTGAAACATTTTCCAGATCAGCAACTTTCGTTATGCCGGTAAGAGTTTTACTGCTGGTATCTTCACGCGCAGCCTATATTGAATCTGAAGTCAGAATAAACCTCGAAGGCTGCGTTGTTACCCGTACAGAGCCGCATAGCTTTACCTATGTACGTGAAATGCTGGGAAGGCATGACATTCTTCTGGCGGATACAAAATCGTTTGAAAGTTTGGACGATTTCACTCAGTCTGCCATCAGGGTAGCCCATATTCCGTTTGTATTGCTGATCCGTCCTTCTGAAGAGCAGCATGTTCTGGATGAGATTTGTCCTACAGGAATTCTGTGGGATTTCATCATGACCAATGACATGAGAAAGATCCCATTTGTGATCAACAGATACTATGAAAGTGTTTCAGAGGAAATCCAGAGCAAGAAGGCAGATGAGATTGTTTACCAGTTCAGAATAAAAAAACTAACAGACCAAAATCTGCTGCTCATGGATCAGCTTTCTGAAAAAGACAGGATTCTGAAGGAATTCCTGCATAATGAGAACCAGTTTCGCATGATGGTGGAAAGTTCCGGAGACGTTGTGTATTCAACGAATTATAAAGGAGAGTTTGTGTATCTCAACCCAAGAGTTAAAAATCTAACAGGATATACAAACACGGAGCTGGTAGGAAAGCATTACCTGGAACTGGTACATCCTGATCAACGGAAAGCCATCGAAGAATTTTATTATAATCAGTTTCAAAATAGAGTTGTGGAAACTGTAAAGGATTTTAGGATCGTCTGTAAAGGAGGAGAAATTAAATGGGTTGAACAGACTGTAAGATTGATCAGTGAAGGAGACAGGGTCAAAGGATTCCAGTGCATTGTGCGGGATGTGAATGAACGTAAACGGTATGAGCGGAAGCTTTTTGAACATGCTACGCTTCTTGAGAAATCCAACAAGGACCTTGAAATGTTCGCTTATGTTGCCAGTCATGACCTCAAAGAACCATTAAGAAAGATCACCACATTCTCATCGCGAGTGCAGGCTTTGCCGGAAATGAAAAGTTTGAGTGAGAAAGGAAGGGATTACCTCGCAAGGATGAATGCAGCTGCAAAAAGGATGGAAGCGATGATCGAGGACCTGCTTTCCTATTCCCGCATTACGAGAAGTCCTGAAAGGTACAAGGAATGTGATCTGAACAAGATCCTTGGAAAGGCGATTGGTGAACTGGAAGAGGAGATCACCTCTTCAGGGGCAAAGATAGAGGTGACTCAATTGCCTAAGATTAAAGCCATTGAGTCACAAGTGGGGATCATGTTGGTACACCTGATAAACAATGCACTGAAGTTCGCAAAGCCGGGGGAAGCACCAGATATCAGGATAACCTGCGAAAGTGTGGAATCTTCTGATGTGCCATGTCCTGAAGCCCGGATGGAATTAACGTATGTAAAGCTTTGTGTCATTGACAAGGGAATCGGGTTTGAAAAGAAGTACAGCAACCGGATTTTTGAAATTTTCCAGAGGTTGCATGGAAAATCTGATTATTCAGGAACCGGGATCGGACTGCCTATAGTTAAAAAGATTGCCGAAAGGCATCACGGATGTGTCAAGGCAATCGGCGAGCCTGGAGTAGGTTCGGAATTCCAGGTTTACCTTCCTGAAGATTTTTACGATGTGCCAATAGGCAAGAGCATCGGTTTGAAATAAGTTGTCTTTTCATTTAGGCTGTATCCCGGTCGTTTTTCTTTAATGATAAGATCTTTCTGTTCTGCCAGGAACTGATTATACATTTTAAAAGTCAGGAAATTAAACAGTTCGAACACCTAATGAATCCGCATGTAATGCCCTCAAATTTGATTTTAACGTAGAAACCCTTAAGTTTGCACCCCTTAAAAAAGAGGTTTAACTAAAGAGAAATTTAAATGGAAAACTCGCTGAGCTTAATGTACATCGTTCCTTTGTTTGGGATCGTTGCACTTCTATTTACCGCGGTAAAGTCAGCCTGGGTGTCCAAGCAGGATGCCGGAGATCAGAATATGCGTGACCTTTCAAAGCACATTGCCGATGGTGCAATGGCCTTTCTGAAAGCTGAATGGAAGATCCTGACCTATTTTGCAGTGATTGCTGCAATACTCCTTGCATGGTCAGGTACCATGAAAGGAACTCCTGAAAATCCGGTGCATTCTCACCCGCTGATCGCTGTTGCATTCCTGATCGGTGCAGTGTTTTCAGCTGTTGCAGGTTATATCGGAATGAAGATCGCCACAAAAGCCAATGTGCGTACAACACAGGCTGCACGTACAAGCCTGGCACAGGCGCTGAAAGTTTCCTTTACAGGTGGAACTGTCATGGGCCTAGGTGTTGCTGGTCTTGCCGTCCTTGGTCTTGGCAGCTTGTTCATCGTGTTCTACCAGTTGTTCGTTCCTGAAGGTGCGGCTGTAACGGGTGAAGAGATGAAAAAAGCGATTGAAGTTCTTACCGGATTCTCATTAGGTGCTGAATCCATCGCGCTTTTCGCACGTGTGGGTGGTGGTATCTATACAAAGGCTGCTGACGTAGGTGCTGACCTTGTTGGAAAAGTTGAAGCGGGAATCCCTGAAGATGATGTTCGTAATCCTGCTACAATCGCTGATAACGTAGGTGATAACGTAGGTGACGTTGCTGGTATGGGCGCGGATCTTTTCGGTTCCTATGTGGCTACAACCCTTGCTACAATGGTTCTTGGCCAGGAGATCGTAAGTGATGATAAATTCGGTGGTCTTGCCCCGATCCTTCTTCCAATGGTGATTGCTGGTATGGGAATCCTTTTCTCCATCGTGGGTACATGGTTCGTTCGCATCTCTAAAGAAACTGACAGTGTTCAGAATGCGCTTAACCTGGGTAACTGGTCATCTGTTGTTCTTACAGCGATATCTTCTTATTTCCTTGTAAAGTGGATGCTTCCTGATACACTGACTCTTCGTGACGTGACTTTCACTCCGAACGGTGTATTCATGGCAATCCTACTTGGACTTGTTGTTGGTGCCCTGATGAGCATCATTACTGAATATTATACAGCAATGGGTAAACGCCCTGTGAACTCAATTGTTCAACAGTCTTCAACAGGACATGCAACGAACATCATCGGTGGACTTGCCATGGGTATGGAATCTACAGTACTTCCAATCCTTGTTCTTGCTGCTGGTATCTATGGCTCTTATGAGCTTGCTGGTCTTTATGGTGTTGCAATTGCTGCAGCAGGTATGATGGCTACAACAGCGATGCAGCTTGCTATCGACGCGTTCGGACCGATTGCTGATAACGCAGGTGGTATTGCTGAAATGAGCGGACTTCCTAAAGAAGTTCGTGAACGTACAGACAACCTTGATGCTGTTGGTAACACAACCGCTGCAACAGGAAAAGGATTTGCGATCGCTTCAGCTGCATTGACATCACTTGCATTGTTCGCTGCATTCGTAGGAGTGGCAGGCATCAGTGCAATCGATATCTATAAGGCAAAGGTGCTTGCAGGTTTGTTTGTTGGTGCCATGATCCCTTTCATCTTCTCTGCACTTGCAATCTCTGCTGTAGGAAGAGCTGCAATGGCGATGGTGCATGAAGTTAGAAGACAGTTCAGGGAAATTCCTGGTATCATGGAATATAAGGCAAAGCCTGAATACGAAAAGTGTGTAGCTATCTCAACGGAAGCTTCCATTAAAGAAATGATCGCTCCGGGTGCTATCGCGCTTGTTGTTCCGATCATCGTTGGTTTCGTTTTCGGCCCTGAGGTTCTTGGGGGTGTATTGGCCGGTGTTACAGTTTCCGGAGTTCTTATGGGAATGTTCCAGAGCAATGCCGGTGGTGCATGGGATAATGCAAAGAAATCATTCGAAAAGGGTGTACTGATCAATGGAAAGATGGAATACAAAGGTTCTGATTCCCACAAGGCATCTGTAACTGGTGATACTGTTGGTGATCCATTCAAGGATACTTCAGGTCCTTCCATGAACATCCTAATTAAGCTAATGAGCATCGTTTCTCTTGTGATCGCTCCTCATATCGCTATGAAGAAAGTTCCAGAAACTGTTGAACAGAAGCTTACCGGTACTTCACATGAAAAAATGTCTGAAAACATCCAGACACTTTCAGGTGTTTATGTGTTCGATGCAGCGCATTCATTCGTTGACTTCTCTGTTCCGCATATGGGTATCTCTACAGCAAGAGGTAGCATGACAGTTGATTCCGGGTCTGTAAACATTGTTGATGACCTGACAAAATCAAGCATCTATGTGGTGCTTGACGCCAAGTCGATCAATACTTCAAGCGAAACTCGTGATGGGCATCTGCAGGGACCTAAATATTTCTCTACAGATTCTTTCCCAAGCATTACATATTCAGCAAATTGCATTGATACAGTGACTGGCGACAGAAAGTACAAGTACATTGCAAGGGGTGAGCTGACCATGAAGGGAATCACAAAGAAGGTTGATCTTCCATTCAATTATATCGGTGAAACAAAATCTGAATCTTACCCTGCCGTTTACACGCTGTCTGGGCAGTGCAAGATCAACAGAGTTGACTTCAACGTAGGTGGTTCAGGCCCGGGAGTGGGTGATGATGTAACCATCAACTTCTCAATTGAAGCGTTCAATAAAATAGAGCTTGATAAATTCATGGCTGAACAGGCTAAGGCAGAAGGAAAGTAAAAGCTCCTTACCCTAAAAAGAAAACCGGCCATCAATACGATGAGCCGGTTTTTTTATGCGTGATTGTCCTGATTAAATGATAAGCCGAATCAATTGCATTTGAGCTGAGAGAGCGAGAGTGAAGTATCCATTCAACCAGGTATCACACTCGATCCGCACTTCCTCTTTAAACTTTGAACTTTAAACTTTGAACTAAACCTTGAACTTTTTACTGTTTCAAAAAAGTCCATTGATCTCCGCATTGATCTTATTGATGATAAACCCGAGATCTTCCTGGTTCTCCGAGAAGTTATTGCTGTCAACTTCTATGATCAGCATCTTTCCATGATCATAGGTTGATGCCCATGCTTCATAACGTTCGTTCAGTCGCTTCAGGTAATCAAGCCGAATTGAATTTTCATAATCCCTGCCTCGTTTCTGTATCTGGTTAACCAGTGTGGGAACAGAAGCTCTCAGGTAGATCAAAAGATCAGGCGCTTTTACGAAAGAGTTGAGCAGGTTGAAAAGTGAAAAGTAATTCTCAAAGTCTCTTGTTGTCAGTAGCCCCATTGAATGAAGGTTCGGAGCGAATATGTAAGCATCTTCGTAGATCGTTCTGTCCTGGATGACATTGCGTCCTGATTTCCGGATGTCCTGGATCCTGCTGAAACGGCTGTTCAGGAAGTAGATCTGCATATTGAACGACCAGCGTTGCATATCCTCGTAAAAATCATTGATGTAGGGATTGTCATCAGCATCTTCAAAGTGAGACTCCCAGTTAAAATGTTTTGCGAGAAGTGTTGTCAATGTAGTCTTTCCCGACCCGATATTCCCTGCAACCGCTATGTGCATATGTGTGTGTGTTCGTCTAAAGTTTCCTAAATTACAATAAGTCTTTTTTTCAGCAATAGATTGTTCGTATTTAATTCCGTTTTCCTCTCAGGAAAAACAACCTTTTGCAAATAAAAGCTTCATGGAACTGTCCTCCTTACAACTATCATCCTTTTCGGTACAGTTTTTACTCTAAATTCAGCCGCAAATCAAATGTTTTATGGCAAAGAAAAAAACTTCAGCTCCTGCAAAATCAAAATATAACAGGATCGGCCTTGAGCAAGGTATCCAGGAAACTCTGGTTCCTCATTTACAGCAGCTTCTGGCTAACTATCACATCTTTTATATGAATACCCGTGGCTTTCACTGGAACATTCAGGGAAGAAAATTTTTCGAGCTTCATGTCAAGTTCGAAGAGCTGTATAACAACCTTCAGGTGAAGATCGATGAAGTGGCTGAGCGCATTCTTACCCTTGGTAAATCACCAGTTCATGCGTATTCTGATTTTATCGAGATGTCAGAGATCGAAGAAAAGAAAAATGTAAGTTCCGGTGATGAATGTGTGACTGCTATCCTTGATTCGCTTAAAACGATCCTGGTGATGCAGAGGGAAGTAGCTGTCATTGCCCAGGAAGCAGGTGATGAAGGAACGAATGCACAGATGAGCGATTACATCCGCGAACAGGAAAAGATGGTCTGGATGTATTCTTCATTCCTTGAGTCTGGCTTCTAGAATACGCTTTTAAAGTCCTGTGAATCCTCATACATTTACACATGTGATGAGGATTCTTTTTTTATACCTGTTTTCCGGAGCCTTGATTCTTTGCACTTCCGGGAGTTCTTTTGCCCTTAACATTGATTCTCTTTATCGTGTTGCACGTCATTCATCTGACCTTGTTGCGCAGGTTGATGCGCTGATCGAGCTGTCTGATCACTACATCGATGAACCTGAAAAAGCAATGTCATTCCTTGATACCGCGGAGGTGCTGGTGATTAAGAAAAAGTCAGACCATGCACTGGTTTCAGTTTATTACCGCATGGGGATCATATATTCCAATAAGGCAGAATTTAAAACAGGAGAGTCGTATTTTCTAAAGGCACTTGTGCTTGCTGAAAAGGTTGATGATCCTCAGAAAATCGGTGCTCTGTATAATGCACTCGCTATCACATGCCTTGATATGGGGAATTATCCAAAGTCAATAGACTATTTCATAAAAGCCCTGAAGATCGCGGAGGAGCTAGGATACGAGGACGGTGTCGCAAGTACAAACCTGAGCATGGGGAATGTCTATGAAGACATGAAAAAGTTTCCTGAGGCATTGAAGTGTTACAATAAAGCGCTCGACATCTTTACTGAAACCGGTGATACGGCTAGCCTGGGCATTGCATACAACAACATAGGTTCTATCGTATCAAGAAGTCATGCAGATTCAGGAATAGTTTACTTTCTGAAAGCTGAAAAACTATTGAGGTCAGTGGACGACCTCATGAACCTGAACCTCTCATTAAGCAACCTTGCAGGAGCTTACACGAAGAAAGGTGATTACAACAAAGCGTTGCATTATCTTGAAGAGTATATGGCAATCTGCTCAATATCGCAGGACGCGGAATGTGCAGCCTACGGATATGTATCTCTTTCAGATGCAATGAAGACCAAAAAAGATTACAGGCTTGCATTGCTTTATGCCGACAGTGCTGCAGAGATCTCTTCAAGGATAGGTTCACTAAAGAACCTTCAGTTTGCACATAAATCAAAATATGAAATCTACCAGGCACTTGGTGATCATGAGAAAGCCCTGAAGCATTATTCAATATCAGTCATGCTGAAAGATTCCATGCTCAACATTGAGAACAGGAAAAGTGTTAATCAGCTGCAGGCGATCTATGAATCGGAAAAGAAAGATAAAGAGCTGATCCTGAAGGATACTGAGCTTGAGATGCAACAGGTGGATGCAGCGAAGAAGGCGACTCAGCGTAATGCCCTGATGGGTGGGATCGTGCTTGTACTGGTGCTTGCCGGTGTATCGTACAATGGCTATGTCAATAAACGTAAAGCGAACATTGCGCTTGGTTCGGCCAACCAGCTTATAGAAGAGAAAAGCAGGATCGTTGAAGAAAAAAACAAAGACATTCTCGACAGCATCAAGTATGCGAAAAGGATCCAGGAAGCGATACTGCCTCCCGAAAGTGTTATCACGAGGCTTTTCCCTGAATCTTTCGTATTGTTCAAACCAAAGGATATTGTGTGTGGTGACTTCTATTGGTTTGAAGAAAAAAACGGCAAAAAGCTGTTTGCTGCAGTTGATTGTACCGGACATGGTGTGCCGGGTGCATTCATGAGTGTTGTAGGTTATAATCTCTTAAACCAGGCTGTGAATGAGAATAACCTGGATAAGCCTTCCGATATCCTCGATCAGCTGAACAGGAATGTCACGGCAACGCTGCGACAGTCTTATGAAGAATCGAGCGTACGTGATGGAATGGATCTGTCATTAGTCGCTGTTGATATGAATCGCATGGTGCTTGAGTTCGCAGGGGCTAACAATCCTGTCTGGATCATCCGTCATGGAGAATTAATTGAGATCAGAGGCAATAAGTTTCCTGTGGGGATCTTTATTGGAGAAGAGATGAAAAAGTTCACTAATCATGAGGTGCCGATTTTCCAGGGCGACACGGTTTATGTGTTCTCCGATGGGTTCCAGGACCAGTTTGGAGGCGACAAAGGGAAGAAATTCATGGTCAGAAACCTCAAAAACCTTCTTCTTTCTGTTTCAGACAAGCCTTTAACCGTTCAGAAACAGGTTGTTGAGTCAACTTTTGAGTCATACCGTGGCTTCCATGAACAAGTGGATGATGTTTGTATGATCGGGGTGAAAATATAATTGGGGCATTGGCAATAAGCCATGGTTTTATTTGTTATTATTGTATTAAATCAATTTATAATACAGTACAATGAAAAATGGAGTAGTAAAATTCTTTAATGAAACTAAAGGTTTCGGTTTTATTAAAGTAGCTGGTACAAATGAAGAAATTTTCGTACACGTTTCTGGTCTTAAAGAAGAGATCCGTGAGAATGACGAAGTAACTTTTGAAGTTCAGCAAGGAAAAAAAGGTTTGAATGCAGTTAACGTAAGATTAGCTTAATACTATACTTTTCCTAAAGAAAACGCCCCGGAGCAATTGCTTCGGGGCGTTTTCTTTTTTTGTTCAATCTGGTCTTTATTGTTTGATAAGCTGTATCTCGCACTGTACCTTGATCTCATCACTCACAACGATTTGCCCGGCTTCGGTAATGGCATCCCATTTTAATCCGAAATCTTTTCTGTTCACTTTGCCGTTCACTGAAAACCCTGCCTTGGTCTGGCCATAGGGATCAGTGACAATGCCTGAAAATTCAGCTGTTACAGTCACAGGCTTTGTAATGTCGCGTATGGTAAGGTCTCCAGTGATCTTGTAAGTATCCCCGTCTTTTTTATAATCCTTTCCAACAAACCTGAGCTGAGGGTGCTTTTCAGCATTGAAGAAATCATCCGATTTCAAATGTGTATCTCTTTGCTCATGATTTGTACTGATGGAATTGACATCAGCCGTAAATTCAAGTTTACTGGGATTGCTGAATTTATCATCGTCTGTAACTACAGTCATGTCGAATGTTTTGAAATGCCCTGTCACTGTAGTGATCATAAGGTGTTTTACTTTAAACTGAATCTCTGAGTGGGAAGGATCGATTTTCCAGGTTGTTGCCATAGGTTTTTATTTAAGTGTGTCTAAACGAAGCAAAAACCCCGCCGTGTTATTTATTGCCCTTTTGTGTTATTGAATGATAATTGCTGCCTCTGCTTGGTGATTTTAAAAACATGATTGGACGGTCTTTAGCAATTGTATTCTTTATCCTGCAAGTATTCGCTTCCTCAGGAATTGCCCAGTACATTGTACCTGCAGCAGGTGATACTTCATATCATGTGACCTTCGGAACGATCACAGACCACAAAGGAGATGAAGATCATCATCCGTTTCCGAAAGGCAGCGCCACGATCTTTCCAGCAACACCCGGATATCTCAGGCTTACATTCAATTCTTTTGACCCTGGCAACGCCTGTGGAATCACCATCTATAACGATTCAGCCAGCAACAACTTTCTTGGGTCATTCAATGGTTATAAGGTGCCAACGACCATCTATTCCTATATTCCGAACGCCCCGTTAAAGATCGTGTCTTCACAGGCATTCTTCGGAAGGACAGGAAGTGGCTTCAATGCAACGATCGATGTCGTGAATGCTGTTCCGGCTCCTGACCTTGCAATCAACAAGATCTTCGTTTCATCTGGTATGAATTCAGGATCTTCAATCTGGGCAGGAGCTGAGCTAAAAAACATAGAAGGAGCCCGCACCGGATATGATGTGTCATTATATCTTTCTAGGGACACACTATTCTCTGCTGATGACATTTTTCTTGATTCCATACATCGTACGAATCATCAGCTTTCAGGAGGAGACCAAACCTATGTAAACATTCAGGCTGAAATTCCTGCTGCGATTGGATCAGGCAATTTTTATTTACTTGGCATTGCAGAAGCGCATCATGTACTTCAGGAACAAAACACAGGTAACAACCTGTCCTGGCTTAAGTTCTACCTGGAGCAAGGCAAGACAGATCTCTTTCCTGGTAGTTACAATGTTTATTCCCCAAACTCGCTTTCTGTCGGTCGTTCTTACTACAGGCATATTGGTGTTGGGAATTATGGAAATATGCACCTGCAGGAAGTTGATGTCAATGTGTTTATTTCAGATGATCACTCGCTCGACAGCAGTGACCTTCTTTTATCTGGTATTCTTGCTGAGAACCTTAACAGCAATGCGATAGCCTCCGTCAATCATTCATTCATCATACCAACATCAATTCAACCCGGAGATCATTACCTTATTTATCACATCGATCCTCTGAATAAGATCCAGGAGTATGATGAAACCAACAACTTTCAGTTTGTAAAAGTGAAGATTATTGAGAATGCACCTGCTATTCATCCTGTCTCATTAAATCGAAGCACTGTGATGAGATTGGGAATTCCTTTTCAGATTTATGCCACGGCTCAATGCGTACGTAATGGAAGTGAGCCGGTGGTTTCAAATAATGAGTTGTTTTATTCAAAAGATCCTATACTGGATTCAAGTGATCTTCTTATTACACAAAAAAGTTCTTCCCTTAATTCTGTAACAACAGATACAATTCAGTTTACCATTGCAAATGTTGATACTGGACGTTGTTACCTGCTTTATAACTTTAATGCGGACAATGCACTGATGGAAAAAGATCTTTCAGATAATGTGCTTGTCTTTCCTGCGTATCTGCAGAACAGTGGAATGCCTGATTACAGGGTATATTCAATACGTGATGTCATGCCATGTACCGCCGGAATAAATTTCAGTGCTTCTGTTATCATCGACAATATAGGAAGTGCAGCATCCTCAGGCGCCATAGAGTATAAAGTGATCATGTCATACGATTCTGTCCATGATGCAACGGATAGCGTGATCTATCACTCTTTCATTGATCCGCCTGGTATTGCTAATTCCAAAAAGATCCAAACTTCTGTTTTTATTCCCAGTAACACTCCATCGACACTTTACCTGTTTCATCTGTTCGATGAAAACAATCTGGTCATAGAGGGCGATGAGACAAACAATGTATTCAGGAGTACACTTAAAGTGAAGCCTGCCAGCACGGATCTTTTCGTTTCATTCTATAATGGTCATGATACTCTCAGGCCTTCTTCAATAAACAATATAGTCTTAAGTGCCTCAGTGAATAATACAGGTAACCTCAAGGTGAATGCTTTTCATGCCGGGTTATATATTTCTGAAGATCCGGAATTCGATAGCCTGGATTATAAATGGTCCGAGATCCTGATTGATTCCCTTATGCCTTTTCAGGGAAAGATGATACAGTTCGACAGCCTTCCTGATCCTCAGCTATCCTTGGGTTCTTATTTTATCATGATAAAGGCGGACATAAACCATGTGATTACTGAAGCGGATGAGATGAATGTTGCTTTGGCACCTGTTTTCATTGGTGAGACTTCGCAGATACCAGTCATTAAAATGCCACATACCGGTACCACTACATTCAGCGGATGTAACGCATACATCTATGATGACGGACTCAATGGTAATTATAGCAATTCAAGTGCTGGCACAATGCATCTTTTCACCGGTTCGAAGTATCCTTTGCTTAGATTCAAAGAGTATGCTTTCGCTCAGCCTGTTGATCACCTTTCTGTGTACGATGGAAGCTCTGTTTCATCTTCATTGATCGGAAGCTTTAACTTCCATCCTGGCGAGATCCATGGAACAACACAGAACGGACTTTTGTTGAAGATGGAATCTGATAATTCAACTACACGAAATGGCTTTAAGATTCATCTTGGATGTGTCACCGATCCTGATCCTGACATTATACTGCGTTCCATGCAGGATGCAGATTATTTTCCGGGCATTTCTGCAGGACTGCAGTTTGAATATTCGAATATCGCTGAGATATATGTTCCCCGGACAGAAGTAAGATTGCTCTTGTCTGATGATTCAATACCGGATGCAGGTGATCATGTGCTGTTCGATCATCAGCTTCTGAACATGGGCGCATTCGGTTACGCAGCCTATCAAAGAAGCTTTACCATTCCACCAACCTTGCTTCCTGGATTATATTACCTGATCCATTTGATTGATCCTCATAACAAGCTCCATGAAAAGAATGAGTCCAACAATGTGTATGTAAAGAAGATCGATGTAGTTGAAAAGGTGACAGAGGTTGTTTTTGAAACGGTATATACACACACCAATGGAACCATGCTGCTGTACCAGCTGATGCACACCGGCATCGTCCCTGATTCAATAAACGTAGCGGCATATATTTCTGAAGATCCTTTCCTTGATTCTGATGACAGTCTGTTCATAGACACTTTGCTTATTAATACGCTGCAGGGTGAGATCTCATTAACAACATCAGGTAACGCAGGAAGTGTGTTTTTAATTCTTGTAGCGGATCCTTTGAACAGGATTCAGGAGCTTATGGAAGATAATAATATATGGACAGAGCTTGTCACGCTGAAGCCAAACGTTCCCACAGCACCTGATTACATGATGTATGATGTGGTTATTCAAAAAAAAGTATTTCATGTGGGTGAGCATGTTTCAGTCTCATTTATACTTGGGGATCCTTCTAATACATTACCTGCCACTGAAGTGAAGTATTTTCTGTCTATGGACAGCTTGTACAATCCTGGTGATTATTTACTCGGAAGTACAACAGGGCAGGGGCAGACATACTTCAATATCGCTCTTCCATATTTCATTACGCCCGGTACGTATTATGTGATCATTTATGTTGATCCTTCAAACCTGGTCACTGAAGCGAATGAACTCAATAACACTCATGCTATTCAGGTCAAAGTAGTCGTGCCTAAATATGATTTTCAGATTAAGCATGTTTCATCTCAGAGTTCAATTGTAACTCCTGGGTCCTGGCTAACCCTTACTTATTATCAAAGTGATGAATGGAATGAATTTGCAACGCCTTACCTGACAAGCAATGTTTTCCTTTCTAAAGATTCGCTCAGAGACAGCACTGATATATCAATATCCTCCTTCGCCGTGAATCATTCGCTTGGAATCGGAAGTCGGTCTGCTTACATACCTGCTTCGATTGATACAGGGGAATACTTTCTTATATATTATGTGGACGAACCAGAGAGTTACAGCGAGATCAATGAGGCAAACAACACATCACTTACAAAGATTCATGTTACAAATACATCGGATGATCATTACATCACTGAATTCAGTATAACCAGCTTCACGGCATCTCCTGGTGAACAGCTGAAGTTTAAATATACACTTGCGAATCTTCTTGATATCGATACGAATGACTCCACTGCTTTTTATTTGTCATCTGATACCATACTTGACCAGACTGATCAGCTTATTGGTAAGTCTATCGTTTATATCAATGGCTGGTCCGGTGGTTCTTCATATACTCCTGTCATTTTACCTTCTTCAACGGCAATTGGACTACATTATATAATAGCAAAGGCAGATGCCAATGAACACTACATTGAAACAAATGAATTGAACAACATTGCATGGACGCCTTTACAGGTTTCAGCTGCTTCGTATGATATTAAACTGGTTTCGATCAGTCCATATGATTACTATTTTGTGAATGGTGAAGCGATCACATCACAGGTTCATCTGTTGAATTCCGGCACTTCGTCAGTAACCTTTCAAAGCGGGTTCTATATCTCAGCAGATACAATTTTCGATTCATCAGATGTATTGATCAGTTCTGAGTCTGCGAACCTGAAACCTGGAGAAGAAATTTATTACACTCAGAGCGGACAAGTGCCGCTTATGCTGGATACCGGTATATATTACCTTCTTGTAAAAAGTGATCATACCGACTTATATGCCGAGAGCAGCGAGTTAAACAATATGCTTCGTCAGATCATTTTCATTCAGCGATCCGTTCGTGACATTGTTTGCGAAGGAAATGGTTATGCGGGTTTTAACCAGTATTATAACTATTCGTTTACGAACATCAATAAAGGAAATATCGATGTTCCTTTCACAACAACCATGTTGTACTTTTCGATGGATACTGTACCTGATCAGACAGATTCGTTGTTAAACAGTTACCAGGTTGCAGCTCTTGCGCCGGGAGCTACAGCCTTCAATCATGGTACGTTCGATATCAGCTTAGTTTCATCATCATACGGGTACCTTCTCTTTTGCGGTGACGCTCAGGATGTATTTCAGGAAAATAATGAAGTAAATAATGTATCATACATTCAGATTACCAGAACACACTTGCTTCCAGAGATAGGAACTACCTCGAACAGTGGATTTGTTCCTGATACAGTAGTCATCGGTGATAGCATGAGACTTGATTGCACCGTCTTTGGTAATTGCTATGGCGGACCATATTCAACTCATCTGGGTGTTTACTTTTCAGATGATGAGCTTTTTGATATGTCTGATCAGCTGGTCACGGAAAGAACCTTCTCTGAAGCCGATAATTTGTATTGGCATACGTTTGATTCTCTGATTTCTGTACCGTTGTCATTAACTACGGGTTTGTATAAAGTGTTTTTCATCGCTGATAACCGGAATGAGCTGACCGAGTTTTCCGAAATAAATAACATCTCTTCATTTTATCTCTGGGTGAATGGAACAATTTCAATTAAGGAACATCAAAACAAGGGAGAACTTCTCCTCATTTATCCGAATCCCACAGCTGACATTATAAACATCAGGTATAATGGGCCTTTAATGAACGAGGGGTGTGTTGTAAATGTAAATGATCAGCTGGGTGCGGTTTGCATGAGTGTCACGCTTTATCCTGATGGAAATGGTATTCTTTCTTGTACCAGCCTTGCACCGGGTGTATATTATTTAAGTATGCTGATCAATGACCAGGTGATCAAGCGAAAGTTTGTGAAGCTGTAATTTGCCTCTGTTCTGTAATGTGTTTTCCTGACCTGTTAAGTGATTTCTTCAGGACTGCTTTTTGTTTGTTTATGCAGGGGAGGGTAGATGATGGAAAATACTTTTGATACGAGAAACCACTCAGGAAGCTTTTTTCTTGTTATACTCAGGATCGTGATTATCCTGTTGCTCTTGCTGGTTCTGACGGCCTTTATTTTTTGACCGGGACTTCCGAAAACTTCGGGGAGATGATACGACAGCAGATCACGGCGAGCAATGCACCAATAACCGGCGCTGTGAGGTAGATCCAAAGTGTATCTGAATATCCTGACAATACTGCCGGACCAAACGATCGGGCTGGATTCATGGATGCTCCTGAGATCGGTCCGGCAAACATGGCTTCCAGGCCTACAACGGATGCTACCGCGATTCCTGCAGTGATCCCTTTCTCTTTTGCTCCAGTGGAAACGTTCAGGATCACGAACATCAATATAAAGGTCAGTATAGCTTCAAGGACGAAGGATTGCATGGCAGTGCCTGATGGTATGGTGCTGCCCAGTAGTTCATTTTCAGGAAACATGAGCTTAAGCGTTCCACTTGCCATGAGTGCGCCTGAAAGTTGCGCAGCGATATAGGGCAGTACGTGTTTTCTTTCAAAGGACCCATCAGTCGCAAATGCGATCGTTACAGCGGGATTGATATGTGCACCTGATCTGTCACCAATTGCATAGATAATCGCCAGGACAACAAGTCCGAATGTCATGGCAATTCCGGGATGTGTCACGGTTCCGTTCGTAACCTCGTTGATCACAATGGCTCCGGTTCCACAGAATACCAGGATGTATGTTCCCAGGAGCTCAGTAAAATATTTCTTCATCGGTTTGCAGATGCCGCAAACTTACAAGTTTCATTGCTAATTACCTTTCCTGAGCATTTCAGCAAATTCATTGGGTAGCGCACTTTGTTCGATCGCTTTGGCTGCTCTTTCTACATCGTACGTGACGCGTATGAATTCTACTTTCACAGATTCCTGAGAATATTTTGAGCTCTGGTTATCGATCGTCAGCACGACATAGCATGCTCTCGGATCATTGTCCTTAGGCTTTCCAACAGAACCTGTATTGATCGCATGTCTGTAGTTTTTCTGATCAGCGTCACCTTCATCAAGGATGCGATGATAAGGCTTATGTGTATGTCCGAATGCCATGATATCTGCATTGGCTGATTCCATGATCTTCCTGAGGCTTTTTTCATCCCGGTCTTCGAAAAGGTACTCGTTGATCTTTCTTGGACTCCCATGTACAAGCAAAAGGTTCAGCTTTTCTCCTTCGTTCAGCTGAAACTCAAGGTTCATGTGAGCAGGAAGAGTCCTCAGGTATGCTCTTGAACTTTCATCGATCGACTCATTGGTATAAGCAATTGAAACTCTTCCATTCGCTTTTTCAGAATCGGTTTTGTAGGCGCATCCACAATCGTCGCCATGTAAGCCAACACCCTGATCATAATTTCCTGCGATGGTTGGAATGCGGTGCTTGCGTATGAGCCTGATGACTTCATTAGGCCAGGTGGCGTATCCAACAAGGTCACCAAGGCAGAGGACAAGGTCAGGAGCATGACGTTCCATGTCTTCCAGCACTGATTCGAGTGCCGGAAGGTTTGCATGGATGTCGCTTAGTAAAACGATCTTCATAAGTTAAGAGCAGCAGCCTGGTGCGCAGCAGGCTTCAGTTGGTTTTTCAGCATAAACAGTAACACTCATGATGCCATTGCCACTTGCTCGGTATGCTTCGATCTCCTGCCGGGATAAATAGCTGGAAAGAATGTCATCAGGCACATTGATCACTTTTTCTTTCTGAACGGTGATGTTTTTAAATCCAGCCTGACGGATCATTTCCAGGTATTGTTCTTTCTGAATAGCACCTGAAACACAACCTGCATACATCTCTGCATCTTTACGCAATGCCTCAGGTAAATTTCCAACCAATACAACATCTGAAATGCTGAAATGCCCTCCTGGTTTCAGTATCCTGTATGTTTCACTGAAAGCTTTCGGTTTGTCCGGAACGAGATTCATGACACAGTTGCTTACAACAACATCCGCTTTATCCGATGTCAATGGGATGCTCTCTATTTCTCCCAGCCTGAACTCAACATTGTTGAATCCCAGCTTCTCTGCATTCTCACGTGCTTTGCTGATCATGGCTTCTGTCATGTCTATACCGATCACCTTACCTTTATCTCCGGCGATGGCTCTTGCAACGAAGCAGTCATTGCCCGCACCTGATCCAAGATCCACCACAGTGTCTCCTTCCTTGATATGCGCGAATTCGGTAGGAAGCCCACAGCCAAGGCCAAGGTCGGCATCAGGATTATATCCATCCAGCTTGTTGTAGTTTTCTGAGAAGATGGCATAATCAACGGTGGAACATCCTCCGGCACCACAACAGGAAACTTCATTGTGTTCTTTGCTTTGAAGTGCGATCTCGCTGTATTTTTCTTTCACGAGATTTTTTAATGATTGATTGTTCATGGTTGTCTGTTTTTAGTTAGTATCGATATATTACGATGATAATTGGTAAATTTATTTTTAGCAGCATTTTGATGTTTTACGGTAAGCCTCAAACAGCTGGTTGAAGTACTGTCTTGCATTGCTCCATTCTGCTTCATCGATGCAGTAGCATACCTTTTTTCCATCAATATCTCCTTTAATAAGTCCGGCTTCCTTCAACTCTTTAAGGTGTTGGGATACAGTTGACTGCGACAATGGAAGCTCTTCTACAATGTCACCACAGATGCAGGCCTTTTTCTTCAGGAGCAGGTGAAGGATGGCAATCCGGGCAGGATGGGACAGAGCCTTCGCATACATTGCGATCTTGTTTTCTTTTATTGTAAATTCTTCCGCCTTAGATAGTCCCATGTCGCTGTGTTTAATATCGTAAAATTACGATGATAGATTCAAAAAAGCAAATTGCGCGCTAAATAAATTTCATGAACTTGGATAGATTTTAGAGCTCAGACAGGTTACTTATTCAAAATATTACCTTTGCAGTTAATTAATAATCAATAAACTATATATGAAAAGAATCTCTACTCAGATCTTATTTTTCCTGTTACTGTTTGTAACTGGAATTTCGTTTGCTCAGTCTGTACCTGAGCTGTTGTATTACAAGTTCGATGGAACAGGTACCATTATTCCTAATCTTGCATCCAATGCCACGGCGGCGACAGACACTGCCATTATTGTTGGAACAATCACTCAGGGAAGTGATGGTCAGTGTGGTGGTGCTCTAATTGGTAATAACATGACAAGTACAGATCATTATGTCAATACAGGCTGGGCTACAAACCTGGATACATCATGGACTTTGTCATTCTGGACTTCAAATATTCCTTCGACAACTTCAACACAATATATCCTTGGAGATGTGAATGCAGGTAGTTTTCGTGTCTTTACAGGAGGAGTTGCAGGTGCAGGGAACTGGATACTTCGCGGTGGCTTCACAGATGTTCTTGCAACTGGTGGGGCATCAGCAAATCCAACACTGACCACTTTCGTGTATGATGAGCCAGCAGGTCAAATACGTGCTTATGTAAATGGTACTCTTGTCGCTACTGTGGCCCAGACTCCATTTACGGTTGTTGGTACTGGACCGTTTAAGGTGGGAGGTTATTCGGCCAGCAGTAATCTTCCGTTGAATTCAGTGATGGATGAGTTCAGATTATACAGCAGAGCACTATCAGCAACGGAGATCCAGTCTCTGTTAAACCTTTCCTCTTCAAGTTCAATCAACGTTGCAGCTTGTGGCAGCTATACTGTTCCGAGTGGTGATGAAACCTATACCGCCAGTGGTGTTTATAACGATACAATTCCCAATACAGCTGGTTGCGATAGCATCATTACCGTGAACCTTAACATTTTGAGCAGCTCAACCAGCAACCTGAATGTGACTGCGTGTGGCAGCTATACTGTTCCAAGCGGTGATGAAACATACATGGTATCTGGTGTCTATAATGATACTATTCCAAATACTGCCGGATGTGACAGTTTGTTAACAATCAATCTTACCATCAACATGGTGGATACGAACGTGACCATGAGTGGAATCACACTTACAGCTGATGCGACAGGAGCAACTTATCAGTGGATTGATTGCAGCACAATGCAGCCTATCGCTGGTGGAACAGGAGCAACCTATGTGGCAACTGCAAATGGAAACTATGCTGTGATTGTAACTGAAAATTCATGCAGTGATACTTCCGATTGTTATAACATCACCGGAGTTGGAATGAGTGGTGATGAATTTTCAAAAATGATCAGCTTATATCCAAATCCTGCCAGGAACCAGGTCATGATAACAACTGCTGGTCAGGAAAAAGTATTTGTTGAGATTCTGAATACGTTCGGTCAAACACTTGATGCAGTTGTCATTTCAGGAGCTCAGACAATGCTTGATATGAATTATGCAGCGGGAGTTTATTTTGTGAAGTTTACCAGTATGAATGGTGAGCGGGCAATGATAAGGCTCATTAAAGAGTAATTGCTGAAAACTATATTGACAGATCCTCACCTGAGTTTTATTTTCGGGTGGGGATTTTCTTTTACCCCCAATTCTTAAGACGTAATGTCTTCTTTCCCTTTCCCTTTCCCTTTCCCTTTCTCTTTCTCTTTCTCTTTCCCTTTCTTATTCTCATCCCTTATCAACCTTTTTAATAGCATATATCATCCCAGCTGCAATTCCACTCATTACCACTGCACTGATAACCATAGAATGCTCCTCCTGCATAACTCCGATAATCAGGTCTCCAATCATCATGACCAGGAAGAAGATGTAGGCAAGTGTCAGCATCGGTGCAGATTTTTTCAGTGTGGCAAACCCGAATATGAAACCGAGCGCAAACTGTCTGGCTGACCACATATAAACAACATAGAGAACACCTTTTGCCTGGAGGTCAACCGTTTCCAATGCTGATTCTGGTGAATAGCAAAGTAATATGCTTACCATGATCTCCAGGAGCGCGAAAATACCTGAGACAATCAGAATCCACGCTGGTACTTGTTTTTTAGTTGATGTCATGCGTCTGGTTACTTGTTCTTTTTTGCAATTTCCATCGCAATGTATTCGGGTAAGTAGTTGGGTGTACATCCTCTCGAAACAGCTTCATCTTTGTAAAGTCCTGTCTTCTTTCCAAGTTCAATGCATCTGGAACGGTATTCAGCCTGGTGAATTCCTATCTGGGCTGCTGTAAAATTCATGGCCCATTGAACTTCAGGTTGCTCCTCCACGATTCTTTCTTCTATTGACTTAAGCAGATCCTTTGTATTCGCAGGTGGTGCCTGTCCCATCCAGCGCAGCCTTCCCTGGTAGTACCAGAAGATTCTTCTTTGCAAAGAGTAAGGGCTATTTTCCCATGACTCCATAAGTGCAATGGTCTTCTTGTCTTTGGTGAGCTGATTAGCCATCAACCAGTCTATTAGTTGCCTCTGCTCTCCTTCAGGATGTTTTTGTATGTCTTTGACAAGCTTATCAATGAACTCTTCTGTAAGAAGTTTTTTGTCCATGATAAGAATCGCCAGCTGACGAGCCATGTACTTTCCTGTTGACCAGAGCTCCATGGCCAGTTCATGGTCCTTTTTGATGTCTTTTGCAATTGTGCGCAGGTCGCCCAGCTTAGTCGTTTCTTTACTGACCTCAGAGTAAATGCTTTCAGCTTTGGAAGAAAGTTTCATGTCGATCATTTTGTTCACCTGTATTCATACAGCATCCCGGGTGTGATTCCGGGATGCTGCAGAAATAAGACTTTAGAGTAATGTTAAAGTTAGGAAAGCAAAACGAAACCAGAGTTAAGTGTGCGAGTTAAAGGTGACTTTTAAGTTTCGATCCCTTCAGGTTCTGCTACATTTTATTTATTTCCATCTGATAAACCTTATGAATCAAGGGCTCTGGCTATTTGCTTATAACAAGTTTCCTGGTGGAAGTCCTGTTGATGGCTTCTATCTGGATAAAGTAAATGCCGTTGGTAAAAGATGTTGTGTTTATTGTTTCCTGCTCTCTTTCAGACAACATCCGGTAAACTTCTTTTCCTGTAATGTCCAGCACTTTTATCGTTGCGTTAACAGGAATGTCGCTTATAGAAACTGATTCATTTGCAGGATTTGGGAAAATATCAAATTCTGGATCTTGCGCAAGTGCTAACAAACCTGTTGATCCGCTGCCTAAAACATAAAGTGAGTCTTTTGAATGGATCACACCATAAAGTGAGTTGTTGTGCATGGCCATTGCCTTGAAGAACCAGCTTCCTGTTCCACCGAATTCCGTCCAGGTAGTACCATTGTCTGTTGATTTATATGTTTTTCGTCCGGAATAAACAGACGCATACAAAGTTGTTCCATCATAATATAAACACCTGGTGTCTGCGCTGGCAAATCCCTGGTCGATCCTTGTCCAGCTATCACCATCATTCGTTGATTTCCACACACCACTTATGCCATAATACAAGTCATTCCCTATTGAAAGAAATCTCGCCGGACCAACCTGGGATTGTGCATCAACTAAACCAGTTCCGGTTTTTTGTGTCCATGTAATGCCATTGTCAGAAGATTCAAGCACCCGTCGATAGATATCCACTAAAAATAATTTGCTGCCTTTTCGTGTCATCTGCACAGGTGTAAAGCTGTTCATTGTAGATGGTATGGCAGTAACTGCAGTCCATCCTGCATCACCCGGTGCCTGGTAGTATAGTTTGTATTTTGGATAACCTATGCCTAAAAATACCCTGTCAGCGGTTCCATCATAATAAAGTACATGGGTGGAATAGTTTGAACCAACGCCAACTGTATCAAGCTCCCATGTAGTTCCTCCATCCAATGAACGAATTACGCCATAGGAGTTTTGCCTCACGAAAATGTTGCCGCTGTTGGTGAACTGAATTTCAACAAGATCAGAATTGCCGGGAAATGAGCTTGTGACGTCTGTCCAGGTAACCCCGTTGTCTGAAGAGTTGAACAATCCTTTATTGGAAGCCACCCAAAGCTTTCCTCCATAGCTTTTAACGTCGTTGTTAGGGTAGTTTTGCACTATCTGGCTGTGACCTTGCCATGTCTGTGAAAAGGCTGAGCAAGCGCCTATAACCAAAGCGCAAAGTGTTGATAATGCTTTTCTTCTGAAAGTAAATTTTTCCATCATGATAAAAGATTAAGATGATTATTTAAGCGATGACAAAGATGGACTATAATTGAATTTCTGTCCATCACACTTTAGTTGTATTCTTTTAAAATAGGCGTTCGTTCGGTATTCAAAGGATTGTTCACGTGTCTTGTCAAGAGAATCAGAAGCTTTTAAATACTTTATTCAACGCATCGGTACGTGAAGAAACCTGCAGCTTTTCATAAATGTGATGGATGTGTGAGCGTACAGTTTCGATACTGACAAACAACTGTTTTGCAATCTCTTTATAGCGGTAACCTTTGGCAAGCAGGTCAAGTATTTCACTTTCCCGCTTCGTGAGGTTGTATTCGACTTGCTTTATTTTGGTATCATGAAATGAAGCAATCACTTTCCGTGCGATGCTGCTGCTCATGGGTGATCCGCCTTTACTGAGCTCCGTAATGGCTTGTATGAGTTCCTGTGTGGTTGATGTTTTCAGAATGTATCCACAGGCTCCGGCTTTAAGTGCATCAAAAATCTTTTCATCATCTTCAAAGGTTGTCCACATGATGAACTGCATTTTCGGAAATTGTGGTTTTATCTTCTTCATGCATTCTATGCCGTTCAGCCTTGGCAGGCCAATGTCCATCACCGTTATATCCGGTTTGATCTTTCCGGCTTCTTTTAAAAAGTCTTCAGCGTTCGAAAATGTTTCGAGTACTTCAATCTCATCTCTTAATGCAAGTATGTTACTGATTCCTTTCAGGAGTTCTTTATCATCCTCAACGATTACAATCCGTATTGCCTTCATCATTTTTTTTTACAAAGCAAATTGGTTATATGAAACAATGCAATCATACTTCCGTTTGATTTTTGCTGTTCATTCCAGCTTATGAATTGGAAACCTTGTTAAATAAATGCCTGTTGTTGCTGGTTTTTAATACAAAGGTTTTCGATGATAATCCATGTTCCTTTTCCAGGTTCAGTCTGAATTAAGAACTTCCCTCCGTTTTCTTCAGCACGTTTTTTCATGTTCCCCAAGCCATTTCCATTTGGATTACTGCTAAGATCCATTCCCTGTCCGTTGTCTTTTACAATAACTGAAACATTGTTTTCTGAAACCTGCACAATGATTTCTGCCTCTGTTGCCCGTGAATATTTCACAAGGTTGGTCAGTGCTTCTTTTACAATTAAGAACACGTTCCTTTGCAGCTCCGGTAAAACTGAAATATTATAGATCCTGTCAGGAAAATCAAACTTGCTGGCTATCCCTGCTTCTTCAAGGTAGTCATAAGCATAGTTTCTGATGTATGCGAACAGGGCGTCAAGAGTGTCGTTTTTTGGATTGAGCGACCAGATGATCTCACCAATGTTATGACTCAATTGCCTTGACTCCAATTCCATTTTTTCTAATGTTTCGACAATGCCGTTCTTCAATTCCTTGCCTGCTTGCAGATGCATCTTAACCTGTGTACTTCGCATGACGATTCGTGTTAATCCGGCACCAATTTCATCGTGCATATCCCTTGCAATGCGAACACGTTCTGCTTCTTTCTGTTTTTGCAGTTCCTGCTCTTTCCTGAGTTTTTGTTTTTTTCTGTAACGGACAAAAAGATAAGTGGTGATAATAGCTGAAAAGGTTACAAGCATAATGATGATGACAAGCGTTAGCTGCTGGGCATCCTTTTGCGCTTTCAACAAATGGATCTGCTTTTCCTTTTGTTGAGTTTCATATTTTACATTGAGCTCTGAAAGTTGTTTTGCATTTTCTGTGGTTAAGATACTGTCCTGGTAAACTTTGTATAGCTTAAAACTTGAGAGGGCTTGATCGAAGGCCCCTTTCTCTTTGTGGTATTGGTGCATGCAATAGTAGTAGTCATCAATTACATGCATTGCGCTGATACCAGGTAGTAATGAAGTGCAGACATCAAGATAGGATTTTGCTTCAGTCAGATAGCCTGTATAGGTGTAAAGTTCAGCTAAGGTTAAATTACTTTGGAATTGATTGTAGGTATCCTTAGAATGGATGTATTCAAGACTCTTTTTTATGAACGATAGCCCCTTTAAAGTATCCTCTCGGCTTCCCATCTCAAAGTAAAGAGCACCCAGGTTTTTATATCCATCCATCATGCATGCAGAATCATTGGTTGTGCTGCATACCCTGAGCGCCTGTAAATAATATGACTCACTGAGTGAATCCTGAACCTGCATGTAATGTACATTACCTATGGAAATCAGAACTCTCCCCAGACTTGTGAATTCTTTCAGTTCACTAAACAGCTGCTGAGCTTTTGTTAAGTACTTTATCGCATCGTCATATTTTTCTGTTTCAAGATAGACTGAACCAATACCATGATAGGAGACAGCAACGGTTTTTCGGATACCTGCTTTTTCAGCAATATCTAGTGACTTGTAATAATGTTCTAAAGCATCTGGAAACTTTCCATTCTTATAAAAGGCATTTCCAATGTCTGAATGTATTTTCGATAAATCCTGCTCACTGTTCTGTTGTTTCAGTTTCGATTGTAGCTCTTGTAATGACTGAGAAAAGCCCTGAAGTGAATGACAGATTACAATGAAAAGGATGAGTAGGAGTTTATTCATTACTTGTTGATTACCCTTGGTTTGCTGGTTGTTTGTTGTTTAATGCGTTAACATTCAGATATTTTAAATCTAGTTAAATTTTTATGAGAGTTGATCAGAATTCCAAATGCTATTGACTTGTTTACCCTATACATACAGGGTAAACAAGCAATAGCATTTGAAAGAAGTGTTCTGTTGCAATGGTGTCTTTAGAAATTAATTCACAACCCTGGTCTTCCATTGAATGCCGCTGATATCCGTTCCAAATGAAGTTAATTCCTCTTTTAGTGAAAGAGATAGAGAAATTTAAGCGGTAATTGACTAAAGTGCGACGTTCTGTTCTAAATAACTGAAATGCCCTCTTTCTCCTTCTGTTGCTCTT
>JAKFFM010000001.1:0-90429 GCA_036675075.1 Bacteroidota bacterium
ATAGGTGTAAAGAGGAACGAGAAAGTAATTAAGCAACCTGCCGACGATCGTAGGCAACCCGTAAATAGCTGTTTGGCCGGCAAGTTTCTTAAATGGATTCAATCAGTTTTAGTTTACTTGCCGGGGAAGACAGGCTTTCTCTTTTCAAGAAAAGCCTTAGTCCCTTCAACAAAATCCTGGCTTTCGAAACATTTACCGAACTCTTCGATCTCTCTTTCGAAACCATTTCTCCCATCGATCACGCTGTTCACTGCAGCGATCGCATGCTTTACTGCCACGGGTGAACGTAGCATGATCTTGTTCGCGATCTCTTCACATTTCCCTAGAAGATCCTGTTGGGTAGTTACATGACTCACAAGTCCGATCGCTTTTGCTTCATTGGCATCGATCATATCAGCGGTCATGATCATTTCCAGTGCCTTGCTTTTTCCGACGAGGGCAGTAAGACGCTGCGTGCCTCCATAGCCAGGGATCAGTCCAAGCGTTACTTCGGGCAGTCCTACTTTTGCATTATCCGAAGCGATCCGGATGTGACATGCCATTGCAAGCTCAAGTCCGCCTCCAAGCGCGAAGCCGTTCACTGCGGCGATCACTGGCTTGGGACATGCTTCGATCCTGTTAAGCAGCAGATGGCCGGTACGTGATAATCCCATACCCTGTTCCGTGTTAAGGTTCAGGAATTCCGCAATATCAGCTCCTGCAACGAATGCTTTTAGTCCTGAGCCTGTTACTATGATCACGCGAACAGCATCATCTTTTTCAGCAGCATCAAAAGCACTGTTCAATTCAGAAATAGTCTCTTTGTTTAAGGCATTTAACTTATCCGGCCTGTTCACCGTAATTCGAAGGATCCCCTGATTGATCTCGGCCAGGATATTCGTGTAGCTCATCTAAAAATTTCTTTTTTCTTTCACCCATTCGGTGATGTAGTTAATAATATGCTTTGTGTCTGTTCCGGGAGAAAAGAGTTTCCCCATCCCCTGGTCTTGGAGCTTTTTGATGTCTGGTTCAGGAATGATTCCCCCACCGGTAAGAAGTACGTCGCCCATTCCTTTTTCCTGCATGAGATTCCAGATCTTAGGAAAAACAGTCATGTGTGCTCCCGATAGAATACTTACGCCGATCACATCGACATCTTCCTGCAAGGCTGAATTGACAACCATTTCGGGAGTCTGTCGAAGTCCTGTATAGATCACTTCCATACCTGCATCCCTCAGGAAAGATGCGATCACCTTGGCTCCACGGTCATGCCCATCTAACCCGACTTTCGCAATTAGAACCCGTATAGGTCGATTCATGGTTAAGTAGATTTGCCGGCAAATTTAAAATTATTTTACGGCTGGAAGGCTGATAAAAAACGTTGTGCCTTTTCCGATCTCACTTCTGAAGCTGATCTTTCCATCATGAGATTCGATGATCGACCGGACCATGGCCAGTCCCAGCCCCATGCCTGCGCTCTTGGTAGTGAACTTTGGTGTAAAGATGTGGTGTGTGATCTCCTCCGGAATGCCCGTCCCATTGTCGCTTACTTCAATGTTGATGACCGACAGTCCCATTGACAGCTTTATTTCTATTGATCCCCGGCGCTGATCACTCAGGGCTTGTGTCGCATTTTTTATGATGTTGTTGAACACACGGATCATCTGGTTCTTGTCAGCGAAAATGAAAATGGCTTCTTTAGGTCCTGAATAAAGCAGATCATAAGCTTCATCATTCCGGAATGTTTCAATGACGCCACGAAGAAGGACAGCAATGTCGAGCTGTTCCTTCACTGGTTCCGGTAGCCTTGCGAAATCGGAGAACTCACTGCTGATCCTTGAAAGAGTATCGATCTGATCAACAAGATTCCTTGTAAAGCGGTCAATTCTTTCTTCAAGATCAGGTGCTTTTTCATTCACTGCTTTTTGCAGGTACTGAACACTGAGCTTCATAGGGGTCAATGGATTCTTGATCTCATGCGCAACCTGACGGGCCATCTCTTTCCACGCGGACTCCCGTTCTGACATTGCCAAACGTTCTGCACTGTCTGCGAGCTGTACAACCATCTTGTTATACTGGCTGATCAGTTCACCGATCTCATCATTACGGGTCCATTCAAGCAGCTCATTCTTTTTTCCAAGGTTGATTGCAGAAAGCTTTCCCTTAAGCAGCTTCAATGGTTCTGAAAGGCGTGATGAAATGAATCCTGCGAGTCCCATCGCGATCAGGAACAGAATCAGGTAGATGTTCATTAGCGCCTGAACGATCGAATTGATATCCTGCTTTAATTCCTTTTCTCCTGCGAAATAAGGAAGGTTGAGGTAGCCGAGCACACTTCCATCTGGTGTTGTTAAAGGCTTGTATCCTGACAGGTAGGTGAGCGCTCCCAGCTGTTCTTTCTGAAGATACACTGAAGTAGCTTTCCGTTGCAGAACGTCAAATGCTTTAGGGTCCATCTTGCCGCCTAATAATTTTTCTTCAAAGATGGAAGGCGTGGAAGAGGTCAGGAGTGTACCATTCAGATCATAAAGGTTGATGTCTGATCTCAAATTATTCGATACCTGGTCAATGCGCAGATCAAGAAAAGGATTCAAAACAGGGTCGAGCTTGCTTATTGATTCACTGATGTCTTTCATCTGCGCAAGCGCTGAATTCATCTTGTCTGTTATCAGTTCCTGGTTCTTCAGGTTGTCCTGCTGCCTGATAAAATAGTAGGTTGCAAGTCCTGCCAGGCTTAATCCAAAGAATATCAGCAGAAAGAATGACCCATAGATTCGTGCACGATAACTTTCGGTGTTAAGATTGAAATGTGAAAGATTTCCGAAGACCAGCAGACCTGTGATGTAAACAATGACGATGAAGAGGAAGAAGAAAGAAAAGATGGATGCCTTTTGAATGAGCGATTCTTCCTTCTTTGTTGTAATGACCAGTTGGTTCGGTGTTTCCGCAATGTAGTGCATGTAACCGTTCATCACGAACAATGAATCTTTCAGTAATGTATCTGAATCATAAGTCAGTGGATAATTGAATTTGCCTGCAGAGTTTAACAGACGTCTGTTCTGATATCTTGCCCATGAATAATTGATCCCGATCTCACCTTTCTTCTTGTTAAGCAACAGTTCAGGATATCCCGGCTGCTCAGGAAAATATAAGGGATTGAATTCGAGGTATAACACACCGCATAAGCTTCCTTTAACCGACAGGTCAATCTTTCCGAGATAAAATGATCTTCCGGTTTGTATATCCTGGTGATAGAAGAGGTTCTCATCAACACGCAGCTCCTCATCATTTATGATCTGTTCGTACACAGGCAGCTTATCCTTTCCGGCTGCTTTGTGAACGACATTGCAGATGGTGTCATAGGTCGCAAAGCTTACATCGAACTTATTCCAATACCCTTTAAAATACTTGTGACGAAGCATCAGCATGATATCATCCCGCTTCAGTTCACGATTCAATATCGACTGCTTCAGCTCTTCGTCTGCATCAACCTGACTGCTGATATCTGCGAAAAGAAACTCAAGGATCGGATCGCGTGCGGATGAAAGGTTCGCTGCCTCATCTCTCAGCACAGTGGAATGCTTGTGTTCATTTTCTCTTTCGAGCATGATCGTTAGCGGAATGCAGAGGATGAATATGAAGAATATGTCTTTCAGGAACTGGCTGTCATTGACACGGTCTTTAAGCAGGAGAATAAAACAGATTGATATGCTCAGCATCAACACATGCATGGAAAGTCCGCTAAAGAATATGGAAGCAATGACGACAGGCAGGAGAATAAAAAAGAGAACGTAGGTCAATGGTATGTCAACACCGATCACTTTCCTCAGGAGCTGTAGTAAAAACAATACGATCGAGAAGAGCAATAGCAAGCCGGAAATGCTGTACCTGTTCATGGAAAGCAGCTCAGAAAGCTCGAAGTGAACGGAGGAGTCTCTGATCAGTGATGCTGAAATCCAGGGGATGAACAAAACATAGGCGGAAATAAAGATCAGAAGAAGAGCCCTGTACCATTTCCCTGAAGCATCGGCTGATCGTAAGATCAATGATGTGATGATAAAAGCAGTGAGTGTTTCAATGATCAGTACACCAAGGGAAGAAATAAGGTTCGAGTTTGAATAGATAACCGGATTGAAAATTTCACTTTCAAACTCATTGAATGGGATCCTGAAATACCGAATGATGATTAAAAGAATGATCACAAGAGATCCTGATGCAAGTGCTGTCTTTTTATTTTCACCTGGTGATCCAAGGATCATCAGCGCACCGATCGTGAGTAGTATGAGGCCTGTGAAAAGTATAAACGGATAATGTGTGGAATATTCGGCTGTTTCCGGAAATTGAAGAGACAGGATGATCTCGCCCTTGCTATTTTTAACAGGGATACCTTGTGACTCCGGCATGACTTCGACATAGTGAGGAAGCTTGAAGTCAGGGTTGAATTTATCCTGGAGGTAATCGTTATGATATGGATAATCACTTTTGATGTGAAGTAAGGCGATGTATGTGAAGGGGTCCTTTTTATGAATAAGCTGGTAGTGCCACCCGGTACTTTGATAGAGTCCTTCATACGAATGATCGGAGGGAGGACCTGGTGTGTTATCTGACCAGAACCTGAGTGAATCGGATTCATAGACGAAAAGCACAAATCCTTTTGATGCACTTAAACCGGGATATTTTTCAATCAGGTCTGTGGGGTCTTCGGCAGATTCTGCAAGAGCTGCAAGGAATCTTCTCGTTTCTTTTTCTTTGTCATTCAGCTTTTCTTCAAACTGTTTTGCAAGCTTCTTCTGACCGTCGGTGTTTTTTATGGTCGGCGAGAAAAAGCTGAACAGCAGCAGGAAGAATCCGGTAAATAGAAAGAAGTAGTTTTTGACTGCCTTCAAGAAAAAGATTTTCCCAAAGTTAAGATTTCAGCGAGGTAAATGCTTTTCCCAGATGCTGGATCACGTCGCGTGTGACCATTGCTTCTTCAGATGTGCTTTCGAGGCAAATATCTCCGGCAAGACCGTGAACATAAACACCGGCAATGGCCGCATTCAGTGGTGGCAATCCCTGGCACATCAGGCCGAGAATGATCCCTGTCAGCGCATCACCTGAGCCACCTTTAGCAAGGCCAGGGTTACCTGTAGAATTGAAATACACGTTCCCGTCAGGTGAACAGATCGCTGTATGTGCACCTTTTAAGATCACTATGGCAACATGCTTCTTTGCAAGATCTTTTGCTTTTTCGAGCAGCTGAAAATCATCTTCTGTCTTTTCAGTTAACCTGGTCAGCTCTTTAGGATGTGGTGTAAGGATCGAGAATGCAGGCAGGAAGGCAAGCCATGTTTTATTGTCTGATATAATGTTCAGCGCGTCTGCATCCAGGATAAGTGGAACTGGTGAGTTCTGAATGAGTGATTTGATCGTGTTCACTGTACCATCTGCAGTGCCTATTCCTGGCCCTGCTGCAATGGCATCATAAATTCCAGGTTGTGGATACCCATCAGGATGCAAGTCTCCGGAACGTTCATACATCGCTTCAGGAATGGCTGTTTGCAGTGGGATATGATTGCATTCAGGACTGGCTACTGTTATGAGACCTGCACCTGTATGAAGCGCTGCACTGCCTGAGAGGATCGCTGCACCTGCTTTTCCGAAACTTCCTGCGATCAGTAACCCATGGCCATGATTTCCTTTATGATCAAATTTCCCGCGAACAGGAAGCATTTTCTTTACCTCATCACGTGTGATATAATGAAACCTGCTGCCAGTCGATTCCATGAATTCCCTGTCAAGACCAATGTCAAGAACAGTAAAACTTCCGCAATATTTATAAACGGAAGAAAACATAAAAGCCAATTTCGGTACCTGGAATGTTAAGGTATGCGAAGCCTGGATGACGGCATCTTTAGTTCCCGGCTTCTCGGGAAATTCAAGTAAACCGGATGGTAAATCAATGCTGAGAACATAAGCAGGTGATGCATTCATCGCTTCAATGGCTTCTCTGAATATTCCTTCTGCTTTTCGTGATATTCCTGTTCCGAACAGTGCATCAATGAGTACATCAGACTGTTCAATACATGAACTCCATTCGTTTCGGAATACCGCTACCTTTTCAGGAAGTCTGTCAAGATTTGTTCGAAGGTCTTCCGACATCTTATCACCTTCATTCACAAGAACCATTGTACAGGCATATCCTTGGCTTTGCATGATCCTTGCCAGCGCGACACCATCTCCACCATTGTTTCCTGGTCCGCAGATGAAACATAGGGACGTTGTCCTGGCAAAGCGTGAGGAGATCCATTCAGCGCATCGGATCGCTGCACGTTCCATGAGCTCCAGTGAAGTGATCCGCTGCTTTTCCATTGTATGCTTTTCAGCATTCCTGATATCCTGAACCGAAAGTAGTTTCATAAGCTGCTGATGATCGTTTTATGTATTTCCAATACCTGTGGTATGATGGGTTGTACATCATCATTAAGAATGATAAAGTCCGCGACATTGGATCTTTGCTCATCCGAGAATTGTGCCATCATTCTGCTCTTAACCTGTGCCGGGGTGGTGTCATCACGCCTGAGCACACGATGGAGCCTTACTTCTTCAGGCGCATTGACTGTGATCGTTTTATCAAGCCCCTTATGTGAACCACTTTCAAAAAGGATCGCAGCTTCTTTTATGATGTAAGGAGTGTTTTGTTGTGAGACCCAATCATCGAAGGCTTTCAAGGTCGCCGGATGAATGATCTGGTTCAGCTTTTCCAGGAGTTGTTTGTCTTGAAAGACCCGTGATGCAACATAAGGCCTGTTGTATTCATTGTTGATGAAAGAATCTTCACCAAGAAGCTGAATGATCGCATGCTTTACTTCAGGATCACTTGAAACGATCTTACGAGAAATGGTATCTGCAAAAAAAACAGGAATGCCCAGTATGTTGAAAAATCGGGCGACCGTTGTTTTGCCACTTCCAATTCCACCGGTGAGCCCGATCTTTTTCATTCCCTCACCAGGATAAATTCCACTTTTTCAGGTTGAATCCTGATGTTTCTGACAAACGGTGACGCATTCTTCACCTGCACTTTGATCCTTGTGGAAGATCCGGTGGCAGACTTTAAATCAGCAACAAGGTTAAACTGTTCAGGCTTGATCTTTTCATAATTACTCAGGGCGACCAAATAAATAATTTTAACCTGTTCAGGGTATGTTTTAACATGGTAACCTGCAGGTGCATTTTCAACTGTGACCGGAATGCTGACAGATCCTTCGGTGAATTTGTCAACAGGAATGAGCACTTCCACTGTGGAAGGTTCACTCACCATACCATTCAGAGTAGGAGGGATCTTCACCTGGATTTTCTGGCGAACCGGTTTTTCGAGGTTGCTTAAAGCGATCTTTTCAGTGCGAAGGAATTGAACAGAATCCATGTATCTGGATGGCCCGGTTAACTTCACTTCCGATGGAGTTACCCTGATTTCTCCCGAGAGGTCGTGCTGATCAGTGAATGAAAGATCGATGTCTGGAATGACCTTGATCTTTTTCATCCGCTTATCATCAAAAATGAAAAATAGCGTGTCCGGATGAATCCTGATGAGCTGAATGTTGGTGTTCATTTGTGATGAAAACCTGTACAGCCGGGAGTTTGTGGCTACATATCCAAGGTTTGAATTCTTCATCCTGATCTGTTGGGAGACATCAATAAGAAGCTCTTCCTCAGGATTGAAGATGCGGAATTTCAATAAATTGAAACCAAAAGACCTCAGCTCAACAGAAACCTGTCGTGGCAGCTCGTTGATAATGACTTTTCCATTCGGAACATTAACATACCTGACAGGGATGCTAATGACATCATTGTAATCCTTTGAAAGGACAACGAGAAACCAGAACAGCGTAGAGATAATGATACAGACAATAAATACCAGGATCTTTTTCCTGATCCATGAGTTTTCGGTTTGCTCGAAATTCTCACTCATGGTATGGTCTGGATTTAGTTAGTCTGCCCTAAAGTAGCGGAGTTTTCCATAGAAACAGCTGACTTTTCGATCTTAAGTCTGTTTCCGCCTTCCACTTCGATCAGGAAGGTAGTGTCCTGAACGTCAATGATCTTACCATGAATACCACCGATAGTGATGATCTTGTCGCCCTTCTTGATGTTTTCGCGGAACTTTTTCTGATCCTTCGCTTTTTTCATTTGCGGACGGATCATAAAAAAGTAAAATACAACCATGATCAGGATCAATGGCAGGAACTGCATGATCGGGTTGCTGGTTTTTTCTTGTAATAGAATGAAGTCTAAAGTAATTGTTCTCATCAGTGGTTTGGTTGGGCATCAATAATCTCGCCCGTTATTGATAAAACGGTTGTATTAGGAACTGTATTGGCGACTACAGTTATGGTTTTGTGCTGCTTGCCTGATTTTCCTGCAGAGTCGAATGTTACATCGATCACGCCTGTTCCTCCGGGAGGAATGGGCATTTTCGGGAACTGTGGAACAGTGCATCCACATGAACCGGTTGCAGAGGTGATCACAAGATCTTTCTTACCGGTGTTCGTGAATTTGTAGGCATGGGCAACTTTCTCACCCTGCTTGATCTGACCGAAATCAAATTCTGCCTTGTCAAATGTGAATACAGGAACATCGTCAGGATTTTCAGAGCCGACAGCTGTTGCGGGATTGTTCACCACATCAGTAGGGATCCCGTTCTGCTCCTGCTTACCCTCACATGCGACAAGAAAAACTGAAGCCGCAAAAAGTGCATTTATAAAGTGTCTTTTCATAGGAAACCTTAATTTCACGGCAAAAGTAACAAGATTCTTAGAGAATCACAGGTTGAAAAAACGTATCTTGTAACTCACAACAAAAAAAGTTTGGCTGATAAATAAGTATTTCAGATATTTGCAGTCCATTTAGAAAAACGCAGAGAAATGTCAAGAGTTTGCCAGCTTACAGGAAAAAAGGCGGTTATTGGAAATAAGGTTTCGCATTCTAACAGAAAGACGAAAAGAAAATTCAATCCAAATCTGATAGTGAAGAGATTTTTTCTTCCTGAAGAAAACCGCTGGGTCACTTTAAAAGTGTCAACTTCTGCACTTAAGAATATTCATAAAAAAGGAATCACTGCTTGTATTCAGGAAGCCCGTGAAAGCGGACATCTTGTAAAATAACACGATGATAAATTTTGTAAAGCGTTGCCCTGGTTACAGAGGCAACGTTTTTTTTTATATTCCTTTAATGCTCCTGCTGGCTGGTTCGCTGTCTGCCCAAACGGCCATTGATACCCTTTACGATACAGATCATCTTCCTCCTTCTTTTCACAAGGGTAGAAGATCTGAACTGCTAAAGTTCGTCAGCGACAGCGGTATGGTCATGATGTTCTCTTCATACCAGAAGGTAAGGTCCAATGATGTGGACTATTCCTTTTCGCAGGACAGGAATTTCTATTACTTCACAGGTTATAATGAGCCTAACGGTGCGCTGCTGCTCTTTAAAAAGAAGCAGGAGTTTGACTCAGTCATCACGAATGATGTACTGGTGATCAATGAAAAGAATCCATCGAAAGAGGTCTGGACAGGAAAGATCCTGGGGATTGAAGGTGCTAAAGCCAAGCTCGGCCCGGGTCATGTGATCGAAAATAAAAAGCTTGCTGATCTTGATATCGACTGGAAATCCATTGATACAGTTTATTACCTGCCGATTCCGGATTCCTACCCGGATGATAAAATGAACAAGGGTGATGTCGTTAGCATGTATAAGCTTCTTGTCAGCGAGATCGAACGAAACAAGGTGAAAAGCAACATGCGTGATCTTCCTGAACGTTTTGCTTATTTACGTCAGACCAAGACTCCTGAAGAGATCATTCTTTTGAAGAAAGCCATTGATGCCAGCATCCTCGCACATTATGAAGTGATGCGTATGATCAGTCCGGGGATGAGTGAATTTGATGGACAGGCAGTATTTGAATACGTCACTCATTCAACAGGATGTGAAGATGTAGGTTATCCAAGCATTGTAGGAGCCGGACACAACAGTTGTGTTTTACATTACAGCACCAACAGGAAAAAGCTTGTTTCCGGAGACCTGATGGTTATTGATGCAGGAGGGGAGTATCACTATTACACAGCGGATGTAACACGTACACTACCTGTAAACGGTAAGTTCACGAAGGAGCAGAAGGTGATCTATGACATTGTACTGGAAGCGCAGGAAGCAGGTATCAAAGCATCTGTAGCAGGGAACAAATTCTGGGAACCGAATAAGGAAGCTACAAATGTCATTGCGAGAAGACTTATTGAGCTTGGGATTATCAAAACATCCATGGAAGTAAGGAAGTATTTCATGCATGGAACTTCACATTATCTCGGACTGGATGTGCATGATGCAGGCTTGTATGGTCCGCTTCAGCCAGGGCATGTAATCACCGTTGAGCCAGGAATCTATATTCCTGAAGGATCTGATTGTGATCCTAAATGGTGGAATATTGGTGTAAGGATAGAAGATGATATCCTGATCACTTCTAAAGGCCCTGAAAACTTATCCGGTAGCCTGCCACGCAAGACAGATGAGATCGAAAAGATCATGCAGGAACCACCAACGTACTTCAAAAATAAAGGACAGCACCTGAGATAGGATCTCATCGGCGTATGCTGTTTTTTTTCATGAAAGGCGTTGTTATTATATAAAGCAGCCTTTCAGCAATTCGGTAATCCATAATTCGGAAATTCCTGTTTAAGTCATTCACTTTGAATGATCTGAGGTTGTCGTTTCGATAGGGATCTGTCAAATTATATTTTACAAAAGCTTATTATGGATGAATTTAATTACGTAATTAAATCAGTTAAACTTCCGTAATTCCCATACTGTTTGAATAAATAACCGCTTAGTTAGCTTCGCAAGCCCTTTTGGCTGTAGCGATAAAGTGGCAAGTATCGTTGCCTGTAGGAATACTTTTGAAGAATGAACACATTATGTGAGCTCATCTTCTCATTAAAGCAATCGGAGATAAGAGCGCTGAAAGCCCAATATAGTTTCAGGGAACGAAATGAACAGGATAAGAGAGGAAAGCTTCTGGATCTTATTCTCGAAAAGAAAAGTCTGTCCGATGAGTCTGCATCACGATATATATACAATGCAAAGCCAGGATCCTCATTTTCGCATTTAAAGAATCGTCTCTGGGAAGATGTATGTAACATTCTTGCCCTGCAGCCGGGAATTCATGAGACTGAATCCATACCTGCACGTGCCCAGGTTTCGCAGCTTATCAATGTTGCCAGGGTACTGAAAGGCAGAGAGCTTTATTCCCAGTCATTCAATCTTGTTCAGGAAGCATTGCAGCTTTCTTTGAAAAATGCACTTGTTCCTGAACTCATGCTGCTGAAGGATTTTATCAGCTCCACTTTTCCGGAATTCTGGATGCGTGAGCGAAACAAGGTGTTATCGATCCTTGCAGATTCTGTCAAAAGAGAAGCGGATCGTTTGAGAGCCATGAGCATTGCTGAGCTTGTTTCAGGTGGTGATCGAGATACCAGACATGTTGCTGAGCTTGAAATGATCTATCGGAGCAATTCATGCGAGCAGATCAAAGCGATTATTCATCGTTCAATGATCAATATACACCTTCATGCAAATGACAAAGAGAAGCTCATGCAGGAATGTATCCAGTTATATTCTCTTGCGCTTGGTTCAGCAGCTGATTCTGGCCAGCGTAAACGCACAGCCATTGTCTTTTCTGACATTACAAAAGCGGCCTTGCATGTAGGCTCGTATGATTCAGCCATCGTATTCGGTAAAGCAGGAATCGAGTTCATTGAGAATGATATCATGCTGGAGATCGAATCTTACACGTCTCTTTTAATCGCATTCATCAATACATCTTCACTTGAAGAAGCCCGTCAAACGATCAGTACGATGGAACAGCTATTCGGAAAAACGAACCAGCTGGAATTTAAAAGGCTTTACTTCATCTTTCTGAAAGGGTGGTATCACTTCACTTCCAGAGAATATAAGATTTGCATGAAGCTCATTTCACAATGTCCGACTCTGCCCAAGGAAAAGGAGATATGGCATGCAGGATTCTATATACTTGAGCTGCTATGCCTTTACAAAACGGGCATGTACTTCCAGATCGATTACAGGAATGATGCCTACAGGAAGTTCCTCATCCGGCATGAACAACGAAACATCACAATGCTTAACCTGGTTTATAAAACGTTCAAAGCATTTATCGACAATGATTACAATTCAGAGGCTGTGATCAGGTTCCTTGATCATGCTGAACATGACATCAGTGAAAATGAAAGAAGTGTTTTGATGGTGTGTGATATGCTGGCTGTCTTGAGAAAAACTTTTTCAGCTTCCAATTAGAAAAATGCATGGCCGCTTGTTTATCTCAGGCAATGCGCTTTTCCATGCTTTGGTGGTTTTTGTTTGCATGATCTCAGTCTCAAGGGTAAGGTCACAGGCGATCCCTAGCAAAGTATCTTCTTTCAAAATTTCAAGCAGCTCATTTAACAATGCACGATTCCTGTATGGTGCTTCAATAAAAAGCTGTGTGGCATTTTGACTTCTGGCATGTTTTTCCATCTCCTGGATCTTACGCTGCCTCTGCTGTTTTTCATAAGGAAGGTAACCATGAAATGTGAACGACTGTCCGTTCATTCCTGATCCGATCAGTGCAAGCAGAATAGATGACGGACCGGTCAAAGGCTTCACTGTGTATCCGCCCTGTTGTGCAAGCCTGACAACTTCAGCACCCGGGTCTGCAATACCAGGACATCCTGCATCTGAAATGATCCCAACATCATGTCCTTCTTTTAAAGGCTTGATGAATGATGCGTAATCAGAAGCTGTTGTATGTTCATTGAGCAGATAAAAGTTGATCTCTTCAAACCGGTGTGGATAGGAAAACTTTCTCAGTAATGATTTCGCGCTCTTTTCACTCTCTACGATAAAATGACGTACCGTATTCACAACCGTTGAAACTCCTGAAGGGATGGTCTGCTCGATCTTGTCAGAACCCAGCGTGTTCGGTACCAGGTAGAGTGTTCCTTTTTCCATGGATCAGAAGCTTTTTCCTATGCCAACGACCCAGCGGAAGGCAAGGTACTCGTTCTCTATGTTTGGCGGACGACTGAGGAATACAGGCATATCAAACCGGATCGTTAGTGGTCTGGCCATCTGAAGTGGTCCCCATCGCTGTATTGTCCATAATGTTCCAAGCCCGGCATCCGCGCGTGGAAGGATGAAAGCAAAGTCCTTATCTGCCATCTTGTTTGCTACACCAATGTCATAGAACAGGTAGGTTTCAATCTTCAGTGTGTTTCTGAAGAATGCTTTCTTTAAGCCGATGAGCTTGCTGAAATCCAGTTCCGCATTGATCGCTGCGCCTGATGTTGTCTTGTACACGGCTGATGTTGACAGGGTATCACCTTCAACGCCCAGGTAACCTGCATATCCGCGAAGGTTTAGGCCACCTCCCTGATGAAAGTGATTTACCGAGATGTCATATCCACTCCATTCCGAAGGAACGATGCCTGCCGACCTGGTGAATTTGTTTTCCATCAGCTCTTCAGGATTCGCGCCTGCGACAAAGAGGAATGATTCAGGTGCCCAGTTTGTGCCGGTTCCATATTGTGCAAATGTTCTTGTACGAAGATCAAACTTGCCTAACCTTGTCAGGTTCTCAGCAGTGAAGGAAATGTTTCCATAATGATAATCACTGTACAGTGCACTACCTCGTGTTGCAACAGAAAGGTTACCATGCCCGCGTTTGTAGAGGTAGCTATGTTCAAATCCAACATTCAATGTGTTGTTAAACATGTCACGATTCCATTCGGTAGGGTAGATAAGGTATTGTAATGCCGCACTGTCTGCGCGGTACATGGATTTAGCATATACAAAGAACCTGTTGGTGTTCGAATAATTCTTAATGTCGAATCCGATCATGTTCAGGACCAACCCATCCAGGAACCGTGAATCAGCATAAACAGAACTATGTTTGATCAGAGTTGGAGTATTCGTTTTATATGAAAGGTTGTAATTAACCCTGTCATATTCGTTTCGTAAGGAAGCTGGTACAAAAGACTGCTGACCTATGCCTGTATTAAACCAGGTTGTAAAGCTGAACTTGTCTCTGGTGTTCATGTAGTTTCCGTTGAAGTGCAGTCCGGCCTTGATGCCATCATACCCATTGTACCAGATGTCTGGTCTCCATTTCATCTGGTAGTGAAAGCGATCGGGGTAATTATAGACCATATGATCATAGCTCCAGTCAACAACACGTTTAGAATAATTGTTTCGCATGTTCACATCAGCAAGTCTTCCTGAGGTATCAATCATAACCTGTTTGATCTTTCCGGGAACTGTAACAACTGCAGTGTATTCAGGACGCAGCTTTCCCCAGCCGATCCAGCGCGGAAGGACGGTTGCGCTTGTCTTCTTTACAAACCAGGTGTTTGGAATGTGAAAATGATAGCTGGAATCATTTTTAGTTTTCACCGTGAAGTCGATCGGCATCTGCATGGAGCCTTTACGTTTAAATGTAATGGCATACTTATCATTTTCTCCGGTCTTTGAAACATCGGCGATCTTGTAATCAATCACTTTTGTTGTTTCAAACCACTGATCGAAAAACCAGTTAAGATCGACATGTGTATAGTTGATGATGGATCTTCTGAAATCTTCAATGTAAGGATGTGCGATCTTCCATTCATCAAAATAATTCTTCATCGCAGCAAGGAAAAGCTCATCACCAAGTACATATTGCAGGTTCTGAAGCATTGCAGCTGTTTTCACATAAACATGTCTGTACCCGCCACCCTGTCTTAAAGCACCATTGAAATCATCTGAATGTGTTGTCAGAGGCATATCATTTCTTTCAATGGCATCACCCAGGTAGCCCAGGAAGATCTTGGTTTCTCTCACCTTATCTTTCTTCTTGTGCTTTCTTATGTGGCCTGATTTTGCAGGAAGCTCAACCAGTACCGGACCGTCGATCTTTTCATATGCCCATACAGTAAGGAATTGTGTGAAGCCTTCATCAAGAGCGGCGCGATAGGTCTCATTGCTTCCTACCTGACCATAAAACCATTGGTGTCCTACTTCATGCGTGAACAGTGTTCTGTAGTCAGGATCGTATCCACCATCAAGGGTCATCATTGGATATTCCATTCCGTCGCGAGCATCGCAGACAGAGATCTTTGGCCAGCAATACATTCCGAAATCAGTGCTGAATACGCGAATGATGTTGGCCAGATAGGACGCCGCGTTCTGCCACCTTGCAGCATTGGATTCCTGGGCAAAAGAGAAACACCGGATGTTATTCCATTTCACTTCACCTATACGGTATGTAGGATCCGCGGTGAAACCAAAATCATGGACATTCTTCGCATAATACTTCCATGTTTTTTTAGTGCCATCGCGAGGAGTAATGATGGAAGGTGCAGAGCCTACTGGCTTATTTTTGAAGTTAGAGATGTCAAGTTTTTTTCTGAGCTCTTCGGGAAGAACTTCTTCTTCATTCAACAGAAGTCCTGTGGCATCGACAACATAATCATTCGCGAACGTAAGCTCGACATGGAAGCTGCCGAAGTCGCCATAAAATTCTCTTCCAAGGTGCTGATCGGTCACCCATCCGAATTTCTGATCATACACTGCGATCCTTGGATACCACAGAACTCCATCGAAATGATGATAGCCTGAAGAATTGAACACCTTTGTTCTTCTTCGAACGCCATTGTTCATGTCGAAATAGGTTTTGAACTTTATGTCAAATTTTGCAGACTCTCCCGCTTTAATAGGTTTGTCCAGGTAAACAGCCAGGATGCTTCCGTCAAGTTCTGTCTTAACTACATTTCCATTGTATTTCAGTTCAGATACTTCTGTTGTCAGGTGCTGCTTTTCATAATTGCCATATTTCGGATACACCTTGTTTGCATGATGCAGGTCGTCGAGGTATGAACCTGGCTCATAGTTTTTATTGTAGAGGTTGAAATACACCCTGTCAAGGTCATGCGGTGAGTTGTTGTAATAGATCAAAGCCTCTTCTGCATCAACAACATCCGTTTTCTCATCGATATTTGCTTTGATCGTGTAATGAACATCCTGTTGCCAGTAACCTTCATGCGGCTTTTTGTTTTTCCAGTAGAATGGATTGGATAAGGAGCGGTAAGAGTTGGTGTCGGCAACCTGTGCAGCAGCAACATTCAGCATGAAAAGGGAAAGCAGGAAAAGAGTTAACTTTTGCATGTAGGAAATTTAAAGATGTGAAAATACGATTTCCCGCTGAAAACCGTCATTATCTAAGGAAAGTAAGAAGACCTAACTTTGCACCGATGCGATTTATACTGATAGCTTTTTCAGCGATTATCTTAATGGGCTCATGCCATCGTAAGGAGCTTCCAAGCACGAAGCTTCGGAAAGAGATGCGTGCTGCCAATAAAAAAAGTATGAAAGCCGGGAAGAAGCAGATGAAGAAAAACAAGAAGGCCATTCACAGACGTAAATAGTCTGGAAAGTCAACCCTGACTATTTATTCCAATATGGTAAACGATCTAGCCTTGAGACTTTTTCTTTTTAAGGTAATAGATGCTGGCATTCAGCTCAAAGCCTGAGAGAATAAAAAGGCTGTTGAAATAGATCCAGAGCATGATCACGATGACTGTTCCAAGTGAGCCATAGAGCTTGTTGAACTGCCCGAAATTGTTGACATAGAATGAGAACGCCACTGAGCTGAGCACGATCATCAGCGAAGCGAAAATTGCTCCCGGATTAAAAAAGCGGAACCTCACTTTCTTTGCGGGACCAAGCCAGTAGAGGAAGGAAACAACAAGGAAGATCAACGCGAATAGAATGATCCATTGTCCTACCTGAAGCATGATGAAGTTCAATTGCCCGATAATATCAGTAAGGCCAGACAGGTAATTGAGAATGATACCTGAAATAATAAGCAAAGCGATGGCAATCACAATTAAAAGGAAGAGAATGAATAGCAGGATGACGCTGACGAGTCTTTGCCTGAAGCCAGTCCTTTTTTCATCCACATGAATGGAATGATTGAATGCATCGATCATGGTATGGATCCCATTCGTGGAGAAGTACAAGGCTGATATAAAACCGAACGACAGAAGGCCTCCCCTTGGATTTTTAACCATGTCCTCAAACGTAGCGGCGGTAAGTTCATACGCATTCTTTGGCAGAACATCATGCAGGATTTCGAGCAGCTCCCGTTGAAAATTATCGATCGGGATATACGGGATCAGGCTGAATAGAAAGATGATGCCGGGGAAGAGCGCAATAAAAAATCGATATGCTGCTGCAGAAGCCCTTAACGTGATCGAGCTTTGATTGATTCCATGAAAATAGGTTTTGATGACCTCATGCATGGAGACATTTGCAGTTCCCGGAATAATGACATGCTGTAGCTTTCGCTTCAAAAACTGGATTGGAGCTGTGTCAAGTATCTTCCGGCTGATACTCATGTCAGCATGCCTTTAAGCTCAGGTCCAGGCTTTTCACTGAATGTGTCAATGCGCCAACGGAGATAAAGTCGACGCCCGTTTCAGCGTACGAACGGATGGTTTCTCTTGTAATGCCGCCTGAAGCTTCGGTCTGCACTTTCCCATTGATCAGCTTTACGGCCTCCTTCATATCGAATGGAGAAAAATTGTCAAGCAGGATTCTTAGAATGTTCCCTTCATCAAGGATCTGGCGAACCTCTTCAATGTTCCGGGCTTCCACTTCAATGGAAATATCAAGATTCTTTTCCTTTAGATAAGCTTTAGCTGCCTGGATGGCCTGGCTGATCCCGCCTGCATAATCGATATGATTGTCTTTGATCATGATCATGTCATACAATCCAAAGCGATGGTTTACACCACCACCATGTACTACAGCCTGCTTTTCAAAGATCCTGAAATTGGGAGTTGTTTTCCTTGTGTCCAGAAGCTTTGCTTTCGTTCCTTTGATAAGAGCCGTAAGTTCAGCAGTTTGCGTTGCGATACCGCTCATTCGCTGCATGATATTCAGGACAAGACGTTCAGCCTGCAGGATCGATCGTGAGCTGCCTTCAACGTAGAAGCAGATGTCACCTGGTTTTACTTTGGATCCATCGCTGATCAGGTATTCTGTGTTCAAAGAAGGATCAACCAGTTCGAAGACATGCTTTGAAATTTCGACACCCGAAACAACGCCTTCCGCCTTGACGAGTAATTTGGCTTTTCCTTTTGCAGCCTGGGGAATGCAGGAAAGAGACGTGTGATCACCATTTCCAACATCCTCTTTCAGTGCCTCTGTCAGGAATTCCTTGATATCCATTATCGTTCAGATTCGATTCTTAATTCTTTCACCAGGAAGGATTCTCCATCTTTTTTAAGAAAGAAGTAAACCCTGTAATTTCCAGTGTTTGTGATCAGGTTCAGGATGGAATATTTAGCACCATCTTTAGAAGTTCCCTGGTGAACCATGGATAAAGACTTGCATTGATTCTTGGAGAAGAAGTCACGCAGGATCCCTTCAGCCTGAGCTTTGGAGAACATGCCTTCAGTTCCCGGGAGGTTCAGTTCGATGGATGATGTAAAGAAAGTGGCCAGTGTTTTGGAATTTCCGGTTCTAAATGCGTTGATCACATCTTCCTGCACATCAGCCTTCACGCTCGTCGCAAATAATAAAACAAGGACTATTAAAACATTTTTCATGACTTCCTGGGGATGTTTAAATTTGGGGTGCCATTGTCAAAAATCCTGCCAAATACGGACAAATGTATCGTTTTTTACCTAAACCTTAAGCCCATGAAAATCAAAGTACTGGAAGTTGGAAAGACAGAAGAGCCGTGGCTTAGGCAAGGTGTCTCAGATTACCAGACCCGGCTAAGCCATTATATCTCATGTGAAACGATCACCCTTCCTCCATCAAAATCAAAGAGCCCTGAAGCAGTCAAGCTTGATGAAGAAAAGCTTATTATGCAAAAAGTAAACCAGGGTGATCAGCTTATTCTTCTTGATGATAAGGGAGATGAGTTCACTTCTGTTGGCTTCAGCAGCTTTCTTCAGAAGAAAATGAACAGTGGACTCAGGAACATTGTCTTTGTTATTGGAGGACCTTATGGGTTTTCAGACGAGATCTATAAGCGGGCGAACGGAAAGCTTTCTTTATCAAGGATGACCTTTTCCCATCAGATGGTCAGGTTGTTCTTCTTTGAGCAACTTTACAGGGCATTCACCATTCTGAAAGGAGAGAAGTATCATCATGAATAAAATGGTGTTAGAGTAGTCGCTTATATACACGTTCATACCTGCTTACACCTTCCTGCAGCGAAAAATAATCTTCGGCGGCATCGCGCGCTTTGCTTTTATCAAAATCCTGCACCGACTTTAATGCCGCTTCATATCCATCCTGGTCCAGCGAATCGACAAGCACACCACAATGATATTTTTCAAACAAAAGGTCATTGTCACCTATTCCTTTATTCGCGATGATGCCTTTTCCCATGGCAAGCAATTCTCCCATTTTGGTGGGGGAGGACGCTGATTTACTGAATGAAGGCCTAATGAAAAACAATGACCATGCTGCCAGATCCAATAGGGAAGGAAGCTCTTTCCTGTCTGCTGGTTTTACAAGGATGGAATGATCAGGTAAACCTTTGGAAGCCGCATGCTCCAGAAGTCGTGTAGGATCATCTTTCGTGATAACCAGGAACTTTGTGAAGGAGCCATTGTCTCTTGCAACTTTGAAGAAATCGACCATTTCATCAGACATGTACCATGTACCGAGAGAACCGACGTAGCTTAAAACCTTGTCATCTTCAGTGATTCCTAGCTCCATCTGAAATTGTTTCTTCATGGTTTGTTCTATTGACTTTTCTGAAAAGTGGAGTAGGTCTGTGCAGCATGGAATAACCGAAATCTTTTCAGACACTAAAGAGCCAAACTGATCCTGAAGAATTTCTTTACCTTTTGTTGTTAACGAAATGACCTCATCAGCTTTTAGCAGCAGTTCCTCTTCTTTCTTTTTAAAATAGTTATAGATCATTCTGAATACCGGATTCTTAAGGTTCCATATTCTGCCTTCCACACGTTCATCGGCCCAGAAACCACGCATGTCAAAGATCATGGGAATATGGAAGCTGTTTTTAATTGACAGACCTACGATGCCAGCAATGTAGCTGCGACAATGAATGATGCGAATGTTGTGCAACGAACAGATTTTTGACGCAGCTCGTTTCATTTTCCAGATGTCGTAGAGTGTTGATGCAACAGGAGGACTTTTATGATAAACTTCCGGATACCATTGAATGCCGGAAGCCGAAATTGTTTCAGCCAGTTCACGGCCTTTTTTTTCAAAAGCCTCTGGCTTTTCAAACGAAATAAGGTGAATCCGGAATCCCCGTTTTGAAAGTTCAGTGAGGTATGGCAAAACCTGGGACATCCCAAGTGGATCAGTCATTCCATCGTACGATAAGTAGATCACATCGTTCACCGCAGATGATTTTGGTTAAGTTCTTTTTTAATTATATTCAGGATCTTTTCAGATGTCATTCCATCTCCATATGGATTGACATCTGCGATCATTGAATTGTAAACCTTGTGATCTTCGAGAAGTAATGATGTCTGTTCAACGATCGTTGTCCTGTTGGTGCCGATAAGTCGGGCAGTCCCTGCATTAACACCTTCTGTCCGTTCAGTGAGGTTTCTTAATATGAGTACAGGCTTCTTCAGAGTTGGTGCTTCTTCCTGGATCCCGCCACTGTCAGTAAGTATGAAACAGGATTTCATCATCAGCCATACTAGTTCAGGGTAATCAACAGGCGGAATAAGAAAGATCCGATCGTGCTTAAGCATTTGAGAAGCAACCTCTTTAATGTTGGGATTAAGATGAACAGGATATACGATTCGGACATCTTCAAACCTGTCAGCAATATCAATTAATGCCGAACAGATCTGTTCAAAGGGTTTTCCAAAACTTTCACGTCTGTGACATGTTACCAGCAGGATTCTTTTAGTAAGATCAAGTGATGAAAATTTTGAATGATATGCATCGTCATGATTCACCAGCCTTGCTAATGCAAGATTCAGGGCATCAACGACTGTATTTCCTACTTCGTAAACATGATCGCTGATCGACTCATTCTCCAGATTTTTTTTTGCCCTGGCGGTAGGCGCAAAATGGTAATCCGCCAGTTTTGAAGTGAGTACTCTGTTCATCTCTTCAGGGAACGGAGATTGTTTATCAAAGCTTCTGAGTCCGGCTTCTATATGCGCAACCTTCACCTTTTTAAGAAATGAAACAAGTGATCCTATCAGTACAGTGGTCGTGTCTCCCTGAACGAACACAAGATCCGGAGTAAATTGATCAAGGACTTTCTCAACCTCCACGATTCCTTTGCTGATAAGATTTACCTGGCTTTGATTTTCCTGCATGAGGTTTAAATCAAAATCGACGTTGATATTGAAAAATGAAATGACCTGGCTGAGCATTTCTTTGTGCTGACCAGTGATGCATACCCGCACATCAAAAGAATGATCGAGTTGAAAGGCAGAAATAAGTGGAGCCAGTTTGATAGCTTCAGGACGTGTTCCGAGCAGAAATAAGATCTTTTTCATCGGAGCTCGTATTCTTTGGTCAATGTTGTATCAATATATTCAACTACCCTGACATCCTTGAGATACATGTTGGTGTATTGGGCAAATCCATGGCTGCGCATCGCTACTGTATCCGCATTAGATTCGATGATCACTCTGGCGGCAGCTGAATATGGGTTTTCAGGCGCTTTTGTGTTACGTGCTTCCCTTATCTTCCCTCCAACATCTGCATAGGTAAACCAGTGTCCACTGAGCGGAATTTTGTAGTTCATAACCATAAGACCAGTATGGATCAATAAAAGTAAAACAGCTGTGGTTTTTAATATTCGTCCACCTCGGAATAAATAAATCAGGCCCGTTGCAAGAAATGCAGAAAAGTATGGAATCACAAAAACACCATACCGGGTATGGAACGAGGTGGTGTGTTCTGACCTGATCGCTGAGGCTATAAGAACTGCCAGGCAACTAAAGATCATAGCTGCAAAAAGATAGTACATTGTTTTTTCTCTGGTCCGTGATGGATCTGTAGAAATGTAACGCAGGGAAATAATGGAAGCTATAAAACAAAAAGCAAGAATAATGATCAGGTAAAAAAACTCCTGGTTGCGATAGCCCAGGTATTGAAAATAATAACCATTCACTGAGTTGATGAAAGCCACCAGGCCTTCCGTTATGCTTCTCAGGCTTGTCTGTGTTTGATGGGAAGTATGCTCTCGTATAAAGTTGTCGAGTGCATTCATGCTTTCCATGCCTTCCTGACCGCCATTAAAATACCATATCATGAATGCTGATACAGTGAGCAAAAAGGCAATTCCAAGTGAAATAAAAAGTTCTTTTTCTTTTCGGATCATGATAAAAAGAATGTGTCCTCCAAAAATGTAAATAGTGTAATAATGCGATAAGAATGAAAGTGCGAACAGAATTGAATAGACCAGTGTAAACGTTACCAGTGGCTTCAACTTCCGCGATGAAGAGTAAATGACTTTCAGAAGCAACCAGGTCATTAATAAGGTCACCATTAATCCAAACTCATAGCTTCGAATTTGTCTGCCATAATGAAGGACCACCGGATTGAGTGTAAAAAGAAGTGTGGCAAGGTAAATCAGCTTTTGATCACGGGTTGTGATCCTCATGATCCTATAAAAGATAAAAATGGATATGAGGTAAAACAGGACACTTAATCCCCGGAGTCCAAGGTCACTCACACCGAAAATAGTTATGAAATAATGCAGCAACAAATTATAGGCAAGCATGTTTCCATTGTCATTTGATGTAAACTGCAGTACATTCCTGACGTGTGATCTCTCCCAGTGATCTTCCGGAGTAATATGTGTTTTTTCCAGAGGGATAGGTTGAGCATTCCATGCAGTGTTTTTAGAATGACCAAATCCCGTCGCAATATTAGTAGTGATTATTTCGTCGTTGGTTAAGGTATATCCGTTAAGATTGTAAAACCCAAGAATCGCTGCTACAGCTAAAATTAGAGGTAAAAAAAACCGGAAAAAGGAAAGTGAAGACGGATGTTCCAACATGCTAGGTCCCCTTCAGAAATAGCAAAGAAAGAGTTTGACGTACGGTCTTCCATAGCTTCATTTTGCTGTTTCCAAGCTTTAGGTCATAACGTAATACAAAAGGCACTTCTTTAATTACAGGCTGAAACCGTCTGGCCTTGAGGAGGAGCTCAGCCATACATCCAAATCCTTTTTGCTGAATGAGGTTTTCTTTGTAGAACGCGTTCATGCTTTTCAATAGGCTCGCTTTATAGCACCGATAGCCGCATGTGTAATCTCTGACACCTTTTATACTCCTTAAGCTTTTGAAAAGTATAGCTGCTCCGATGCTGAAGAGCTGCCGGTAAAAGGCAAGTCCTTTGATTTTTGATCCTTCCCGGTAGCGTGATGCAATGACCAGGTCTGCGCCAGCATCTATTTTTCGGATCATTGAATGAATAACTTCCGGATCATGGCTATCGTCTGCATCCATGGTGATAACCAGATCATCGTCATTCAGACCGCGAATGCCTTCGGTTAATCCTGCTTTCATAGCTCCTGCCAATCCCCGGTTAGGCTGAAGGTCAAGCACTTCGGCTTCATTTTCTATTGCTTTCCTCAAGGTATTGTCAGTGCTACCGTCATTCACAACAACGATATCAAGGTCATACGTTTTCTTCAGGATATTTAGCTTTTTAAGAAGGGAAGGCAGAGATAGTTCTTCGTTATACGCAGGAAGGATCACTCTTAGCTTTCGCATTCAGCCGGTAGTATTAATTGCGCCTTGTTGATTTTCAACGGTTGACACGACTTTAAAGGTATAAAAAATCTGTTTTTTAATGGGTGCGCATAAGAGAAGAATCTCAGCTCTCTGGTGAATCTCAGATGAACTGGAACTGAGAACAGGAAGGCCTGGATCGGCCGATTTGCAAATTTTTTTGTAAATTTAAAGGAGAGAAGGTAATCGAGTGAAGGACTGATGCTGAATATATTCGATCTAATACTGCCACCACTTTACCTGTTGGTGATCTTCTTTGTGGCAGATATCATCAGAAAAAAAAACATCCATGAAAAACCTCATTACAAGTACTTTGTAAAGGGTCTTTTCGTAAAGATTTTCGGCGCCATTGCAGTATGCCTGATCTATACCCTTTATTATGATGGTGGTGATACAACCAATTATTTCTATTATGGTGCCGATGTTTTAAGAAAACTATTATTCTATAAACCACACGAGTTCTTTTCTGTCTGGCTGGGTGATCTTACTCTTGATAAATGGTCAATTTTTGACACTGACACCGGCTGGCCTCTTTATTGGCATGATGAACACAGCTTTTTTGTTACACGCTTCATTACTCCTTTGGGTGTTCTGAGTGGAAGCAGTTTCATTGTCTGTTCAATACTTCTGGCTACATTTTGTTATGGCGGGATCTGGCGATTGTTTGAAGTGTTTATTCAATATTTTCCGCAGGTTGAATCAAAGCTTGCTATCGCTATTCTTTTTATGCCATCAGTGGTATTCTGGGGATCAGGATTATTGAAGGACACCATTACCTTATCAGCAGTTGGATGGTACCTGTATGGATTCAATGCTTTGATCATTAATAAGAACAAATCGTTTTTCCCAATGCTGGCTTTGTTTTTATCGTCATTGCTGCTTATCAAGATCAAGCCATATATCCTCTTTGCACTTTTGCCAGGAAGTATGATCTGGTATTTGACCAATACACTCTGGAGAATTAAGAATTTCTTTTTAAAAATGACGCTCACGCCAATACTTCTTTTAGCGATCGGAGCAGCAGGATATGGGTTGTTGTCCAGCCTTGGAAGCAGCCTGGGACAGTATTCCATAGACAATGTCATGGAACGGGCGGTCATTGTGCAAAGGGATTTAAAGCAGGAGTATTATGGAGGTAATGCACGTTTCGATATCGGAGACTTTGATGCGACTTTTTCCAGTATGATCACCAAAGCACCAGCAGCGATTGAAGCTTCCCTTTTCAGGCCTTACCTCTGGGAAGCAAAAAACCCTGTTATGGCATTAGCTGCACTGGAAAATGCGGTGGTACTGTTCCTGACAATATTCCTTGTGATCCGGTTGAAAATTGTAAACATTATCTTTCTTGTAAGAAAGAATTCCCTGCTGCTGTTCTCATTTCTGTTTGCAATTTTCTTCGCGTTTTCTGTCGGTATTGCGACCTCTAACTTTGGTGCCCTGGTTCGTTATAAAATTCCGCTGATCCCGTTCTACATGAGCTTCCTTTTCGTTTTAAAGTGGTACTATGACAGTGCCAGGGAAAAAGGATTGGATCATGTCAGGCAGAGTGTTTCGGAAGAACCGGAAATAAGTGAATCAACAATATGATCCACTGGTTCAGATATTCTTTTTAGCCCATCGGTGCAGGACAACTAGAAGCCAGATCCTGTTATACAAATACGTTTCACCGCTTCTGAATTTTTTCACCAGCTTCTCAACGTATTCATAATGAACGAATCCATAGCGTTCTATAACCTCCTTTGAAAGATTTTCATCAATAAGGAAACTCAGTTCATTGCCAAGCCACTTTTTAAGAGGTATGGCAAATCCCTGTTTAGGCCGGTCAAAAAACCTGGATGGTATGTATTGATACAGGATCTCTTTTAAAATGTATTTCGAAATGTTCTTTTTGTATTTCAATTCAGGAGATAGATTTAACGCAAATTCAATGATGCGGTGATCGAGGTATGGTACCCTTGTCTCCAGTGAATAACGCATGCTGGCTCGGTCAATCTTTGTGAGAAGGTCTCCGGGAAGATAATAGGTAAGGTCGAAGATCGCCTGCGTTTCCATGGCAGAAAAATTCCTTTTCAGATTGGGATCAAAAGAAAAGTTGATTAAATCAGCATCCTTTCCTCTGAGATCTTTTATTTCCGATTCGCTGAACAGGTATTGCTCCTGTGAAAAAATATGTCGCTGAATGTTTTGGTCACTTTCCATATTGAAGAGCATGGCCGCTCTTTTCAATCTGTTGTCTTTTGATGAAGACAAAATAGCATGTATAGGCTTTCTAAAAGTTGAAATGAGAGAATTGTTCAACCTTTTGGCCCAGATATAGGATCCATAGCCAAAAAATAATTCATCTCCGCCTTCACCAGAAAGTGTTACTGTTACATGCTGCTTTGCCAGCTTTGATACAAGCATCGTTGGTATTGCGGATGAGTCCGAGAACGGCTCATCATACGTATCGTAGATCTCATCAATAAGGGCAAGGCAATCTTTATAGGAAACAATAAATTCGAAATGATTTGTTCCAAGGTACTTTGCAATGGCAGAGGCATGAACAGATTCGTCATATATGTTTTCTTCAAAGCCTATGGAAAAGGTATTCAACTTTACATTCGAAAGGGTGACAGCCTGAGCAGTTACCAGGCTTGAGTCTATACCTCCGCTTAAGAATACTCCGAAGGGAACATCGCTTTTCAACTGGTACTGAACTGAGCTCATAAGCAGATCGCTTAGCTGGACCAGCGCCTTTTTTTCATTCGTGATAAGTTCTTCCGTAACAGCTGTCCTGAGAGACCAATATTTTTGTTTCTGCACACCGGTAGGCGAGATCTTTATATACGTGCCCGGATCCAGCTTATGGATGTTTTTATAGATGGTCAGCGGAGCAGGAATAAACCCGAGATTCAGAAATTCATTCACCGCCACGTCATCAATTTCTTTATTGACCAGGTTCGTAGCGATAATGGACTTTAGCTCAGATCCGAAAAGTATTTTTTTCTCATCAATACAATAATAGAGAGGTTTGATTCCTATGCGATCCCTGATCAGGTAAAGCTCATACAATTCTCTGTCATAGATGGCAAGGGAAAACATCCCATTGAGCTTATGTACGAACTCGGGACCCCATGCTGCAAAGGCCTCGAGAATAACTTCTGAATCAGACGAAGATGAAAAGGAAACGTTGTACTCACGTTTTTTCTGAAGAATAAGTTCTGAAGCAATTTCCTTGTAATTATAAACTTCGCCATTGTAAACCATGACATACCGTTTATTATGGCTATACATGGGCTGGTTTCCTCGTTCAGAAAGATCAAGAATTGAGAGTCGCGTATGTGCCAGGCCGGCCGGACCTTCCTGGAAATAACCATGGGAGTCAGGTCCGCGGTGTCGCAACACTTCACTCATCTTTTCCAGATCTGTTATGGAAAGATTTTCATCTAAAGAATAAAAGCCGGCAATTCCACACATCTTCTTTAAATTATGTTCTTTTTAAACGAAAAGATCTTACTGCGTAGCCAATCAGGCAAAACCGAAAGGATGAGGTACACATACTGTGATTTCGCAAGATTCCATTTAGCCTGAATGCTTTTTAATAATCTCTCTCTTGCCAGGGTTGGATTATTCTTATGCAAGGCATCCATTCCGTAGATCAGGTTTGCATATGAAATTCTTCCGGAATAATATTTTTCATACTTGCTTCCGAACTTTCTTGTTACGGCGTTTAGCGTAAGGTGTTCATCTTCATAAACCTCTTTCCCTTTCAGATTCCTCATCAGGCTTTCAGGATGTTTCCGGTACATTCCAAGTGTTTCAGGGATATAACCGATGGTTCCTTCTCCCAGAACCTGAATCGTAAGGTACATGTCAGCAATGATATTTATCTTTTCATCAACACAATCTTCCTGAAGTGCTGATCTCCTGAACATCTTTGATGAATTGCCGAATATGCTGCCATGTACTAAAAGGTCTTTCAGCATATATCGATTCTTAATCTTAGATGGCTTAATGAGACGTGTATGCTTTTTCGTTGTATCATCAAACTCCTGCATATCATGTGCAACCATCACACAATCGGGATTGTTTTCCAGGTAGTCAACCTGCTTCTGAAGCTTTCCGGGGCACATGAGATCATCACCATCCAGCATTGAAATGTATTCTCCTTTGCAGGCCAGAAGTGTCATTTTAAAATTCAGTGTCGAACCAAGATTCTTTTCATGCGAGTTTAATCTGATCCTGCCAGGATATCTCTTCATGTAACTTTCTATGATTGCCTTGGTGTTGTCCTTTGACCTGTCTTCTCCGATAACGATCTCATAATCGAAATTAACTTCCTGTGTCAGGATGCTGTCAAGTGTTTCTGCTATAAACCTTTCGTGGTTATAGGTGATCAGACAGATGCTAAGCTTGAGCACGGATCATGTTTTTTACCTGAATGTCAGGCAGGTATTCAAAGCAGCATAGATCATTGGTAAACATTGATGACGCAACATTACAGTTATATCTTTTAATGAAGATCATGATCCGAGTGTTGACTTAATGATTTTAATGATTTGATCCTGGATGCTTTCTGTTATGTCATAGAACATAGGCAGACACAATACACGTTCGGAAATCCGCTCTGCTACAGGACATTCTTTATAAGGAATGTATGGTAGCTTGTTTAAGGAAGGGAAGAAATACCTTCTTGGAAAAATATCGTTCTCATTTAATTTCCCCTGGGTTTTCAATAACTGAGCTTCTGATTTAAATACAATGGGGAAATAGGAATGATTGTATCCTTCATCGTCACAGATCTTTTGAAATTGCAACTCTTCAGACTTCAGGTGATTTAAATAATAGTGATAAGCTCTTTTGTAATTCGCTTTGTTGGATTCGACATAGTTTAGGTTGCAAATTCCCATCGCTGCATGGAATTCCGAATTTTTTCCGTTAATCCCAAGACCATGAAAGGCGAGTGGCCCATTATGCCCGAAATTCCTGAGGTAAGAGATCTTATGTGCGAGATCATCATCGTTTGTAACAATGGCGCCTCCTTCTACAGTATGAAAAAGCTTTGTTGAATGAAAGCTCAGGGTAGATATATCTCCAAAGTTTAATATTGACTGGCCTTTAAACTTCACGTCAAAAGCATGAGCCGCATCGTAAATGACTTTCAGTTTATGCTTTCTGGCTATCTGTTCGATCTGTTCAACTTTACATTGATTTCCATATACATGTGTTGTAAGAATTGCTGTCGTATCTGGCCTGATCGCAGACTCAATTTGGTTGATGTCCATATTCAGATCTTCTTCTGAAATGTCAACGAAAACCGGTTCGATGTTTTCCCAGACCAATGAAGATGTTGTTGCAACGTAGGAGAATGGGGTTGTAAGAACTGATCCTTTAAGCTCCAGCGCTTTTATTGCGATCATGAGCGCGATAGTTCCATTGTTAACATAGAACAGGTGCTTAACCCCCAGGAACTTTTTAAGTTTCTCTTCAAGTTCAATAGTGAACTTCCCATTGTTGGTCAGCCACCTCGATTCCCACACATCGTTCAGAAGCTTCTGGTATTCTTCCTGTGGAGGTAAAAATGATTTAGTCACATTTATTGCCATGCCCTTCTTACTTTCTGTTAGCTAGTTTAAGCAGCTCCCTGTACTGTTGAAGCGTTGACTCATTCACCTGGAATTTATTCAGGACAATTTTTTTAAGACGATCCCCCATTATGTCAAGTTTGTCCTTGTGTTGATATACTTCACAAATAATATTGAATACTTCTGCTTCAGTGTTCTCCCGGTTCATCAAATATCCATTCTCACCATGAACGATGTAATCATCGAAATCTCCCACTCCTTCACAGGCTGCTACTGTTTTTCCCAGGAGTGCATATTCCTTGACAGCCGAATTACTGGCTTCAGTTAAAGATGGATGAATCAAAAAATCCGAAGCAGCCATGTAATTTATGAATTCATTCGTATAGCCGATCATTACAATCCTGTTCGTCAGGTTGTTTTCCTGAATATACTCATTCAGACTTGTTTCCTCAGGGCCTTCATCAAGAACAAGCATTTTAATGTCATAGTGCTTTTCGACGACTGCTTTTTTTACCGCCTGGAATACGAGGTGATGCCGCTTTAGCCTGATAAGACGTGAACACATGATCAGCAGTAGGGTGGCTTCATGTTCTTTCCTGATCCTGCTTACTTTTTCCGGGTCAGGTTTGGAATACTTTGACCAGTCATACATATAAGGGATGATCTCTACCTTATTCATATCGACCGATTCATTTTCTTTCATCCCATTGTACACACCTTTTGAAGGAACTACAATCTTTTTAGACAGCCTGTTGATGATCCTGTCAAACAGATTTTCGGTTTTATTCTGTTCCAGGTTGGAGTCTTGAACCCCAGAAACAAATTTGAAATGATGCCGAAAGCATACAACCGGCGTTTTCATGAACCATTGAGCGATTACTGCTATAATGTTGGCATGCTGGAGATGTGAAAAGACAATATGGATGTTATTGACTTTACAGTACTTTATTAAAAAACGGATCTGATGAAAGTAGTAGCTAAGCCGGTTATTATGATTTATTCCGGATGACTTGACGATAACCCCAAGCTTGCTGACATCACTGTGAAGAACGCCTTGTTCACACGTAGTAAGCAGATGGATCGTATGCCCTTCCTTTATAAGTTCCTTGAAGATCGTGTCAAATCCAACACTACGCTTATTGGATGGGTAATAAAAAAGTATGTTCATCTCGTTCACTTAGGCCACTTCTCACGGATTCAGGGCGTTCAGACCATGTAAAGTTAATATAGTTTGAGTATAAAAGTCACTAATGGGGTGATTCAGAGTGCCTTAAATACTCCCCTGTAATGGGCGATGGCTAACTCTTCAGTGTAGTTGCCCGCATGTTTCCGGGACAGTTCTGATAGCCGTAGTTTTTCATTTTTTGGCAGATCAAGGTACCAGTTGATTCTGTCTGCGATAATTTCCTTGTCAAGAGGTACAATCAGTTGTCCTGAGATCTCTTTTGTAATTTGTTTTGTACCTGTCCATTCAGACACCAGTACAGGTACACCTGCGCTCATCGCTTCAATTGTTGATGTCGGAAATGCATCACCTCTGGTACAATGCAGGCAAAGGCTGCTTACAGCAAGGTAATCTTCAATATTGCTGATACTGCCTTTAAACTGAATTTGTTTTCGTACACCTTCTGAAAGATGATTCAGGCATTCTTCTATAATTGGCTGATCCCACTGACCAAGGATCGTCAGGGTTAAACCAGGATGCTTCTTGAGGACTAAAGCAAAAGACGCGATCATCAGGTCAATACCTTTATAGAATTTCCTGAACTCACCAGGCCCTGCAGCAATGATCAGCAGGTTCTTTGAATTGAGATCCGGTTCACATTTACTTAGTTTAATTCCTCGTTCTTTGAGAGGCCCAAGAAAGGTAACATGGCATGGCGGCGTTTCTTTTCCGAGCATCTTATGCGCAAGCTCCGCAGCCATTTCGCCTTCACATAACAAGGCGTCATACTTTGACAGAAAGAATTTGTGAAGAGAGGTATTCAATTTTGAAAAGCGGTTTGAATACATAAAGTATAATGTATGGCTGCCAAGATGAACGACTATCCTGGGTTTTTTCCTTCCGAATTTTAGGTACTTGAAAATGATTGGGGCGAAATGTAAATTATCTACCAGGATGATGTCATAGCGTTTCTTTGACAGCAATGCAATTCCATTTACAATCCAGGCAATCGCATTATAGAATAAGGAACGTCCTTTGTCCTGCCATCTCATGACGGAGTCAATGTGTTCTACATCAGCGTTCAGCGAAAGTGCCAGTTTTTTGTGGACAGGATGAGCAGATGGTCTGCCCTCGAGGTACAGTATTCTTTTATTTTCTAAGCTTTCCTGCATAAATAAACGTATTACCCCAACCGGATATCATAGATGAAACAGCAATGCTGGCTTTTGCAATCAATGCGTTTACCTTATTTTTCTTTCCTTTTGCCTCGCGGAACGATTCAGGGAATGGCCATGCAAAATCTGCTACCTGGTAGTGGAGTGGCTGAAGGTTTAGCAGGTTAAAAAATGACAGCTGGTTTTTTCTGTTTGTAAAGGTTAGATGTGTTGGAGGATGAGAAGATCTTAAACCTCTCGCGGATTTAATCGTGAAGTATGCTTTTCTAAAGAAGAATGCGAGACTGAAATTCATTTCAACCGGCCCTTCTATAAGCAGGATACCACCAGGTTTTAACAGTGTGGTAAGCCTGGATAATATAGCTTTCGGATCATCCAGATGCTCAAGGACATTGCTTAGCCTGATCACATCATATGTGTTTCCACTTTGGGCAAGGTCCATGATCGTATAGAATCTTCCTTGAGGAATTTCATTTTGTAACTTGTTAACCTGTTCTTGTCCGAACTCCGCTCCATGGCAATCATATCCGCGGATGATGGCATTATATATAAAGTTACCAGCGCCGCATCCGTAATCCAGGACCTTCGGTTTATTTCCTGCATGATTTTCAATCAGGTCAAAATGTAATTGATAAGGAAATCTTAAGCCACGAAGTTTGGTGTCAATGATCGTCCTCTTATCGATCCCGTTTTGGTATGAAGGAGGATACATTGCTTCAAAGTCTTGCTGCTCTGGTCGTGGATCAAGGAACACGACATCACATTTCAGGCATTCTTTGTAATAGAATGTCTTTTGATTAAAATGTGTTGGTGGAAGAAATGAAGATCTGCTCTGATCAGCACCACAGTATATACAGCAACTCATTGACCTTTTTTATTCAAGTTAACTGAAGTGAGCTCATTGTAGAACTTTTCGTATTCAGTGGCAAGGCTTCCATTAAAGCGTTGAAGATAGCTCTGCCTGGCATTTCTTCCCAATTTTTCTCTTAGGTTTCGGTCCTGAATGAGCAGTGAGATCTCTGATGCAAGCTGATCGGTGTTACCAAGTGGATAAACGAGTCCATTCTGATTGTTTTCTATAAGATCAGTGAGCTCATCAATATCAGATACAATGATTGGTAAGCCCATAGCCATCTTCTCGATCAATGCAAGTGGAAGTCCTTCCTTGTTTGATGGAAAAACAGCGAGATCAGCATCTTTTAATAGTTCAAATACATCTGATCGTGCGCCTAAGAATTCAATGGAATTATCACCGAGGATCTGCTGACTATATTTTTCCATCTGACCTCCGGACTCATCAGGCCCAATGAAGTAAAGCTTAATTTCTCCACGGTTTTTGACTTTTGCCCATGCATCGATCAGTTCTTTATGCCCTTTTGTTTTACTGATCCTTGCAACATAAACGATGCATTTAACATCTGAATAATCAATATTCAAAGCTGATTTGATCTTCAGCCTGTTTTCAATAAGTCTGTTTTGCTTTGCACTGGAAACAAGACGGTATTTGGTCAGAAATTTTTGAACCGATTTAGAAACAGGTATTACATGATAGCCTGAATAAAAGATTCTGAAAATTCCGGCAAGTACATTTCGCCTGAGAGAATTCAATTCATTCTCATTAAATCTCAATACATGATCAGTATAGATCATGGGTGAATTGATTTTTGATTGAAGCAGCTTCCCGATCATTAGCTCACGTGGAAGTGTATGAAAGTGAAGGATGTCTGGCTTCAATGAAATGATCGCTTCAATAACCTCTTTTGCAGCCTCTTTGGTCTTACCAGGAACCATGGCATATTTCAGAAAGCTGAACATAGAATATGATTCAGAAAATCTGTAATTGAAATGCAGAACTCTGATGTGACCCGGCAAGGGATGATCTTTCAACATCTGGGTTCTTTCTGAAAGGCAGACTATCGTATATTCATAAATAGCATGATCACCATCTGAACAGACATCAAGAACAACTTTTGTAACACCCCCATAATCAAGCTCATTGAGTACGTGGACCACATGTATCCGCTGATGATTCATGCTGATGGATGCCTTTTTCTATAAACAGCGATGATCGTATGACCTTTGATTTTATGACTAACCATCTTTAAAAACGGAATTATCAAAAGGTGCACTTTCAGCTTCCAGATTGCCCGAATAAGAAAGCTGCTTTTGAATAAAAGTTTGTATAACTGGTTATACAGATAGGTATGTTGATTTACCTGCTGGAGCGGCTCTGCGATTAAGTTCTGGAGCTCAAGCCCATATAGATCTCCGATCTTGCTGAAGCAATCTTCATTGAAATGATTGACATGATGCGGAGGCATGTTGAGCACCACGCTTGGCAGAATGTTTTCGCGGAAAAATCCAACGCTGTTGTTTGGTACACTAACAACAAAAGTTCCTCCATCAGCAAGAAGTCTTACTGAATCTTTGAAAATTGAATCAAGAGATGAAATATGTTCGAACACCTGGAATGAACAAACCATATCGAACTTTTTGCCTTCATGTTCGAGGGTATAACTTTCGAGTGTATTATTCAGGATGGTAACTCCTGATCGTTTTCCTTCAACGACTGCTTCCGGATTAAGCTCAAGGCCAACTGCATCGACCTGTTTGAATTTCTTTCTGATCAGTTTTAGGAAAGCACCGTAGCCACAACCTATTTCAAGAACTGAAGATCGCTCCTTAACCAGGCCTGCAACCTGAAGGTGTTCCCATTTATCGCTTTGGTAATACCATGCACCTTTAGCAAGCTCTTTATAGAATTTCCCATCTCCGTCTAAACCAAAAGGATAAAAGAATTCCAATGATGTGAGCGGACACTTGCATAAGAGAATTGAAGGGTGATTTTTAAAATGATCATGAAGATCAATCCCATAATGTTGTTTATATACATCAATAAGATAGGTCGTTGGGATCTCCTTGATGATCTCGGCTGTAACTGCCGTGTTGAATGGTGATACAGGGACCATCAGATATTTACAAATTTGTATAGTACACGTTTAACAAGTGGCCTTTCCAGTATCAGAATACTGAAGTTGGTGACAATTGCAGGAATAATGAAAAATTCAGCCCTGGGAATGAATGAATACAAAAAGTACAGAACAACGCAGGAAAGAATTGAAAATGATAAGATCAAATAGAACTTTTTATCCTTCATTAGAAACACCTTGTCTCCTTTTGAAAAATAAATAGTGAATGCAAGGTTGACCAGGTTGTAAAAAAGAGCAAGGAAGATGGCGCTTATAATTCCAAAGCGAGCGGGAAGGATCAGGAAAAAAACAAATGTGCAAATCGCGTTCAACACCTGAAGTTTGAGGAATGTTCCAGACTTCTCCTTCAGATACAGGTTCACTGAGAAAATTCCTGAAATAAACCTTGTTATGGGCAACAGCACCATGAGCGGCAGATAGCTTAAAGCTGTGTGAAAATTCTCTGGAAAAATATGAATGGCATAAGGAACAATGGCAACGAAGCTCAGAGAAAGCAGGAGAAAAATGTAAAAACTCTGTTTGACTTCCTTTTCAATAACTGGACTTTCTACTCCATGGTTCACTTTAGAAAGTATCTCCGGAAGCAGGAAATGCTGGAATCCAGTGGTCAGAATATCGATCACATAAATGATTGTCAGGGCGATGCTATATATCCCAAGAACAGTCAGACTAAGGTTATGCTGTATGAAAAGCTTATCCATTGAAAACAGGTAAGCGCCTGCAATCGTACTCAGGTATAAGGGCAATCCTGACTTAAGCAGTTCCTTTATTAGCTTGAAATTGAGTGGTTTCCATTTTATATAGATCAATGTGAAAATGATCACGGTGAGACAATATCCTATGGTCCTTCCATAAATGGCTCCTTCAATTCCTTTCTTTAAAACAACAATTCCGAGAATGGAACCGACAGTCATTAGAACAAGGCTTGTGACATTCAGTTTTACGAAATTCTTCAGGTCACCTTTGTTTCTGAAAAAGTAAAACAGCAAATCATTCAGATTCAGGAAGAAGGCATAAAAACCAAGCACCTGAATGAAGGCGTGATACTGCTCTTCACCGAGGGAAGGAAAGAAATAGGGTAGGATATAGCTTCCGGCGAAAATGAAGGCGCAATAAATCACAGCCTGGAATGCGATCATCGATGTTAGAGAATCTTCAAAAAAGGTATGGATGCTTGACTCGTCTTTAAGCTTTTTCCAGAAAAGGAAGCTGTATCCATCCTTGAGTCCCAGATGAAAAAATGGAGCTACAAGTCCAATGAGTGTTGTAAAAAGGCTTAGAAAACCATAGTTTTCCAGACTTAAAAACTTTACGTAAATTGGAGTGAATATGACCGAGATAGATAATGGTAGGAAGCCAATCGTAATGAAAACAAACTTCTTGTTCTTAAGTATTCCTGCCAGCATTAATAAAACGCATATTCTATCTAAAGATAGCTTTTTTCTGCTTATAACTGTCATCCTTGTACTTACGGGAAGCCATGTTACCGCACAGATCAGCAACATTCCAGACATGCAGATGTGGCTGCGATCAGACACAGGTATTACAGAAGTTGCAGGTAAAGTGACTGAATGGCGTGACCTGAGCAGCCTGCATAACGATTGCACCCAGCCTGACACCGCAACTCAGCCTACGCTTACAGGGCCATTATCTGAATTATATGGCCGGTCTGCAGTAGTGTTTGATGGGGTAGATGATTATATGATGTTCCTGAACAGGATAAACAACATCAGGACTGCATTCTTCCTGGTCAAGCACAGAACAGGCAATAGTCCACCTGGCTTTCAGCCGATACTGGGGGATAACCTCGGATATGATTTTATTGGAGATCAGGGAGGGGACAGGATCTTTGACAGCACCTATTCTTCAACAAACATCTTGTCTGGCTCAATCAGGGTCAATGGAAATCCATTGCCGAGCGTCAAAAGTGCTGTGAAGCCCACCCAGTATTCAGTGATCAGCCTTGTGACTTCCGGCAATGTTGCTGCAAGCCAGATTACCCGTGACCGGGCTATTTCGTCCAGAGTCTGGGATGGAAATTATGTTGAGATCATATTATTCAGCAGGGTTCTGTCGCAGCAAGAGATCGAAGAAGTAGAGAATTACCTGTTTAATTATTATACTCCTGATCTGTTGGTTGGAAGCATCCAGGTTCCGGCCGCTTCAAATTGTGTTCCTGCTTCAGCTGTTACAATTACAGCGGATCCAAATTTTACCGGGCACCAATGGAGTCATGGTGATACTGGTCAGTCAACATCTGTCACAGCATTTGGAGAATACATTGTTTCTGCCACCAGCATCTTTGGAAAACTGGTTACTGATACTGTGCGTGTATCGCCGCCGATGCCTGTCTTTAATTATCCCGCCCGATTATTTTGTTCCGGATCAACACTCACATGGGATCCCGGACTTTCAACAAGCTTGTATTCATTCGATTGGAGTACTTCCGGAACTGATTCGATACTTCAAATCACCACACCTGGAACCTATTCCCTCGAAGTGACCGATACAAATCAATGTGTCTTCAATTCAGATACATTGGTGATTGAAGTGGATCTCTTTCCAGATATCCTGACGCTCGGACCAGACACAACTTATTGCTATGGTTCAATTCTGCCTGTTCTGAATGGAATTCAACCGGGTAATGAGTATTTGTGGTCCAACGGTGATACTTTAAGCTATACAACCTTTTACAGCACTGGACTATATTGGATCCAGGCGACAGATACGAACGGATGTGTTGCCATCGATTCAATTTACGTGACGATGGCCGGAATAGCAGCGACTCCGGCTTTTACCTATGGGACAACATGTAACAATGTTCCGGTCCAGTTCACGGACACTTCTGTCCCTCCGGCCAGCGCGATTGTTGAAACCTGGAACTGGAGCTTTGATGACAATACAACATCGAACAGTCAGAACCCCTTGCATTCCTTTCCACTTGCAGGATCCTATAATGTAACGCTGACAGTGAAAACTTCTGAAGGATGCATATCCACAATAGTGACTCCGGTTAACGTCACTTCAAAGCCGGATGTGAATTTTGAATCGACTAATGGATGCCAGTTCAGTCCTGTTGAATTTTATAACACAACAACGTCAAGCGAAACGATCAACAGTTATTTATGGGATTTCGGATCTTCAGTATCTCCAGACGATACATCACACATGTCTTCTCCGGATTATGTTTACCAAAACACAGGTGTTTATTCAGTGACGCTGATCGTAACTACCGCTTTCAATTGCTCCGATACCATCTCCAAACCTGTCATAGTAAACCCTAAGCCTGTAGCCAATTTCATTACGACAGCTTTATGCGAAGGACAAACGGCCTGGTTTAATGACAGCTCAGATATCGCGTTCCCCTGGAACATCATTCCTGGTTCTGTAAAGTATGATTTTGGTGATGGTGATTTTGGGTCGAATCCTACAATGAGCCATACTTTTCAGGATACAGGCACTTACCTTGTCACCTACCTGTTTACGGCTTCCAATGGATGCAGGGATACCGTTCAAAAGTCTGTTCATGTATATTCCATGCCTGTTGCAGGCTTTGTTTCGCCAAATATTTGTAAGGGCCAGGAAGTGTCTTTTACAAGCTCTTCTGTTTCCGTTGATGACAGAATATCGTCATGGATCTGGTCATTTGATTCTGTCGATCTTGGTTTCGATTCGACCTATGCATATAGCCCTGAATCCCTTGATTCACTTCAGGTAAAGCTCCTCGTGAAAACACGTCACGGATGTTCTGATTCAGAAACAAAAATGATCGCTGTGCATGATTCTCCAACCGCTGATTTTTCTGTTTCAGATACCAGGTCTGATGCGCCTGCCCTGATTACATTCACGAATACGTCATCTGGCGCCTCATCGTATCTTTTTGATTTCGCCGATAATTCCGGAACACAGCAAAGCTTCCCTGCATCTCACATTTATGCTACTCCAGGCTCATATACGCCTTCACTCGTTGCGATCAGTCCTTTCGGTTGTCGTGATACAACTTATCAGGAATTGCTTGTCCTTGAAAAATACCTTGATGTTGCTGTCAACAACCTGACGTATGCTGTTGCAGATAGCTTTCTCACGGTTACCGCAGAGTTTGTTAACCTTAGTTCATCGGATGTAAATTCCCTTGATCTTGTCCTGGAATTGCAGGATGGTGGCGTTGTGAGAGATCAGCTCACATCTGTCATACGTTACCAGGGAGCTCCTGTAGTTCATACGTTCTCAGGTATGAGGGTAACTTCTGAAAATAACAGCTTTTGTGTAAAGGCGCTGAACCCTAACGGTGAAGCAGATATGAAGCCTGACGATAACAGTGTTTGCAGATCAATTTCCGAATTGAGCTATCAGGCGGTACTCTATCCTAATCCGGCGGGAGACCATATATCAGTTGATCTTCATTCACTCACGGATGCGATGGTGGATCTTGCATTTTATGATTCACGAGGAAGTCTTGTTAAAACAAGGTCATCCATTTCCATTTTAAAAGGGATCACCCGCTATACCCTTGATATTTCTGATCTTGATAAAGGCATTTACAACTTAAGGATTGTATTCAACGACCAGGACATGATCAAAAAACTGATCAAAGAATGATACGCCCTGTTCTCCTGTTCGCCTCGTCCAATTCTGGTAAGTCTGCTGAGATAAAGCATCTGCTTAAGGAACGTTATGATGTCCGGGATCTGAATGATATCGGCTATTTTGAAGAGATTCCCGAGACAGGCGGAACCCTGGAAGAAAATGCCGTCATCAAAGCCAGGTGCTTATCTAAGATAAAACGAGTGGATTGCATCGCAGATGACAGCGGCCTGCAGGTAGAATTTCTCGACGGTGAACCAGGTGTGCACTCGGCAAGGTATGCGGGTGAAGAAAAAGATCCGAGGAAAAATATTGAGCTTCTTCTGAAAAAGCTTGAAGGTGTTTCTGCCCGTAAAGCTTCGTTTATTACCGTCATCGCACTTGTTCTCGGAACAGAGCAATACTTGTTCGAAGGCAGAGTTGACGGGCATATCACGGAGATTCCAAGAGGTGATCAGGGCTTTGGATACGACCCGGTATTCATCCCCGAAGGGCATACTAGAACGTTTGCTGAAATGGGCCCTTCTGAAAAGAATGCCATCAGCCACAGGGCCAAAGCTGTTAAAAAGTTGGTTGATTTCTTATCTTCCATACACGCCTGACGCTATCCTGCCGTTAAGGGAATAGAGTAAATTTGTTTTCCTATAACTTTTTATGAAGATCAAGGTCGGAATACTCTTTGGCGGTACATCACGGGAACGTGAAATTTCTTTTGCAGGTGGGAGAACGGTTTATGATAACCTGAACAAGAATCTTTTTGATCCTGTTCCGGTTTTTGTGGACAGTTTCGGCAACTTCATCAAGCTCAACTGGGAATTTATTTATAAAGGCAGCATCCGCGATTTTTATCCGGCTGTTGATCTTTTGCCTGAATCACCGAACGAATTCCAGGTGTATGCTGAATCTCTCGATCTTTCTGAGGAACAGCATAAACAGCTCATTTCTTCTCTAGGTGAAAAGATCGAACCATCGGACTTTAAAAAAATCTTTGATTTTGCATTCTTATGTCTGCATGGCCCTTACGGTGAAGATGGCCGTATCCAGGGACTTTTAGAATATTATGGTATGCCTTATTCCGGAGCGGGCATACTCTCTTCTTCGATAGGTATTAATAAATCCATCCAGAAAAAATTAATGGTCTCTGCAGGATTTCCGTCGCCTCAGTTTCATTCGCTGAAGCGTTCTGAATGGATCTCAGCTAAACCGGACCTGGCAGGAATAATTTCAAAGCTTGGATTTCCATTGGTCGTAAAGCCCGCGAACCAGGGATCAAGCGTTGGAGTTTCAATCATACATGAAGCTGCTTTGGTTTCAGCCGCAATTGATAAAGCTTTTTTCATTCATAAGATCACGTCAGATTTCTGGAATTCACTGGATACGAATGCACAGGTTGATTATGTAAGAACCTTGTCTGATATCCGGGAGGGATTGGGAATGCCGGTCATCCTCAATAATGAAAAGATTATCAGACATCCCGAGGAGCTGCTTGTCACGATAAGCCAGGTGCTGAAATCTGAAAAAATGTTGACGCTTGAAGCCACGGATTCCGAATCAGAAGTTCTCCTCGAAGAGTTCATTGAAGGTAAGGAGTTTTCGTGCATCGTTGTTCAGAATACAGATGGAACCCCTGTTGCATTGCCACCTACAGAGATCCGTAAAGGCAAGGAGTTGTTTGATTACCGTTCAAAATATCTTCCGGGACTGTCACGCAAGATCACGCCCATCGATATTGATTCATCACTGCTTCAAAAGATCAGGTATAACTGCGAACGATTATATACAGCGCTTGAATTTGATGTTTACGCCCGTATCGATGGCTTCCTGAGCACAAAAGGGGAGATCTTCCTGAATGATCCGAACACAACGTCAGGAATGATGCCTTCTTCGTTCTTCTTCCATCAGGCAGCAGAGATCGGACTTAATCCATCACAATTCCTGACATACATCATTCATACCTCATTAAGCTGCAGAGTCGCTGATTTTAAAGGTTCAGGCAATACAGTAAGTATTATTAAACGCCTTGATGTTCTAATGGAAGGGGAAAAGGCAACAGACAATCGTAAGAAGAATGTCGCTGTGATACTTGGCGGGTATTCTTCAGAACGTCATATCTCCGTTGAGAGCGGACGTAATATCTATGAAAAGCTGGCCTCTTCCGGAAAGTTTGAGCCTGTTCCTGTCTTCCTTACAGGTAGCAACGAAGAGCATAAGCTGTACATGATCCCTGTGAATGTGCTGCTTAAAGACAATGCAGATGATATTAAAGAAAAGGTCGATCATTTCAATGTGCATCCACTCATATCTCTTATCATGCATGAAACAAAAGGGATCACTGAAAAATATTCATCTCCGGATGCATTAAAAGCTCCTGCACAGATCACCTATTCAGACCTTGCATCGATGGCAGACCTGGTGTTCATTGCATTACACGGACGACCGGGAGAAGATGGCGCAGTGCAGCAGCAGCTTGAGAAATATGGCATTCCTTATAATGGTTCAGGAATTCAAAGTTCGAAGACGACGATAGATAAGTATGTTACAAACGAGATACTTATGCAGCATGGTTTTCTTGCAGCAAAGCATCTCCTTGTATCCGAAGACGACTGGAAAAAATCTTCATCACAGGTGTATAGTGATCTCAAGTCAAAGCTTGGAGTGCCCTTTATTGCAAAGCCTGTTGATGACGGATGCAGCTCTGCCGTGAGAAAGATCAAGTCGGAGAAAGAACTCCTGGCATTTGGAGATTTGATCTTCAGACAGCAGGAAGACCTGGAACCAACAGCTGCAGCGACCTTGAATATTAAACCTAAAGAAGAATTTCCAAGGAAGAAGGTATTTCTAGCCGAAGAACTGATCTCTAAAAAAGATGCTGTGCATTTCCTGGAGATCACTGGTGGGATGGTAACCAGTATCTGCAAAGATGGTCAGGTAAAGTATGAAGTTTTTGAAGCGTCAGAAGCTTTGTCGGAAGGAGAAGTGCTTTCACTTGAAGAAAAGTTTCTGGCAGGTCAGGGGCAGAACATTACTCCGGCGCGGTATGCAGCAGATCCTGCTGAAAGACAGAGGATCTCGGAAATTGTAAAGAAGACATTGGAAGGTGCTGCCAAAGTGTTGAATGTTGTGGGATATACACGGATAGATGCATTTGTAAGAGTGTATGCTGACGGCAAGGTTGATGTTGTGTTTGTAGAGGTGAATTCTCTGCCGGGCATGACACCAGCGACATGTATTTTCCACCAGGCATCCATCAATCACTATAAGCCGCACGAATTCATAGAAAAGATTCTTTCCTTTGCGGAAACGAAAAGGAATTTCAGTGCAATGACAGTATGAGAGACATGATGGAATTCATAAGGACAAAGCTGTTCTGGAAGCATGTGTTGCTTGCTTTGCTGGTTGTTTTCCTGATCATCTGGGGAACGCTTCAGCTGATCGCGAATTATACCAAGCATGGTGTGACTGTGAAGGTACCTGACCTTCGCGGAAAGCAGGTGGAAGAGATCGCAGGCATACTCGAATCACAAAAGCTGCGTTACTTCATCACCGATTCAATTTATGATGCAAAGCGAGAAAAAGGCTCAGTGCTTGATCAGGATCCTGAACCAGGTATGGAAGTAAAGGAAAACCGTACGCTTTATCTCACCATGAACAGCTACCTGCCCCCGCAGGTTAAGATGCCGAATCTCGTAGATGTATCTCTGAGACAGGCAACAGCTCTTCTTGAAACATACGGACTTGAAGCAGGAAAGCTGAGCTATGTTCCTGATTTTGCCAAGAATGCCGTGATCAAACAATTATATAAGGGAAAGCCTATCAAGGCAGGAGAGCCTATCCGAAAAGGGTCGCGCATTGATCTTGTTCTTGGTGATGGCCTTAGCAACGAAAAAGTTGACCTCCCTGACCTGAGAGGAAAAAGATACAATGAAGCTTTGCAGGAGATCACGGCTGCCGGTTTGAACCTGGGTGCAGTCATTGCAGATAAGTCTGTGAAAGATTCCCTGCGATCTTTTGTGTACAGGCAAAATCCTCCTGCATCTTCAGGAACTATTAATAAAGGAAATTCTGTTGACCTGTTCATCACGCAGGATGAATCTAAAATTGCTGTTCCTGACACCTCAGAAAATTAAATATGAAGAAACTGTGCACGCTCTTTCTTTTGTTTTTTGCATTTGTGTTGAAATCGCAAGCCCAGGAAATTGAGCTGCCACTTGGTTACAATCCTGTTCTCGTAAAAGCTCATAAGAACAATCCCCACGCACGTATCATGGCTCCCGGCGATACGCTCGAGATTCCGTTCGTGGATGACTTTGCCCGGAACTCGTATTATCCTGACGGGCGGAAATGGATGGACAATACCGTTTTCATTAACCGTGACCTTCCTTATAACCCGCCAACGCTGGGTGTTGCAACGTTTGATGGACTTAAGAACGATGGAACACCGTACAGCTATTTTCAGCAATCGGGTTATTGTGATTCACTTACATCAAGACCATTCAGGCTTGGAGCATTTGTTCCTTCCGATAACATTTATGTAAGTTTTTATTATCAGATGAAAGGAAGAGGGGATACTCCGGAATCGGGTGATTCACTGATCCTGGAATTCAGAGCACCGTTTGATACAGTTTCCGAATGGAGAAGGGCATGGACCCGCTCAGGGATGAATTCAACAAACCTGGATTCGTCATTTAAATATGTAAGTGTAAAGATCGCCGACACAGCTTATATGAAGGATGGCTTTCAGTTTCGATTCAGAAACTATGGTGGACAGTATGGTAATCTTGATCACTGGCATATTGACTATGTGATGGTTGACAGGAAAACCAATCCCAATGATTCAACCGTGCTCGATGTTGCATTTGTATATCCTCTTAAATCCATGCTGAATGATTATTCTGCAGTTCCCTGGTACCACTATAAATTAAACCAGATAGGTACAAAGGCGAATCTTTATAACCGCATCCGTAACCTGGATGATACAACCCAATCATCTTCCTTCAATGCAGAGATCTATGATCAGAACTGGGGGCTGCTGCATACAGTACGTGCGAACAGCTCCAAGATCACAGGAAGCCTTTCTACAGATTCTGTAACGTTTGATATTCCTGCATCTCCATTCCCAACCAGCACCGCAGGCGACTTTGCGCAGTTCATGCTATTGGGCAGGCTTGCAGGAAACAATGCGTCAGCTAATGATTCAGTATTGTATGTTCAGCGCTTTTATGATTACTATGCCTATGATGATGGCACCGCTGAAGCAGGATATGGTGTTCTTACACAGGGTGCACAGGTTGCCTATAAATTCTATTCGATCAATCCTTCCGGAGATATTTTGAAAGCCGTTCAGATCTATTTCTCTTACATGTATAATGATGTAAGAGAGCGAAACATCAAGCTGATGGTTTGGGGAGATGCAGCAGGAAAGCCAGGAGCAGTGCTTTATTCGCAAAGCTTTTTTGTTCAGCCTGAATATGATGGCCTCACCGATTTTCACATCTATGATATCAGTGAAGGCAATGTTTCTGTTAGCGGCACTTTTTATGTTGGATTTATGCAGGAGTCAAGTGATATTCTGAACCTGGGTGTTGACAGGAATACCAATGCAAGCGCATTTATGTTTTACAATTCACAGGGAACCTGGTATAACACACAGTTCACAGGATCGTGGATGATGCGGCCAATGTTTGGGCCCAGGTATCCGTATGGCATCAGCGAATCAAAGCCACTTATTGAAGAGATTACAGTTTATCCGAATCCTGTTTATGACAGGTTATACATTCAACGATCAGAGCATTCAGAAAGCAATGTGTATCATATCGCTGACATTTCCGGAAGGAATGTTGCGGAGGGAGAACTTGATGAAAGTTCATCTGTTGATGTAAGCAGCCTTTCGGGAGGATTGTACCTGATTAAAGTAGGAAATTCATCCTACCGAAAATTCATAGTTACCAAGTAAGTGATAGAAGACCCAGAGCTCGAAGAGCAAGACCAGGAATACTACGAGCATTTTCGTTTAGTCGTTGATAAAGGGCAGGTTACCCTGAGGATTGATAAGTTCCTTCAGAACCGCATAGAAAACTCCACACGTTCCAGGATCCAGGCAGCTGCTGATGCTGGAAATGTGCTTGTGAATGGAAAACCTACCAAAAGCAGCTATAAGATCAAGCCAGGTGATGTCATAACCATCGTGCTTGCTCATCCTCCGCGCGACCGTGAAGTCAAGCCGGAAAACATTCCCTTGAACATTGTTTACGAAGATGATGATCTTGTCATTCTGAATAAACCTCCCGGCCTGGTGGTACATCCCGGCTTTGGAAATTATTCCGGAACACTGGTGAACGCATTGATGTATCATTTACAGCAGCTTCCCATGTTTAAGGAAGGCGAAACACGGCCAGGGCTCGTTCACAGGATCGATAAGGATACTAGCGGTATTATGATCATCGCGAAGAATGAAGTCGCCATGAGCAAGCTTGCAAAACAGTTTTTCGATCGCACCACGGAGCGACGTTATGTTGCGCTTGTGTGGGGAACGTTAAAAGAAGATGAAGGAACGATCACCGGACATATCGGTCGGGACCTTCGCGACAGAATGCTTATGACTGTTTTTCCAGAAGGAGATCATGGAAAACATGCGGTTACACACTACAAGGTAATTGAGCGACTGGGCTATGTGACATTGGTAGAGTGCAAGCTCGAAACAGGACGTACACACCAGATCAGGGTTCATTTCAAGTACATAGGACATCCATTGTTCAATGATGAACGTTATGGTGGAAACAAGGTGCTGAAGGGAACCACCTTTTCAAAATATAAGCAGTTTGTCGAGAATTGTTTTGCTCTGATGCCACGACAGGCACTGCATGCAAAATCATTGGGTTTTACTCATCCCACAACAGGGGAGTGGATGCATTTTAATTCAGAGCTTCCTGATGATATGGTTGCCGTTCTGGAGAAGTGGCGAACATATGTGAAAGCGAAGAGTGGAGATTTTGAGGAGTGATTATTTGCTTTCTATGTTCATGTTCTTTTAGAAATAGTGAAGCAAACCAGATAATTCTTTCTGAATCGTTATCCATATTGGGTAATAAAATCGGAATCTCTCTTTAATCAGGTAGTCATTCAGTATTCAGCTTTTACAATCTTTACCTGTACTACTCGTCCTTCTGTAATCATTTTTACGATATATAATCCAGATGAAAATCCTTCAGTGTTAATATTCATTTGGTCAGAGTTTGTGTCTGTCTTAAAATGAAGTCTTCCTTGAGTATCATAGATTTCGATCACTTTATATTCTTTCGTTCCGGTATTTAAGGTAATTATGTCGGTGAAAGGATTGGGAAAAACAGAAAGCTTATTTTGTGAATCTTTTGGTGTTTCATTTTTAATGCTGGTTACATTACTGCAATCATCACAACTAAATCCTACTGTAAATACATAGTCCGTCCCAGGTTCAATTGAACAGCTAACTTTAATAGTGCTTTTGTGAAATACCATGCTTATTCCACCAATTGAGCCTGAAGGTTCCTGATGAGAAATAGAATCTAGTAATATACCTGAATCAGAAAGATGTACAAGTTGAAGAACATTTGGATAATAGAAGACAGAAGGTGATGAACGTTTGAGAAATAAACCATATATATCATCATTCTCGCTAATGACAATCTGATAACCTATGCTATAATTAATTGGACTTTCTTCGTGAATATACATCCACTCAAGATTATAAGAGGTATCGAGCTTTGCAATGAATCCATTGTTCCCCCCATTAATTTCCTTTGTTCCTGCGAAAAATAGTTCACCTTTTGAATTATCGATGATTGTCATAATCTGAACATTCCCTAAAAAGGAAAGTGATTTTGTTGTGATATAAGCCGCATTGGAATCATAGATTTTCAGGTTGAGGTTTTTAAAACTAAAGATTTTCTTATTGATACCAACTAAAAAGTTACCATCTGAAATAGTCCAAACTAAGCTATCATTTGAATATTTTGACAATATATTTGGTTGCGAATAAAATGACTTGAATAGATAATAAGTGTTGTCCTTAATAGGTTTTATCCCAATCTCAAAACTCAAGTTAGTTTCTTGCTCTTCAAGAAAGATCATCTGATTCAATTGAAAATCAAATTTATATATTGTATGGATGTCCCCGGATTGGTTTACATTAGTGCAGACTAGAAATAGGTTCTTAGATGAATCAGTAGAACCATACTTTAGAATATCATACCCGGGTTTCCGAATAATATGTTCTGATACTTTATTGCCATATGTATCAACCTTCAGGAGAAAAATATCCGAATCTGAAAATTTATAACAAGTTCCTGCAATTATCAGATTCTCATCATTCGCATTAATTATCAACGTGGGACTTGCCGAGGTTACAACATTTCCTGGGTGATTGTAATATGTACGCCAGATGAGGTCACCCTGGTGATTTATTTTTTCAATAAATAGACTGCTATCTGTATATTCTACACCTGTACGATATATATTACCAAACCTGTCACCAACACTTCCTCCAATATGAACTTCGGTCAAAGAATCAGGACTAACATAATAATTTGTCCAAAGCTTAGTGAGTTGTGAATAGCACTTTGTCTGCATCAAAAGCAGAGTGATAAGGCATGTTAGGATCAACTTCATTCTTTCCATGTTGGAATTTTTTTTCTAAAACTATAGAATGAATGTGTCGGATATTTGCCAAATTTTATCGAAAATATACACGTCCGAGGTCCTTAATTATGCGCAATAACTCCATAAATCGTTAAGCCCAAAGTGTACAAAAAAAAACGGGAACCTTTTCAGATTCCCGCTAACTCGAAACTTTATACTCGAAACTTTAAACTTTAAACTCGTGTTACAAGTGTATCACTTCGCCGTACGCCGCAGCCGCAGCTTCCATGATCGCTTCGCTCATGGTTGGATGCGGGTGAACTGATTTTATGATCTCATGTCCTGTCGTTTCAAGTTTACGCGCCACAACAGCTTCAGCGATCATCTCGGTCACATTTGCTCCGATCATATGAACTCCCAGCATTTCACCGTATTTCGCATCGAAGATGACTTTCACAAATCCATCTTTGGCTCCTGCTGCACTTGCTTTACCTGATGCTGAGAACGGGAACTTTCCAACCTTCAATTCATATCCTGCATCTTTCGCAGCTTTCTCTGTCATTCCAACTGATGCGATCTCTGGCTGGCAATATGTACATCCCGGAATGTTTTTGTAATCAAGCGGTTCAGGATTGTGTCCCGCGATCTTCTCCACGCAAATAATGCCTTCAGCTGATGCAACGTGTGCCAGTGCCTGTGTTGGAAGCACATCACCAATCGCATAATATCCTGGCATGTTTGTCTGGTAGAAATCATTTACCAGGATCCTGCCTTTGTCTGTTACTATACCGACATCTTCCAGTCCTATGTTTTCAATATTAGCTGCAATTCCTACTGCTGAAAGAACAACATCCGCTTCTAAGGTTTGGTTGCCATTCTTCGTCTTTACATTGACCTTACATGTCTTCCCGCTTGCATCAACTGATTCAACTGAAGACTCAGTCATTATTTCAATACCGATCTTCTTGAACGAACGTGCAAGCTGCTTTGATACTTCATCATCTTCAAAAGGAACAATGTTCTGCATGAATTCAACGATGGTGACTTTCGTGCCCATGGTTGCATAGAAGTAAGCGAACTCCACACCAATTGCGCCTGAACCTACAACTACCATGCTCGCTGGTTTGTTCGGAAGTGTCAATGCTTCACGGTAACCGATCACTTTCTTTCCATCCTGTTTAAGGTTCGGAAGCTCACGTGAGCGTGCACCCGTTGCTATAATGATATGCTTTCCTTCGTAAACAGTTGCTTTTCCAGACTCATCCTTCACTTCAACTTTCTTACCTGGCTTAACCTTCGCAGTGCCTTTGATGACTTCGATCTTATTCTTTTTCATCAGGAACTGAATTCCCTTGCTCATACCATCTGCAACGTCCCTGCTGCGTTTAACAACCCCCGGGAAGTCAGCTTCAGCACCTTTTACCGTGATCCCGTATTCCGAAGCATGATTCAGGTATTCAAACACCTGGGCGCTTTTCAGCAATGCTTTGGTAGGTATGCATCCCCAGTTCAGGCAGATACCGCCCAACTCGCTTCTCTCTATAATGGCTGTCTTCAAACCTAGCTGGGAAGCTCTAATAGCAGCAACATATCCTCCAGGACCGCTGCCTATCACAATTACATCAAAACTCATAGTTTCTGTTTAGTTAGTGCGAAATTAACAAAAGTTTGGAGTAAAATCAGCCGCCCTGATCAGCCTCCCGACACCTATATTTCGTAATTTCGATTTTCCTTAGAAAAATGAAGTACTCAGTCTTTTCATCTGCTCCTGAAACACATTTTATTGATTTTGTCTGCACGTTTGATAACCCGTGGAATGAAGACATTAAAGTCAACTTGTCTGCCTGGCGCCCGGGCAGGTATGAACTCGGGAACTTTGCACGGAATATCAGGAAATGGAAAGTGTCGGATGAACAGGGAAATCCGCTTCGTTATACCAAGACCGCGAAGGATAGCTGGTTGATCCATTCAAATGGTGCGAAGACTGTGTCCATCGAATACGACTTCTTTGCATCGGAGATCAATGCAGGTTCATCATATGTTGACGAAACTCAGCTTTACATCAATCCTGTAAACTGTTTTCTTTATTTACCCGAACACCCTGAACAATCTTATGAGATCTCTTTCAGGTTGCCGGATGACTACAAGATCGCCTGCTCTCTTCCTAAAAAGACCACTCACATTTTAACTGCTGAGAATTTTGATGAATTGGCTGATAGTCCTCTGATCGCAAGCAACTCATTGAAGCGTTATGTCTTTGTCCTGGATGGCGTGGAATTTAACCTGTGGTTTCAGGGTGAATGTAAGCCGGATTCCGCGAAGCTTGTAAATGATTTCTTCATCTTCATCAATGAGCAGTTTGTGATGATGAAAGATTTTCCATCAGATGAATTTCATTTTCTCTTCCAGATTCTTCCACATAAGTTCTATCATGGTGTGGAACACCTGAAGTCAACAGTGATCGCTCTCGGGCCTGGATATAACCTGATGCATCCTTCTGTTTACCAGGATCTTCTTGGTGTCAGCTCACATGAGTTATTTCATTGCTGGAACATTAAAACAATACGGCCTGCCGAGATGTCTCCCTATGATTTTACAAAGGAAAATTACTCGAGGTCTGGATATGTCTATGAAGGAATCACAACCTATTATGGCGACTTGCTTCTTTATCGCTCAGGTGTTTTCAGTGAACCTGAATATCGCAAGACATTCGATGAGAACCTTCAGAAACACTTTGATAATTACGGCAGGTTGAACCTCTCTGTTGCTGATTCATCATTTGATACATGGCTAGATGGTTATGTGCCGGGCATCCCGCATCGGAAAGTTTCAATCTACACCGAAGGAGCGCTGCTTGCATTTATTTCTGATATCCTCATCAGACAAGCCACGGGCAATGATTTTTCCCTTGATGATGTCATGCGTGAGCTTTATGAACATTTCGGAAAGAAAAAGAAAGGATACACTGAACAGGATTATAAAACATTGCTTGAAAAGGTCAGTGGCATCAACTTTACAAAAGTTTTTGAAGATCATGTATGGGGAACAAAACCATTCAATGCGCTTCTTGATACCTGCTTGTCGTACGTTGGCTGGAAGCTTCAGTATAAACCTTCTCCAAAGCATCATGAGTCAGGGTTTGGTTTTAAGGTAACTGAAGAAGGCGCTTATTATAAGATCTCTACAATAGCACCCGGATCTCCTGCTGAACGTTCAGGATTGTCTGTAAACGACAAGATCATTGCGGTGAATGGCATGGAGGTGAATCACAACTTCAATGAACTTGTAGGGTATCATCAGAAGAAGGGAATGCTCACGTTTTTCCGTTCAGGCAAGCTCCGTGAAGTTGAGATCAACCCTGATGAAACTACCTATTATGGTACCTGGAACATTGTAGCTGATGAGCATGCCGGTGAAGATCAAAAGCAGTTCTATAAGTCATGGACTTCACGGATCTTTAATGATGGCCATTCCGTTAGTCATACCAGGTAACCTTAAACTGTAGCTTTCTATCTTCCCCTGCTGGCTCGACCTTTCAGCTCATCTCTGAATCACAATTTTCATGGAGCTGAATTGATTACCGTCTCTCAGGAGCAGCGTGTAAAATCCTGCTGCAAGCTGTCGTTCTGCATCGAACATCACTTGGATCATCCCTCCTGAACCTGAGCTTAGATCATTCGATAGAACGAGCTTGCCGGTGGCATCAACCAGTGTTACTGATACTTGTCTTATTTCCTGGTTCGAAGAGACAATCGTAAAGCCTTCCTGTGTGGCCGGGTTTGGATAAACATACACTTCGTTGTCTTTTGTTCTGAAGTTCACTGATCGAAGTTCACTGTATTCAGTTGTTCCGTCGAAGTCAGTCTGCTTTAGCCTGTAATACGATGTTCCAGGATGTGGCTTCTCATCAAGGCAGTCGTACTCCATCATGCTGTTCGTTGTGCCGGATCCCTTGACTCTTGCTACTTCTTCAAAGGTTAGGGCATCCTTGCTTTTCTCTATCGTGAAGAAATCATTGTTAACCTCTGATGCGGTGATCCAGCTGAGCTTTACTTTATCTTTTGAAGGAGCTGCGGTGAATTCCACAAGTTCAACAGGTAACGGATTTGTTCCTCCAACCAGGTTACCCAGAGTAAACTTGCTGAATGTTGTGAAATATCCTGATGTGATGCTGCCAGTGGTATTTGCAGTCGCTGTTCCGCCAATATCGAACCATTCCGTGCCTGTACCTATGGTCTTAACTGTTGTCACGTAATTGATGTCAGTCACTCCGTCATTCGGTCCATAATAGAGCTGCACTTTTGCCATCAGGAAGTTTGCGATGTTTTCCCTGTCTATCTGCCACCATCTTACATTGGAGACCCTGTTAATCGTTGGAGGCAAAGTATAGTTTAATGAATCTGCGGATTGGTTAATGACTTCTCCTGTGTAAGTTACAGGAGTAGCATTCGTATGTGAGACAGTGAGTACTGCAGGTCTCCAATCTAACCCTTTTCCGAGAGGGAAGTTGCGTGATGTATTTCCAGTGCTTGTTGCGACGATGTACTTCATTGGTCCCTGGATAAAGCTGCCTGCATGTCCGATGGTTGTTACGGCAGTATTCGTCAGGGTGAGAATATTTGTCATGGTGGTAAGGATCTCTCCGTTTGTCAGTGTGAGTGTACCTTCGATCGTTGTTGGCTTCAGGAGTGTAATGCCTGCTGAGTTGGTTGTAAAGTTTTTAAAGGTTGTTGACTGGGTTCCTCCTATGGTTTGAACACTTGTTCCGTTAAATGTTACGGTTCCGTTGTTATGGTTGAATGTTCCGTTGTTGCTCCAGTTCCCTGATACATTGATGTTTGAAGATGGTGCGGTCAATGTCCCTGTGATCACAACATGATGGAAATTGTTGTTTGAACCTCCGAGCACCGTACAAGGTCCTTTAAAAGTGACTGTTCCAGTATTATGAACACAGCTACCGTTATTGACCCAGTTTCCATGGATGTCGATGTTATTGGTTGTAGCGGTGCAGAATGATGAACCTGTATTTACACTCAGGTCTTTACACACTGCTCCTGTTCCATCTACTACAGGCATGAATGGCGCGGTAGCTGGTATTGTGGCGTCGATGGAAGAGGTAGGGATCATTCCGCAATCCCAGTTTGCAGGATCAAACCAATCGGTGCTTACTACTCCGATCCATGAACCCGCTTTCCGGATAGTAATTGTGAATGTTTCAGTGGTTCCCGTACATCCGTTAGCTGATGGTGTTACCACAATGGTGCTTGTTGTGAGCCCCGTACTTGTTGGAGTGAACGAGTTGATACTTCCTGTTCCACTTGCAGCTAAACCTATGCCTGTGTTCGTGTTTGTCCATGTATATGTTGTTCCTGTAACGGGTCCATTGAAATTTATAGCTGAAATGACCGAGCCGTCACACGTCTGAACGTCTGCAACGGGTGATACCGTGCATGTCGGATTTACCTGGACTACCACATTCTGAGCGATATTGCTGCAGCCATTGTTTATGGTTGTGATATTATAAGTGACATTTATCGGTGAGGTTGTTGTGTTCGTTAATGTTTCACTTATCGGCCCGGTTCCGCTTGATGAAGCCTGACTAATACCTGCAAGCACTGTCCTGATCCATGTGAATGTTACACCTGATGTTGCGCTTGTTGGTGTGTATGAAAAGGTATTTCCTGAGCAGATCGCTGGTGGTGTTAATGTACTGTTTAGTGATGCAAGTTGCGTGACACTTAGAGGAATGCTTATAGTCAGTGCCTGGGAACATGTTGGTGTAATGCTGGTTGTTGTAATTCCTGTGACCTGGAGTATCTGTCCGTTGTTTCCGGCTGTAAGGTTACCTGTTGTGAAGTTTCCTGTTCCAGCTGCACCTGAGCTGATGTTCGTGACATTTATTGTTGAGCCTCCGTTGATGGTGTATGTTATTGATGATGTAACATTTGGTAATAAGCCTGAAAGGTTGATCGTAGCTGATGACCCCGGACATACTGTGGCTTGCTGAGCAACACCTGTAAGTGTCGGAGTAGGATTGATCGTTACATTGACTGTCTGTGAATTGGAACATCCATTCGCGGTCAGGTCGATCGTATAGGTTACACTAACCGGCAACTGTGTTGTATTGTTTAACGCTTCTGTAATGGATGCCCCGGTTCCGCTGGCTGCAGGGTTGCTGATTCCGGTAACCAGTGGTCTCTCCCAGCTGAACGTAGTGCCAGCTGTTGCACTTGACGCCATGTATGTAGCTGTTACGTCATCACAGCGATTCTGTGTAAGCACGCTTGTAAGAACTGGCTTTGGATAAACAGTTACAGCAACATTCTGTGATGGTCCTTTACAACCATTGATGTTTGCGATTGCATTCACGGTATAATTGATAACCTGAATTGACGCTACATTGTTTGTAATCGTGTTGCTGATAGGGTTTGCGGTCTGCAGGGTGAGGCTTTCTCCTGTTGTATTCAGGTTGTTGGTTGCTATCCATTGGTAAGTTGAAGGCATGTCAGATGTTAACGGAATGGAGAAAGAGTTTCCACTGCAGATGGCTGCAGATGTCCCGCTGGTCATTGTTGGCGCCGGCTTTACAGTGACAGTAATCATCTTTGCAGGACCTGAACATCCTTCGTTTGTTGATTTTGGTGTTACATAATATATCACTGTTTGATCTACCAAAGTCTGGTTCACCAGAATATCATTGATCTTTTTATTAGCCGGAGTCTGAGGGGTGAGGCTTTCACCTGTTACATCCGGACTATCCAGCGCATACCATGTGATCGTTGAATTGCTGTAGTCGGTTGTGATAAACTTCCCTACGGCTGTTCCACTGCAAATGCTGATCGTGTCAGGGTTTGTGATCGAAGGCATATCATCCACGTTGAAATCAGCTGACTTGTTCACATAGCTTGTGCATCCATAAGAATTCGTGATCGCCGTAACAGTCACTGTTGTCGAACCATTATTGCTTGTATTGTTAAGTATTGATGTGGTGAATGTAGCTGAGTTACCCGTGAAGACCATTGTTGACGTGTTGCCTGTTGCCACATTCTCGTCGGTAAGGTTATATGTTACAGTATATGTATCATCTGAGAGGCTTGTAGAACTTATTGTAACTACAGATCCTGAACCTGCACATACTGTTGTAGCGGAAGGCACGGAGAAGTTGCTGACGTTAGGCTTTGGATATACCGGCACAATAACATTCTGTGGAGTTCCTGTGCATCCCGCAGCTGTAAGTGTATAAATATATGTCGCAATGAGTGGATTTGCCGTGCTGTTATTAAGTGTCATGGAAACATTCCCTGTTCCTGTCATAGCACCCGGTGTAATTCCGGCGACAGCGGGTTTGCTCCAGCTGAATGTGGTTCCTGCGGTAGCACTTGTTGCTATATAAGAGAAAGTAGATCCTGTACAGACACCAGTTGGTGTGAGCGTGCTGCTTAACACTGGTCTTGGCTTAATAATGACATTTACATTTTGTCCATTATTACTGCAACCATTCGCTGTTGAGGTGTAAATGTATGTAACAGTAACCGGGTTTGGTGTGGTGTTCGTCAGCACTTCGCTCACACTTCCTGAACCTGATGCAGCCGCCTGGCTGATTCCTGTAATGGCAGCTCGGGTCCAGGTAAATGATGATGATGCAACCGTGCCTGATGGTGTATATGAAAAGTTAACGCCGCTGCAGATAGATGCTGGACTGAGGGTGCTGCTAAGATTCGGAGTGGGCTTTACAGTTACGGTGACTATTTGTGCTGGTCCTGCACACCCGTTTGCTGTAGTGGTGAAAACATACGATACCGTTTTAGCTGTCGTGGTTGTATTGGTAAGGACCTCATTAATATTTCCTGTTCCAGTTGCGGAAGCCTGGCTGATACCGCTCACCGCTGTCCGGCTCCACGTGAAGGTCGATCCTGATGTTGCACTGGAAGGCATATAGCTGAAAGATGTGCCGCTGCAGATTGCTGGTGGTGCCAGGGTGCTGCTTAAGACTGGCCTTGGATTTACCGTGACTGTTACAAGCTGTCCAGGATTGCTGCAGCCATTGGAAGTGAGTGTAAAGCTATATGTGACAACGACAGAGTTTACAGTTGTATTGGTTAAGGTTTCATTGATGTTTCCGCTGCTGGAAGCTGCTGACTGGGAGATCCCTGCAACAGCTGCCCGGCTCCAGTTAAAGGAAGTGGAAGCAGTGAGACTGGAGGGAATGTAGCTCATGGTTGTTCCACCGCAGATTGCTGAAGGTGAAAGGGTGCTGTTAAGGACCGGCATAGGCTTGACTACAATATTGACTGACTCCGTTGCACCGCTGCATCCGTTCGCCGTTGTAACATAATTGTAGGTTACTGTGATGGATGAAGCAGTCGTGTTGGTTAGAACTTCATTGATCGTACCGACAGCTGAAGTTCCTGATTCGCTGATTCCTGGTATAGCAGCTCGAGACCATGTAAATGTTGCACCTGATGTCGAGCTGGACGGTGTGTAACTAACCGTGCTTTCACTGCATATTGAAGCAGGTGTTAAAGAACTGCTCAATGCTGGTCGGGGATAAATCGCTACTGTAATATTCTCAGAAGCACCGCTGCATCCATTTGCAGTGGATACGATCTGATATACAACATTGATCGTTGATGTGGTAGTATTTGTTAATATTTCACTGATGCTGCCTGTACCAGTTGATGCAGACTGCGTGATTCCTGCAACAGCGCTTCTTGTCCAGGTAAATGTTGTTCCAGTGGTCAGGCTTGTTGGTGTATTGCTGAAGGTTGCTCCGCTGCATATTGCCGGTGGTGTCAAAGAGCTGCTCAATACTGGTTTCGGATAAACAGCGACTGTTACATTTTCAGAAGCACCGCTGCATCCATTTGCAGTGGATACGATCTGATATACAACATTGATCGTTGCTGAGGTAGTATTTGTTAGTATTTCACTGATGCTGCCAGTACCAGTTGATGCAGATTGCGTTATTCCCGCAACAGCACTTCTTGTCCAGGTAAATGTTGTTCCTGTGGTCAGGCTTGTTGGGGTATAGGTGAAGGTTGCTCCGCTGCATATTGCCGGTGGTGTTAGTGAGCTGCTCAACGCAGGAATTGGATGAACGGTTAAGATGATCTCCTGTGACAATGAAGGTGAACCAATGCAAGTGGCTGTTTCCGTGAACGAGCTCTCGCAGGTAATTACATCTCCATCATTCAGAATTGATGACGTAAAGGTGTTGCCTGTTTCACCAGGAACATCAATTCCATCAACTTTCCATTGGTAAGTGACATTTGAGTCTGCACAGCTGTTGGTCGCCTGGAATGTGACAGATGAACCATCACACATCGGATTCGAACCTGACACTATACTGATTGTCACAAGGTTTGTATCAGCGAACAAACTTTGTTGCAGGAACAACAGCATGAGCAGAATTAAGCTGCTGAATGCCTTTGATTTGTTTATACTGAAGAGATCAGTTCCTGAATTTAAGCACCCGTATATCTTTCCCATCCAATTCCGATTTGATTAATCAACTACGCAGTTCGGTCACACACTTAATCAAACACAGTTTCCATGAACTGTGATCTGTGAAGCCCGGGAAGAGGATTGTAAAATGATGCCAGTTTATTCTTTTTCGAAACACGCCATACGGTTCCTCTTTAACACCATGCGTTTTCAGATCTCGATGTTATTTACCAAATCAATGATTGTGTTGTTAAAGCAAGCTTATGGTTGTGATAAATACATCTGAATGTAGTTCTCTGTATGAATTGAATTGCACACAGGGGCATTTCATCAATCGTTATTTTACATTTCATCAGCATGTATATTTGCATCCACTTCCTGTCACGGAATCAACAAAGAAATCAATCATGTCTGTGGTGTTTAAGTTGCTGATATGTAGTCTTTTATGAATGACGTGTTGTTGTTTTCGATTTCTATTTAACGGGTGGCGGACAGGCCTCGTACGGCATACTTTTTAACCAATTTATTTACGAGAAGATCACATCGGCTCAGGAAAGAGAAAGTGTTGTTGGACAATTAAATCAGTCGATATGTTAGCAATGAATTATAGAGGCCCATTCAGGGTCCGTGCGGATCATAATAAACCTCATCCCAAAATACTTCATCCGGAAGATGCCATAGTCAGGGTTACCCGTTCATGTATTTGCGGATCGGACTTGCATCTTTACCATGGCCTTGTCCCGGATACACGTGTGGGAACTGTGTTTGGCCACGAGTTTACCGGAGTTATAGAAGAAATAGGATCAGGAGTTCATAAGGTTAAGGTCGGAGATCATGTGATCGTACCTTTTAATATTGCCTGTGGTAAATGTTCATTTTGTAAGCAGGGACTCTTTGGTAACTGCCATGAATCAAACCCAGGTGCAACTGCCGTAGGTGGCGTATATGGATACTCGCATACAGCGGGTGGTTATGATGGTGGCCAGGCTGAATATGTGCGTGTGCCTTATGCCAATGTCGGACCTATGGTCATCCCCGAAGGAATGGACCTTGACGATGCAGTGCTGTTGACAGACGTCGTTCCAACAGGATACCAGGCTGCGGAGATGGGAGGGATCAAGGAAGGTGATACCGTAGTTGTTTTTGGAGCTGGCCCTATCGGCATCATGGCTGCGAAATGTTCCTGGTTATTTGGAGCTGCGCGTGTCATCATTATCGATCAGCTGGAATACCGATTAGACTTTGCACGTAAATACGCGAAATGTGAAGCTTATAATTTTCTTTCGCTGGAAGATCCAGTGTTATTTCTGAAAAAAGCTACGGATAATTTTGGCGCTGATGTGTGCATCGATGCGGTCGGATGTGAAGCTGCAGGAAACGCGTTACAGACGATTACAGGACGAAAGATGCTTCTTCAGGCCGGATCTGCCACAGCACTTCAGTGGGCGATCAATTCAGTTAAAAAGGGTGGTATTGTGTCTGTAGTTGGTGTTTACGGTCCGACATGGAACCTTGTACCGATCGGTAATGTGGTGAACAAAGGGATCACAATCCGGGCGAACCAGGCTTCTGTAAGAAGATTGCTGCCAAAGATCATTGAACATGTGATGAATGGAACCATTAATCCTAAAGCGATCATTACACACCGTGTTCCTTTGGAGGAAGTATCCGAAGCTTACCATATTTTCTCTGCGAAGAGGGATAATTGTATTAAAACCATTCTTATTCCTCCATCAGCAGCAGCATAAAATTATTAGCCATGAAAAAGACAGTTGTAAAGCATAAAAACATAAAAGGGTGGGGGATTGATGCGAATCCTGATAATGAACCCACCTATCCGATGAAACATTATACCGGAGCTGACCATGATCGTCTGGATTATAAGCGGCCAGCCCAGCAACCTGTGAATATTGAGGTGCTTCATTCGAATGAACGTCCAGACATCACAGCTGTATTCGGAACGGCCGTGCCACCGAGTGGACTTAGCGGGGTGCTCCGAAGATTAGCATTCAGATACAGCGAAGACAGAGCTCGTCACTGGTTTATCTTAATTCTTGCAGACCGGATAAACATGGTTGAAGGAATATTTGATGATCTCAGGCGTGGGTATATTCCAAATTTCTTTGCCGAAAGAGGCTGGAAGGCAGAATGGAAATTCAACAGGAAAGCCATGATCAGACGAATTTCTCTGAGCCTTGGTGGAGTGGGTGCAGCTGTTGGCTTATTCTTAGGCAGAAAAGCTTTCAGATGACCACAAAAAGTAAGGCGTGAATTGTACGCCTTTTACTTTTTATAATTATGAAGGATACGATCTACATGTTCTCAAAAGGAACACCGTAGAAAGTTCCGCTGATCTGAAGCTGGGCTCCTGAGCTGCTATAAACTTTGCAGGTGAAATTTCCGGATACTCTCAGGTAATATGAACCCAGGATCTCTTCATCTGTCACAGATGTCACGACGAAATGGCTTCCTGTCTGGTCGGCAGATCCCTGGCCTGTTGAATAGATCTCACTTCCATTGAAGTAACGGATTTCCATGCCATTGGCAGCTTCAGGTGAATAGTAGGTAGATGTTAATGGGAAAAATGCCATGAAATCACTGCTAGGGGCTGGGTTGGCGCACGTCCATGTAAGCGTTCCTTTGCTGATGCCGATCCTTTTACCATTTTCATGTTCCAGATCGGTTGAATAAACTCCTGTATTGTCTCCATTTCCGCAGCTGTTCAGGTTTTTTGCTGAGGAGGGATAAATTAATGTGTTATTAATTGTCATGATCAGTGTATCTGAGCCGACAAATAATTTCATCATCGCTTTTTCAACCGTGACTGTTCCAACTGATGATGAACTTTCTTTCCAGTTTTTTGAATAAGCATTCAATGTTACGGAATAGGTGTCAGCATTATTGAACTTTTTAATAACGGTATTTTCTGTTGACATACTTCCGTCACCAAAGCTCCAGACAACAGATTCCTCATCGGTACTTGTGTTTGTAAAGGTGACTGTTTCACCTTCATAAATTGTTGTGTTGCTCGATGTAAAAGAAGCTTCAGGCTTTTTTGTACATGAACTTAAAAGGAATAAAGCAACGGGAATCAGAAGTAATGACTGTTTCATGAGATACGATTTGAACACTAAAGATAACGCAACAATTTCAGAACACAGCTTCTGAAATCATTGCGCTTTAGGTTATTAGGTATGGTTCAAATTCTATTTGTCTCAATTACAGTATACTTAATACCCTGTCTTTGGGATAAGTGACTTCGTAAGACACAATGAACTTCTTCGTTTCTTTTGGTTTTAAATTAATTTTCCACGTAAGTTTTCCGTTCGCTGGATCCAGGTGAGCACCGCTGCTTTCCTTAAGCTCAACTGCAATCTCTTTGATCGATGAAACCGGGATCTGATCTTCAATAGTCATGGTGCTTGCAATCGACTTGGTGTTCCTCACAGTGACTTCATAACTTACCGTTTGCTTTTTCTCATCTGCAAGAATTCGTTCTCTTGTCTTGTCTTTCATTCTCACTCGCTTCAGCACGATGCTCTTATCACGCCCAACTGACAATTCTAATGTGTCATTCGTAGTGGATGGATCGATGAACGTTTCTCCTACATAAGATCCATCAAAGAAAAGATTCGCTGACCCTGCGATGAGATTAAGGTCATCCCATCCGCTAAGTTTGGCAAGAGTGAAGGCATTGTTGTCAAGTTTTGGTATCGCAAAGTGTTCATAGGATGCTGGAATTTCTTTGTTCTGAATGGCTACAATATGTGTCTGCCCGTCTGATGGGATCTGGTAGGAAAGTTTGATGTTATATTCAAAGTTGGTCATCGTTTCTTCAGCAATTGTGAATTCTGCTGCGGTCATGGCTTTGTCTTCTTTTGCAACTGATGCGGGAGCGTTTTGCATGACTTCTTCTGCCATTGACATCTCAATGTCTTTGGTAGCAGCTCTTGATTTATACTTTTTATATGTCTGGAAATAGTTGATGTAGTAGGGCGACAGCACTGGTCGATGGTTGCTGCTTTTCGGTGAACCTGTGGATAACGTAAGCCTGACATCATCCCAGTCAACGCCGGTGGATTGGTAAACATGAGCTTTATATGTAAGTTTCATCGTTGCATCGGCGCTCGTTGTCCTCAGATCATACGAAGGCGTCCACCCGGCACTTCCAAGGTAGTAGCTTATCTGGAAAGTGGCATTACCTGCAGTCTCAGTTGCTATTGTCAGCTGAACCTGATAAGATGTCGTTGGCTTTTGAAGATTTCCTGACTGTCGCTCAAAAGCTCTTAGTTCATTCAGGTTTATCTGGATCCTGTTGCGCTTTGTTGTCAGCTGGTTATATTCTTTCTTTAGCTTCAGCAGTTCAGCATTGATGTTATTTAATTTCTCCCTGAAAAAAAGCAATGCATCTTTGATCTGAGGCAGTGTGTCATTTTTCGTTTCTCCTTTGATGAGCTTGTTGTTTAACAAAAGGTTTCTTTCTGTGGTGAGAACATCCTTCTTGTTTGCATTCGCTTCCAGATCGTAATCGAGGATCAGAAGTGAATCTTCAAGAAGGTTGATTTCTTTTTCATGCTTTGAATATTTCAGCGTTCTGGATTCCTCGGGATATTTCACCTTATGCTTTACATCAAGTAATGTGAATGAGCCGGTGCCAGATGCCTGGATACTTTTTGGATCAATACCTGATTCCAGGTTGTCAAAAATGATGATGTTCATTCCAGGAGATAGAACGGAATTCGCGGTTCGGTGGACTTCTGCTCCGCTTAGAAATACGGTAACGCGTTCAATTTTTGATTTTGCAGTTTTCTCGGTTGCTGCATTTACCTGTGAAGAAAACAGGATGGTTGCAATCAGGATCAATAGCTTCATGGCTCTTTCGGTTAGATTTACCATTGAGATGCATGATGCTTAGAGATTACATAACGGATCTTCAAAAAAAAGTGTAATGCGCTGGGTTACAATAAAAAAAAAGATCCCTGGACCTAACCGGGGATCTTTCTTTTCCTGCTTGTTTCCTGTTTAAGCGAAAACTGTCTTTGAGTATGCCAGGTCTTTTGCAAAGTCAATGAACAGTTTGTAAGCGTTGGTGAAAACAAACCTGTCTTCAGCTGTCTTTTCAATGATGTTTCTTCTGGCCATACTGTTAAGCAGGTTGCGTCGTGCATCTGTATCCTTTAGCTGCTTATTGCTCAGGATCAGATCGACAAAGGATGTGTTCTCGAAATAGTTTTCGATTTCTTCAACTGTGAATTCAGCATACTGAAGCTGGTCCAGGAAGTTTTTCGCGTCACGGTCAAGCTCATAACACAGCACCGCGAAGAAGATCGAGATATCCCTGGAAAGGTTCTCATTGGTTTCTTCTGAGATCAGATAGGCATATTCATTCGTTAATGAAAGTTCATAGTTGAATGAAGATTTGAAAAATGAATTATAGAACATTTCATTGCTCTTAAGATCCTCAAATATGGACTCTGAAGAGAGTATGAACTTACCGCTCATTAATTCTTCAACTATCTGCCTGTGATTTCTTGGATACTCCATCTTTTCCTACTTTAATTTTTGGTACAATTAATTTTGAATTCTTTGTAAGGATCTGGGTTGTCTCTCCCTTGTTGGAGAACATCACGTCGAGATCATCTTCAAACAGTAAACTTGACAAGGCGAAGAACTTGTCTGTGTCGATCGCAGCAAACTCTTTACTCAGGTTTTTTGAGCACCATTCAAAGAAGTTTGTGACAGGCAATGAATTTTTCAGCAAGGCTTTGTATGCCGCTTTGTTAAAGATCCATTTCTCGAACTCAGGAACATCCTGATCCACATATACACTTTCTTCCAGCACAAACTGCTCGAAGAATTCTTTAGTGTTCAGATAGATCGTATCAGAATATGGCGTACCACGGTTGAACTTGATCACTTTTGGTGTCTCTATCCTGTATGGATTATCGAGGAAAATGATCCAGCCTGTAAGTATGATTGATTCTGTTCTTATTCGTTCGATCAGTGGGAGCAGTTCATTCGTAAGGATCCTTGATTGCTTTAACAGGTCATCGTTTGTCTGGATGAGCTGGTTGTAAAGCTTTTCAAATTCCTGGCGGATCGTTTCTTCTCCGAAGTTGAGTCTTTTCTCGTTGCAGAAAAATGAGATCTCGATCAGCTTGTTTGCGATGGAGTCAGACTGATTGATATCAAGTATCCTGTTAAGAGGCAGGATATAGTAATCGATCCAGAATGAAGCCTTTGAGATCTTATCACGATAATCGATCTTGTTGACATTCGCTTTCAGGTCACGTGATTCACTAAGAAGCTTGATCGTATTCTTTTCAACGGATTCGAAGAATTCCCGGATCTGAAGTGAAAGGTTCTTGATACGTTCTTCAAGGATCTTTTTCTCTCCATCTGTACCATCCTTGATCTTTTTGAAAAGCTCGTTTATGGATACATAGTACTTTTCAATGGCTTCAGGAAGTATCGGCTTGAATTCGTAAAGCAGGAACTGAAATACATTGAAGTAGGTTTCTCTCAGCTCAAAATCATCTCCGATAGAGCGGAAGATCTTGTACTCCTTTAGCTGCACGCTGATATCCACTTTGTGCTTGTCAGATATCTGCTTGAGTATTTCCTTTCTTACTATCCCTGATTTTGTTTGTTCATCGAAGATGTCTCGAAGCACATCAAAGTAGTTCCAGAGGAAATACAGAATGGTCCTTGGTTCAGCTTTAATCATTTTGTGATATAAGGGTTTCTTTCCAACTGATTTTTACTAGGATGTTAGTTAACAGAAATGTTGAGGTTTTCTCTCTTGATCGCATGCTGGTTCTCGTTCACATTGATCTTTCCATGCGACCTGAACAGGAAGTAATATTTTCCGAACCCATCGAAAGGCTGTGGTGCCGCGAAGATCGGGATGAAGTTATGATCCTTGCAAAATCGAACCAGCTCTGGCCTGTTGTGTTCATCGATCGTTCCAACCTCATCTACGAACAGCGCGATCTTGTTATTCACGTCATTCAATGCAAGCCTGTTTATGATCGACATCACGATCACCAGCCTGATCATTCTGTCAGTACCATCCGATTCTACCTGGTCTTTCAGGTCAACCTTTTTCTCAGAACCTTTAATGTTCAGGTGAAGCTCTATGTCAAACAGTTCGTCGAAAGAGATCTTCTTGCCATTATCAAGATACTGATTCAGCACTTTCAGGTTTTCCGACTGATCGAAATCCATTGTTGTCTGGCTGCTCAGCTCATGAATCGCGCTGATCCTCTTGAGATCTTCAATGATCTTCCTGTTGTCAAGAAGCTCGATCCTTAATGATTCAATATCTGAAATTCGTGTGCTTGAAAGCTTGATGTTGAACTTGTTGTAGATGAACTCGCGGAATTCCTGGTACCTTCTTACAAGGTTGAATGCAGGGTTTGCGAACTGTGTAGAAATGCTCTGCAAAAGGCCATCGATACTGCGTTCTTTGTCATTGAGGCAGGCAATCTCTTCTTCAAGATAATGGATGAACTCATCTTCATTCGCATGCGCACTCTTGATCTTATACTTCAATGTGTCGAAGCATTTGTCTTTCCTGAACTTGATCTCTTCTCGGTCCTTGTTGTGGATCCGGATCTTGTTATACAGTTCATCCAGGCTTTCGCTTGTTTCGAATTCAAGCATATCAACATCGATCTGCTCTAGCTCTTCTTTCTTCTGATGAAGTTCATCGATCCTCTTTTCCAGCTTCACTTTTTCATCCTTAAGGACTTCAAGCGATGTTGTTTGTCTTGTGATCTCCTGAACTAGTGATTTTAGGTTTCTTTCAGACTGTTCCTTGTCTTTTTTGAGGGTTTTCAGGTCATCGCTGATGCTTTCAATGATCTTTTCAAGCTCTGGCTTTGAATCAAGTCGTTTGAGCTTCTCGTTGATCGCTTCAATGTCATGCTTGATACGACCAAGTTCAACCACCTGGTGTTCGAAATCCTTGATCGCTTTTAAAAGCTCTTCGTTTTCAGCTAGCTCCTTCTTGATGTCCTTCAGTTCATCTTTAAGAGTATCTACGGATGGTAGCTCCTTCAGAACCAGGTCTTTCGGTAGCTGGATCGATCCATCAAATATTGAAAGCGGTGAACCTGTCTTGGTTATTTTTTTCTTGATCAGCGATGCCGGTAGGCTGCTGAAGTCAGATGAGAAGATGTAATTAAGCAGCTTTTTATCTTCCTGCCTTGCAGTGATCTTATGGATCAGCTGGTTACTGAAGTTCTCTATCTGGTTATTGAGCTTATCCGATTTGTTCTTTAGTGTAGCGATCTTGCCTTCTATCTGGTCCGATGAAAGCTTCTGGTTTTCGATCCTTGTGATGGTAGATTCTTTAAGCTTTCTTTTTGTATCGAGGTTATGCAGAGCATTGATCAGGAATTGCTTTCCTTCAAAGGCATTGATCTCTTCCATCAGCTTTTGCTTCTGGATCAGGCTTTCTTCCTTCAGCTTGATCTCTGCTTCACGGTTACCAATTGAACGGTTAAGTGTCTGTTCTCTCGGCTTCAGCTCTTCATTGATGTTAAAGGTGGTATCCTGGATTCCCTTTTCTTTTTCGATCCTCAGGGATTCAAGGTGGTTGATCGATGACTGATACTGCGTTTTAAATGCATACACAAGTTCTGATACGATCTTCGTTTTTGCGTTGTATTTATTGACATCCTCCCTGAAATCCTCGAATTCATTCTGAACTGAACGGACAGCTTTGATCTCTTCATTGATCCTCAAAAGATCATTGATGTCTTTCTTGTTCTTTTGCGAGAAGCTCAGTCCTTCATGCTCGCGGTTGTCGGCAATGATAAGAGCTTCTTTCAGGTTTTTGTTAGTGATCAGCTTGGTATTGATCAGGTAACGGTAAACCTTCGAGAAGTTGTTGCTGAGTCCATCGGTTTTTACGGAATCTTCAAGCCAGACGACTGATTCAGAAGCTTTACCACGCTGATATACCGCGTTGAATACTTCTGATTTATTCTTGAACTGGGTGAAGGTCACACCGCTTTTTGTAAAGTTTTCACGCACTTCATCGAACTTCAGAAGACGCTGTTGTCCTTTTTCATTTTTGAAGAAGAAGTCTTCCTGGTATTCATGGTCAAAGCGGTAATATTCCAGTTCTCCTTCAGTGTCCCTTTTTACCAGGATACAGTAGTAACTATGTTTATAAACTTCGAAAATGATGAAACTCTGGTTGGGAGTAGGGAAGTAGTGATGCACTGTTTCTTTGTCACCGCGACGCTGACCACTGAATGACATCTTATTTCCATCTACAACAAACAGAAAGTTAAGTGCGTATATCAGGGTACTTTTTCCGATATTGTTGGGGCCTACCAATTGAAGAGAGTCAGTGTCATCAAGTCTGACTTCTGCTCTTCCGTAAACTTTTGAATTAAGTATGACTAGTCTCTGTAGCATTTCTGATCGTTTGTGCGGTTAGGTAAATTTAGAAAGAATGATGCCCGGCACTTTAAAATTTTATACACAGATGTTAGTAATATTTCACAGGTGTTGATAAGTCAGTTCCCCTAGATAATCAACCATCTCCGGAAGTCATAAGATTCACCTCTGAATATGAAGACATTAACATCGTATTCCAAAATCCGGTACACATACAAAGCTCTGGAATTCCTATTTTCCAGTCCTTTTCTGATTCATGAATACAGATAATTTTGGATCTAAGGGATTTTTGGAAAGACCCTGTTTGGGTTCGCTTTTATATAGAGTCATTAAATTCACAGTTCAAACATCCTCCTTATGGAACTTAAGATCACACCTTCCGAGCTTGAATGGACTGAAGGAAAAGTAAAGGGCTTTCATGGCAAAATGCTCATCGACATGGAAAACGGCAGTCTAAAGCTCATCAGGATCGATGCTGGAGCTACATATCCTGTCCATGTTCATCCGGAGAAAACTGAATATGCCTACATTCTGGATGGTGAGCCCTGCTTTATGATCGGTGATAAAGAATACTGTGGAAAGCCAGGTGAATTCTTCATCTTTCCTTATCAGACCAAACATGCGATCTTTAATCGTTCGGATAACGAATGTAAGATCCTTGTGGGAGCGATCAGTAAGTGATTTACTCTTAAGTAATTTGAATCTCATTGGTTCTGACTTGCCTGAAATAAACAGATTAGGTAGCTTTAAAAGAATGACTGTTCATCAATGAATGCTATGAAGTATTTTCTTGTTTCTTTCGTGTTTATAGTATTCCATACAGTGGATCTCTTTGCTCAAAACCTCGTGCCTAATCCGGGCTTTGAAGAGTTCAGGTGCTCGGGTTATTACATTTCCGCCATTGAATCTGTGAAAGAATGGTCTAATCCAACCATGAGTTCACCTGATTACTTCAATAATGCATGTACGGATAAGAACTTCGGAACAATTCCTTCGAAGTACTGGGGTGGGCAACATTGTTATAATGGTAGTGCTTACGTTGGCATCATTGCCTGTTTTGACCATAAAAAGCTAAAGCAGGAAGATCCGGGTGCAGAATATATTCAGGTGAAACTTACTGAACCCTTGATGAAAGGTGCCAGATACCTTGTAAAAGCCGACTTTTCGCTTGCTGAATGCAGTAAGGCGGCAGTGAAGGAGATCGGGTTTCTGTTTACACCTTCTGAATTGAAATCCAGAACTGTTGGCCTTTTGAAATATAAGCCGCAGCTTACTACTTCCTGCAATCTGAGCGACACCACAAAATGGGTCACATCGCAAAACTATTATGTTGCAGAAGGCAATGAGCAATTCCTGATCATTGGATGTTTTAACAATGGATCCCTTCCGGGTATGGTGAATGTACGTCCTTCGCCTGCGATCCTTGACAGTCGTGATTATGCATATTACTTCATTGATAACGTTGAAGTAAGTGTCCTTAGGGAGAATATGCCCTTTGAAGCAAAATAGAGCCTGACGGGTTTATTTACCAAACTATCATCTGTTTAGGATAGTTCTTAAATCATGCAGTATCGGTTTATATCATAGTCCCGGGCCGATATTATATTCAGTTTCCGATCTAACTCATCGTTTCTCCTGATAAAAGTCATTTTGATTGCATGATGTCAGGGGTACTTTTGTAAGATAATGAAACGAAGTAAAGAGGAACGAGTGAAGATCATAGCTGGAGGTCGAATCATCCATGCTGATCTTTTGTTACCACCTTCTCCAGAAGGGGTGATCATCTTTTCTCATTTTTACCAGAGCATGCCTGCAGAGAGGAGACATCGTTTGATTGCTGAGGTACAGACCAAATACAATTTCGCTGCTTTACTTTTTGATCTTACCCCTGAAGGTAAAAATCCTGAACCTGTGTTCAGCGAATTGGTCTCTTATTCAAAGATCATTCTGTCAATGTCTGACTTTATCTCGAAACATCCTGATGTTTCAGGAAAGCCACTCGGAATTTTTTCTTCATCAACAGGCATCGTTCCTGCTTTCATTGCGGCTTCAGAAGATCCCCGCTTTAAAGCGATTGTTTCAAGGGGACCAGTACCAAATATTCCAGTAGAGGTCACTTCGCGTATGGAGCTGCCTGTATTGCTGCTTGCCGGTGCAAAAGATTCTGACGGTGTGCAATCAAACCTGAAGGTGTATGAGGATCTTTCCGGTCCACGCGATCTGAAGATCATTACAGGTGCTTCAGCAACATTCCAGGAGCTCGGTAAATTGGGTGAAGTCGCTCATCTTTCAGCGAACTGGTTCTCCCAATACCTCAGCGAGAAAAAAGCGATTCCCGCTTAATTCTTCATCTTTAAAAGCTTATCAAGATTAAGGATCGTAATAGCTCCTTTCTGTATATTGATCAGGCCTTCATCCTTGAAATCACTTAAGGTACGTATCACTGATTCAGTTGCTGTCCCTACAATGTTTGCAAGGTCTTCTCTTGACATACTTATTGTGACCTGAGTGTCTTCTGGTTTCTTAAACCTGTCGTGCAGCATGACCAACGCTTCTGCAACACGTTTTCTCACCGAGTTGTAAGCAAGCTTTATCAGACGTTCTTCAGTTTCCTTGAGGTTGTTTGAAAGCATGCGTACAAACTGCCTTGATACTTCCCTGTTGTTATAAACAAGTGTAAAGAAGTCCTGGCGGGGAATGACATAAAGCTCGGTTTCTTCAAGGGTTTCTGCAGATTCGTTGTATGTGATGTCTTCAAGAAGAGCAACATATCCAATGAAATCACCTTCTTTATGAACTCCGGTGATCAGCTCTTTTCCTGCTTCGTTTGTTTTAAATGTCTTGACCTTGCCTTTATTCACGAGGTAGAGCGCAGAAGGGAAATTGCCTTCAGCGAATACAGTTTCTTTCGGTTTGTATTTTCGTAATGACCGTTCATTTGTCAATGATGATAGGTCTGCCAGATCTTTCGCGCTGTCGATGAAGTCATCAAGACCTTTTGCAGATTTTTCAAATTCACGTTTGAGTGTATCAGTTTTTTTCAGACGCATCTCAATGGCATCGAGAAGTTCAATATCGTCAAACGGCTTGGTGAGATAGTCATCCGCACCCAGGTTCATCCCTTTTCTAAAGTCTGTCTTCTCAGCTTTTGCAGTTAGAAAGATGAACGGGATACCGGCTGTCTCTTCATTTTTGCCAAGCAGGTGCAATACGCCATAGCCATCAAGTTCAGGCATCATGATATCACATACAATGAGATCCGGCTTATGTTTCCTGGCAAGATCAACACCGATCTTCCCGTTTTCAGCTGTGAAAACTTCATAGTTAGCCAGCTCCAGGATTTCTGACGTATTTTCTCTCATTGCGAGGTTGTCTTCAATAAGTAAGATCTTCTTTGACATATATTATTGGTTATTAGGTAATTCAACATTGAAAACTGATCCTTCGTTCAGCTGAGTAGAGTACGAAATGGTGCCTCCGGCAAGCTCGACATATTTTTTAACGATGTTCAAGCCAAGGCCTGTACCCTGTATGTTGATTGCGTTCTTCGCCCTGAAGAATCGTTCGAAAAGGTTTTTCTGATCTTCTTCTGCCATACCGATGCCTTCATCTTTCACAAGGATCCTGATCGTTTTTCCAACTTGTATGGAGCACCAGATGCGTTTTCCTTCTTCAGAAAATTTAATGGCATTGCTCAGCAGGTTGATCAGTATGTTCTTGATAAAGTGCTGATCTGAATGCACTGTCTCCTCACCTGTGTATTCAAAGATTATCTGCTGACCTGTTCGTGCGAGAACCTGGATCTCTTCAATTGTCGCCTGGCTGAAATCTTTCAGGTTAAAGTTCGAAGGATTGTATTCAACCTTTCCTTCTTCAAGCTTTCCGATTGAAAGGAATTCATTAAGGATTTCACGAAGGTTGTTTACAGAAGATTTTATCCTTTCGATATGCTTGATTCTTTTTTCAAGGTCCTCAGGCTTATCATACTTCGCAATCAGTGAAACTGATGAAAGTATAGTCGCAAGGGGTGTCCTGAATTCATGGGATGCTGTAGATACGAATCGTGACTTCAGCTCACCAAGTTCCTTTTCTTTTTCGAGGGCATGCCGTACATCTTCTTCCGCTTTTTCAAGGCTTTTGTTTGAAAACTCGAGCTCATGAATTGCGCCTGCAAGCATTTGTGTTCTTTCTTCCACCCGGTGCTCGAGGTCTTCATTCAACCTGTGCAGCTCATCTTCAATGCGTTTCCTTTCTGTAATATCTGTGATCAGAGCCATTACAATCATCTCATTACCTGAATTAAAATAATTCAGGCTCACTTCAACCGGGAACATGGTATTGTCTTTTCGCATACCACGCAGAGCCATAGCGGCACCCATGGATCTCTTTTTGGGATGCTCAGCATACTGTTTCCTGTATTGTACATGTTTTTCACGGGATGACTCAGGTATCAGGACCTCCACCTTTTGGCCCATCAGCTCATCTCTTGAATATCCGAACATTTCTTCGACACGAGGGTTCACCATCAGGATGTTACCGGACCTGTCGGCCAGCAACAAACCTTCTCCTGCAGACTCAAACAGGATCCGGAAAATATCTTTACTCTCAAGCTCTTTCAGCTTATTATCCATCTCTTGCAAATTTATTTTTAAGTGCTCCTATTAGGTGATGACAAATATCATCAGTTAAAATGATTTAGGCCATTCAAATTTTTTTTATCCCTCATCACTTTTACATCTTCAAATATAACCAAGATGAAAGACCTTACGATACTGGAGATCTCAAGTTTTATACCGGCGTCGGTGAATGTGTTTGAGGCATTCGGTATTGATTATTACAGGAATGCCTGGAGAAGCCTTGAACAGGCCTGCCTTGATAATGAAGCGGATATCTCTAAAGTAACAGAGGCATTATCTGACCTGGAATTATCTGGATCTGGTGAAGCCGCCAGCTTTAACTATTTCGATGCAGGTATTGAAGAACTGATATCGCGAATCAGAAACAAGTTCCATATAAATGAAAAAGAAGCTATAGGGAAACTGGGTTCATCGTTTGAAAGCCTGGTTACAAGCAATCCGGGATCCAAGGTGATCGAGCGTATTCATTCATTGTTCAGCGAGCTCTCAGAAGACTTTTTAAGTCACTCACGTCATGAAGAAGAAAACCTTTTTCCATATATCCTGAAAATGGCGAAAGCGGATCGAAGCATTGATACTTCATCGATCAGGACCTTGTTTCATACAGACCTGAACCTGTACGAGCAGGAACATGATGATTCAATTCGTAAGATCAACAAGATCCGTGAAATGCTACATAGCCTGATGTATGACTTTCCGGTCATGGTCAAAGTTCATGAGGTGATCGACCAGCTCGATGATTTCATCCTTAGCATGCATCTTCACCTGCATTTCGAAAATAACATCGTTTTTCCCAAAGCCAGGATCCTGGAATCAAAGCTGAGGACCAGGCTGAAAGAGACAGGTTGATAATAATCATGTTTCATTATGACCAAAGGCATCAGCAGGGACTGTTGTCTGGGGTAGTTTTGTAGAATGAGCCAGAACCCTTCAAAGGACGATATTGATATTCAAACATCATGCTACCATTGTGGTGATGTTTGTGGTTATGAAACTGTGGTTTTCCAGGAGCATAAATTCTGCTGTCCTGGCTGTAAGGCTGTTTTTGAATTGCTTTCTGAGAGCGGCTTGTCATGTTATTATGATATTAATGAAAAACCCGGAAGCTCAGTAAAGAATAAAAAAGCTGGAGAGTTTGCCTACCTCGATCAGAAAGAAGTTCGTGATAAGCTTATCCTGTTTTCGGATGGATCTATGACATCCGTGTCATTCTATATTCCAGTGGTTCATTGCAGTTCCTGTATCTATCTGCTTGAGAATCTGTTCAGACTGAATGATGCTGTTTATAAATCCACGGTGAATTTTCTCAAGTGTGAAGTGAAGATCCATTTTGATGAATCACGGATCTCACTCAGGCAGCTTGCGGAGTTGCTGACGTCGATCAGCTACAAGCCTGAAATCAATCTGAATGATATAGAAGGAGAAAAAAAGCGAGATACATTCACGATCTATTATCTCAAGCTGGCTGTCGCGTTCTTCTGTTTCGGAAACATCATGCTGCTGAGCTTTCCTGAGTACCTCGGTCTTGATGTCATCACTGAATCGCCTTTCCGCAGGTACTTTGGGTATCTCAACATCCTTCTTTCTCTGCCGGTACTTTTTTATAGTGCATCTGAATTTTTTGTCTCAGCCTTCAATGCTGTTAAAACAAAGCATGTGAACCTTGACATTCCTATTGTTTTAGGAGTGATCGTGATGTTTGTCAAAAGCACTTATGATATATTGTCTGACCAGGGCGCCGGCTTCATGGATACCCTGGCAAGCCTGGTTTTTCTTATGCTCATAGGCCGAATGTTTCAGAACAGGATCTATCACCGGCTTTCTTTCGACCGGGATTACAGGTCATACTTTCCGGTTGCTGTAACGATAAAGAAAGATGGTGCTGAAGAGAGCGCATCATTGTCATCATTGAAGAAAGGTGATCATGTGATCATTCACAACGAGGAGATCATACCGGCCGATTCAATCCTGGTTTCAGGACGCGCTGAAATTGACTACAGTTTTGTTACTGGTGAGAGTGTACCTGTTATCAAAAAAGCAGGTGATACGATCTATGCCGGTGGAAAGCAGGTTGGTGCAGCGATTGAACTGGTGTTGACAAAATCAGTGTCACAGTCATACCTTACCGGATTATGGAATGAGCGTTCATCCTCCCAGCCGCAAAAAGATCTTACAAACCTGGCAGGACGGATCAGCACGGGGTTCACGCTTTCTATCCTGGCGATTGCTGCTGCTGCATTTTTGTACTGGTTTCGATCAGACAGTGAAAAAGCGATCAATGCGTTTACTGCTGTTCTCATCATTACCTGTCCGTGTGCGCTGGCTCTATCTTCACCGTTCACACTTGGAAATGCCATGCGGATCCTTGGGAATAAGTCGTTCTACCTGAAGAACGGTCCCGTGGTTGAGAAGCTTGCAACAGTAGATACCATCGTGTTTGACAAAACAGGAACCATCACGCAACCCAAAGATGCGAAGGTGGAATACCATGGTGAAAAACTGACGGACTATCAGCAAATGATTCTGCGATCACTGGCATTTCAGATGAATCACCCGGTAAGCAAAGTGATCATTCACTCGATGCCTGGAAAATCAATGCTGTCGGTCGAAAATTATAAGGAGTTTGAGGGGAGAGGAGCAGAGGCTGTTATAAACGGATTGCACGTAAAGGCAGGTGTTCCATCGCTGTTTAAATCGACAGGACATTTTATGGATGTAAAGGGGACGAAGGTGCTTCTAAGCATTGATGATCAGGTTATTGGATGCTTTTCAATTTCGAACAAGTACCGTGATGGCTTTGAGGAACTTATCAGTGATCTTTCAGGAGAATTCAAGCTGATTGTTTTGTCTGGTGATAATGACGCAGAACGTGAGTACCTGAAGAAAGTGCTCCCCTATGAAAGTGGAATCTTCTTTTACCAGGCACCTCATGATAAACGTGATCTCATAGAAAAGCTTAGATCAAAAGGTGCGAATGTGCTTATGATCGGAGATGGACTCAATGATGCAGGCGCATTGAAAAAATCCAATACAGGTATCACAGTTTCAGATGATATGAATTCATTTTCACCTGCATGCGATGGAATTCTGGATGCAAACTCGTTTTCCCTGATCCCTTCATTTCTCAGATTCTCAAGGGTATGCAGAAACATTATCATTGGCAGCTTTACCTTGTCGCTGATTTATAACCTTGTAGGAATCTGGTTTGCCATTCAGGGTACCATGTCACCGCTTGTAGCAGCCATACTGATGCCATTGAGTTCCGTAACCATCATTTCCTTCACCACACTTTCCGGAACAATCGCAGGGAAGATGATCTTTAAAAAGAGCCGGTGATTCCAAGCTTGTATTGAAACACTGCTGATATGTTCTTTGCTTTTTGTTTTGCGACCTCTGCCACGGTTCCTTTAAAATGTTCGTCAACAGTCTGAATGAAAAGACTGATCCAATGTTCAAAATGCATTTTATTAATAGGCAGCTTCATATGAGGCGGAAAAGGCTTGCCGAAATAGCTCGCTGATCCAAGCAGCTGTGTAGACCAGAATGCATACATCTTTGGTAGATGTGAAGGCCAGTCTATTTTAGCAACATCGTTAAAGACATTACTTAGGAGAGAATCCCTGTTTACCTTGTCATAAAACGAATCTACAAGGAGCTTGATGTCTTCCATTGAAGTGATGTCGCTTTTCTTCATATTCAGAGTGACTTTATTATTTATTTATCGGCACTGGCGAATGCCAGAATGTGTCCATCAGGGTCAGCGACGTATGAAACGATGTGCCCCCAGTTTCTTTTCTGGGCTTCATTTATAATTTTCCCTCCCAGTTTGACTGCTTTTTCCTGCATAGAAATGACGTTATCAAAATGCATGTAAATCTCACACCTTGGTATTCCTGAGCCTAGGGATGGATGGGGAAGTCCGTTTAGCAATGCAGCGATGCCATTTTCAGGCATAAGACCAAGGATCACTCCTTTTTCAATTTCAAATTCCGTCATGCCCGGAACATCCAGCCGTGGTTCCCTTGTAAGCAGTTGTCTATAAAAATCCCTGCTTTTTTCCTGGTCTTTTACATAAAGTATAAACTCGAACTCTTTGGTCATAACATGCTATTGGTTTGGTAATCAATGGTTCTGAAAGCACAGTAAACATAGCTGTGTTCTGATTATGGAAAAACTGATATAAGTCATATTAAACATTGACACCCATCATAAAAACGCCTTTTTTTCAAGGGTAATTTTGATGCATAAATTAAAAAAACATGAGTGCATTGTATGTGTTGATAGCCATTAGTTTGATTGTGGCAGTAGCATTTCTACTTGCTTTCATCTGGTCATTCAAAGAGGGACAGTATGAAGATGATTACACGCCTTCAATCAGAATGTTATTAGAAGACCAACCTAACGAAAATAAAAAGAAGTAATGGAAAATTCAGTAAGTGTTGACCAGGATATCCAGGTAAAAACTGCACCAAAGGAGGCCAGTCATCATAGTGGAGGTAATATCGAATACTTTGCTTATGATAATAAGATCGTAAGCATGTTTGCGTATGCAACGATCGCCTGGGGATTGGTTGGTATGCTTGTAGGACTTCTTGCGGCCTTACAGCTTGTATTCCCTGTTCTGAACATGGATACGGCCCAGACAACATTTGGACGTATCCGTCCGCTGCATACAAACGCCGTGATCTTTGCATTTGTTGGAAACGGGATCTTCACAGGGGTGTATTATTCATTGCAGCGTCTTTGTAAAACAAGGATGTACAGCGATGTTCTGAGCCGCATTAATTTCTGGGGGTGGCAGCTGATCATTCTGTCTGCTGCGATCACCCTGCCGCTTGGCTTTACAACAGGTAAGGAATATGCAGAGCTTGAATGGCCCATTGATATCGCCATCACCATTATGTGGGTGGTGTTTGGATGGAATATGTTTGGTACCCTCATCAAGAGAAGAGAGCGTCACCTGTATGTTGCGATCTGGTTTTACATTGCAACTTTCGTAACTGTAGCTGTTCTTCACATTGTAAACTCTTTTGAGATTCCTGTTACTTTCATGAAGAGCTACTCATGGTATGCGGGTGTACAGGATGCACTTGTGCAATGGTGGTATGGACACAATGCTGTTGCTTTCTTCCTTACAACACCATACCTGGGGCTGATGTATTATTTCATTCCTAAGGCTGCAAACAGACCTGTGTTTTCATACAGACTTTCCATCATTCACTTTTGGGCGCTGATCTTTCTTTATATCTGGGCAGGTCCACACCATTTGCTATACACTGCTTTACCTGAATGGGCACAATCATTAGGTACTGTTTTCTCGATAATGCTACTTGCACCATCCTGGGGAGGTATGATCAATGGATTGCTTACACTTCGTGGAGCCTGGGACAAGGTACGCGAAAGTGTCGTGCTTAAGTTCATGGTCGTTGCCATCACCGCTTATGGTATGGCTACTTTTGAAGGTCCGATGCTATCTCTCAAAAATGTGAATGCGATCGGCCACTTTACAGACTGGATCATAGCTCACGTTCACGTTGGAGCGCTTGGCTGGAATGGATTCCTGACATTCGGTATGTTATACTGGCTGTTCCCAAAACTTTACAACAGAGATCTATATTCACAAAAAGCTGCGAATTTCCACTTCTGGATAGGATCAATGGGTATCCTGTTTTATGCGATCCCGTTGTATTGGGCAGGCTTCACACAAAGTCTGATGTGGAAAGAGTTCACACAGGATGGATTCCTGAAGTATCCAAACTTCCTTGAAACGGTAACTGAACTACGTTACATGTACATGCTGAGAGGTCTTGGTGGAGCAATGTACCTCACAGGTGTGATCGTGATGACATGGAACCTGATCAAAACAGCGAAGGCAGGAAAGCTCACTGAAAACGAAAGCGCACAGGCTCCTGCACTTGTTAAAGAAGAAAAAGCACATCAGGGAGAACACTGGCACCGCTGGATTGAGAGAAGACCTATTCAGCTTATGATCGGTTCTCTCGTAATGATCCTGATAGGTGGTATCATTGAGATGGTTCCAACATTTATGGTAGAATCGAATGTCCCAACAATTGCCAGCGTTAAGCCATACACACCGCTTGAGCTTCATGGCCGCGACCTGTATGTGAGGGAGGGATGCTATACATGTCATTCACAGATGGTACGTCCTTTCAGATCAGAAACCGAACGTTATGGTGAATATTCAAAAGCAGGAGAATTTGTGTATGACCATCCATTCCAGTGGGGATCAAAACGTACTGGTCCTGATCTCGCGAGGATCGGAGGGAAGTATCCTGATTCATGGCATTATAACCACATGGATGATCCGGGTGCAATGTCTCCTGGTTCGATCATGCCAAGATACCCATGGCTGCTGGATGATGACCTGGATACATCAACTACAGCGACAAAGATCAGAGCGATGATGACACTTGGTGTACCATATCCTGAAGGATTTGATCTGGTTGCAAACAAAGACATTGAGAAACAGTCTGAAAAGATCGCCAAAAGCCTGAAAGAATCAGGTATTGAAACAGCGAGCAACAAAGAGATCATCGCGTTGATCGCTTACCTCCAGCGCGTTGGTACTGATATAAAAGCAAGTCATAAACCAGTGAAGGAAACTAAATAAGACCAAAATGAAATTTATCAATTACCTGGAAAGTATAGCTGGAGTGAGCATATTTCCTATGATATCACTGATGATCTTCTTCATATTCTTTGTGTCGCTCATAATATATGCAAGCAAGATCCTCTCGAACGAAACAGTATCCATTCTGGAAAATGTACCACTGAATGATATGGAAAATGATTTCGAAAAATCCGGAACTCATGTTAAGTAGTAATAAGAACCTTTCATTGTTTGTATTGTCCGGTTTGAGCAGTGTTTCTGCATTTGGCCAGGAAGCGGAGGTCGTGAGTCAACCTTCACAAAGCTGGATTGAAAAGACAGGCTTGCCCTCAGACCCTATACTTATTGCTCTTCTGGCGGCAATCATTGTATTGTTTGTTGTAGCCATCTATCTTAAAAGCACCTACACATCTCTTTACAGAGAGATCTTCGGTAAAGAGCCTCTACCGGTGCAAAAGGAGATTTCCCTTAAGAAAGTGGTGAGCATCATGAATGAGAGTGTGCCTGTTGAAGAGGAGCATAGTATTCTTACAGACCATGAATATGATGGCATTCGGGAGCTTGATAACAACCTGCCACTTTGGTGGAGGTACATGTTTTACGGTACAATCATCTTCTCATTTGTTTACCTGTTCAAGTTCCATGTATTTAAAACAGGAGAGCTTCAGTTGGAGGAATATCAGAAAGAAGTTGCCAGCGCGGAGATCATGAAAGAAGAGAACAGGAAGAAAGATGCTGCCAATGTGGACGAGAAGAGCGTGGTTTACCTTGAGGACGCCGCAGCCATTGCATCTGGTAAAACGATCTTCAATGACAACTGCCGTGCGTGTCATGGTGGGGCCGGAGAAGGTGGAGTAGGACCTAACCTGGCTGATGAATATTGGTTACACGGTGGCGGAATCAGCAATGTTTTCAAAACGATCAAGTATGGTGTTCCGGATAAAGGAATGATTGCCTGGCAGGCTCAGTTGAAGCCTAAGCAGATCCAGGAAGTGGCCAGCTACATTCTGACACTTAAGGGTACAAATCCTCCGAATGCAAAAGCTGCACAGGGAGAAATTTACAAGGAAGATGCTGCATTTAAAGATTCACTAGCTACCGATTCAGTCAAAGTTGCCTTAAAATAACAATAGACCATGGATGCAATAATCAAAGAAGCTGCTGATGATTTTAGAAATTCCGTCTCTACGATGGATAAGGATGGGAAGCGCATCTGGTTGTATCCACAAAAACCTAAAGGAAAACTTTATAATGCAAGGACCTATGTAAGCTATTTTTTACTGATGGTTTTCTTCGGATTGCCTTTCATCAGGATCAACAATGAGCCATTGTTCCTGCTGGATGTTGTAAACAGGAAATTCGTTCTTTTCAATGTGATCTTCTACCCTCAGGATTTCTTCCTCTTTGGTTTGATGATGATCACAGTGATGGTGTTTATTGTATTGTTCACTGTCGTTTTCGGACGAGTATGGTGTGGCTGGGCCTGTCCTCAGACCATCTTCATGGAAATGCTTTTCAGAAAGATCGAATACTGGATTGAAGGAGATTCTGTGCAGCAAAAGATACTCGACCGTTCACCATGGACGAATGAGAAACTCTTCAAGCGAATTTCGAAGTACACCATCTTCTTCGCCATTTCAGTAGTCATTTCGTTGTTGTTCCTTTCTTATGTGAGAGGAACAGAACGAATGTTCTATCTGTTCACCGGTCCATTTCATGATAACATTTCCATGACGATCTCACTGCTCGTGTTCAGCTTTATCTTTTTTGGAGTTTTTGCATGGTTCAGGGAACAGGTTTGTATCGTGGTATGTCCTTATGGAAGGTTGCAGGGAGTGCTTCTTGACCAGAATTCGATCATCGTTGCTTATGATCATGTGAGAGGAGAGCCCAGAGAAAAATATAAAAAGGTTGACACTGGAGCAGGCGATTGTATTGATTGTTATCAGTGTGTCAAGGTCTGTCCAACTGGTATCGACATCAGGAACGGAACTCAGCTGGAATGTGTGAACTGTACGGCTTGTATCGATGCCTGCGACTATATGATGGAGAAGGTGAAGAGGCCGAAAGGATTGATCCGCTTTGCCAGCGAGAACAACATCATATCCGGAACGAAGCCTGCTTTTACAGGAAGGATCATTGGATATACAGCAGTGCTGGTCATGCTGATCGGTATTCTCGGGTTCAGTCTTTATTCCAGAAAGCCTGTAGAAACCAAGGTGTTGCGTATGCCAGGAATGCTTTACCAGGAGCAGGAAGATAATAAGATCAGCAACCTGTACATGGTGAAGCTTGTCAATAAAGGGCATGAAGATGTCAGCGCTACATTAAAGCTTGAAAGCTCGGAAGGTGACATCAAAATGATCGGTGGTGATTCGATCAGCCTTCACAGAGGCGATGTCAAGCAGGCACAGTTCTTCCTGATCCTCGACAGATCCGAGATAGAAAAAAGAAAAACAAAGGTTCGTATTGGTGTTTACAATCATGGCAAGAAGATCCAGTCAATTGAAACAAACTTTATGGGCCCTGTAACACAAAGTAAACATGGATAAGAAATTGAAATTCAGCTGGGGTTCGGGAATATTCCTTTTATATACGGGGTTTGTTGCAATGATCATCTTCTTTGTGTTCAGAAGCACAAATGAAAAAGTGGATCTGGTAACTAAGGATTACTACAAGCAGGAACTTAAATACCAGGAAAAGCTTGATCAGATCGAACGTGCAAATGCTCTTGAAGAGAAGCCTGTGTGGATTATCAATAACAATGAGATCACGTTTACATTTCCTGATGACATGAAATCAGCGCAGGGTGAGATCTGTTTCTTCAAGCCATCAGATAAAAACCTTGATGTGAAAATTCCATTAACCTTGAATCCTGAAGGGATTCAGAGCGTTCCTGTTTCCCAGCTTGCAAAAGGAGCATATAAAGTTCAGCTAAGCTGGTCAGAAGATGACCTGGCTTATTTTACAGAAGGCGTAATTTATATTAATTAGTCATGATCTGGATCGCTTTCACCATGGGATTGCTTGGAAGCCTTCACTGCCTCGGCATGTGTGGACCAATCGCTCTTGCCATACCAGTGGCTGATCCGACACCTTCAAAAAGAATTCTTGCAGTCATTACTTATAACATTGGCCGTATCCTGGTGTATTCCATGTTCGGGCTGCTCGCAGGAATGATTGGTCAGAATATCGCATTAGCAGGTTATCAGCAGGTATTGTCAGTTGTTGCAGGTGTGCTGATCCTGCTTTTTCTTTTCACACCATTATCTAAAAAAATAGTGTCGATCCAGGCATTCGGAATGTTCAAAAGCATGTTTGGGAACCTGGTTAAAAAGAAAACTCCATGGTCGATATTCCTGCTTGGAGTGATCAATGGATTCCTTCCCTGCGGCATGGTGTATATGGCGCTGGCAGGTTCTGTAACTACAGGTGATGTATTGGGAGGTGCACTCTTTATGGCTGCTTTTGGTGCCGGTACATTTCCAATGATGGCTTCCATCTCGATGATGGCATCGCTAGTCAGTCAGAAATTCAGAAACACAGCGCGATCTGCATTCCCTTATATGATGGGTGCTATGGCATTGCTCCTTGTATTGAGAGGATTGGATCTGGGCATCCCTTATATAAGCCCGAAAGCTTCAGCAGAAAGCGGTATGCATGCATGCTGTCATAAAAATCAGGATAAAAACAAATAATCGAATAAATGTATTGGCCTAAACTTTCATCATCAGAGATCCAGGAGCGTATCGAACAGGCTTTGGGAGAGAACATCGATTATCGCAAATCCGCAGTGCTCGGCATTCCCGGGACATTCCTTGATCCGGATGAGTTTTACGAAGATGCGCCGTTCCTGGAGAATGCACCATTCCTTAAGACCTTAATATCCAACCCGAACAATATTGGTTGTCATACATTGTCTGGCCCTTCAGGACCATTTCCGGGGACTCAGAAAATTGAAATAGATCTGATCAACCTTTGTGCAGAGCAACTCTTCAAAGGAAACAAAGGTCAGCAGGACGGGTATGTGACGTCAGGAGGAACAGAAGCAAACATCTATGCGATCTGGGTTTACCGGAATCTTTTTCTATTCAAGGAACACATCGCGTTGAATGAGATCGCACTTGTTTATTCTGAGGATAGTCATTACTCCATGCCTAAAGCCTCAAACCTGCTTCAGATTGATTCTATACTCTTGCCGGTGCATGAAAAGACAAGACAGATCGATACACAGAAAGCTTCCGAAATACTTGCAAATGCCCGCTTAAATGGAAAGAAGAGACTCATTGTAGTATCGAATCTCTCAACAACCATGTTCGGTTCAGTCGATGATCTCAATGAACTGACACCGGTTCTTGTACAAAGTGGCATTCCGTTCAGGCTGCATATTGATGCTGCATTCGGAGGGTTTATCTATCCATTCGTAAAAGACAATGATCTATATGGTTTTCGGAATCCACTGATCAGCTCAATTACGATCGATGCGCATAAAATGCTTCAGGCACCTTATGGAACCGGGATCGTGCTTCTTCGAAAAGGCCTTGTTGAAAATGTCATTACAGAGCAGGCGCAATATATTCCGGGCAAGGACCAGACACTTTGTGGAAGCCGGTCAGGAGCGAATGCTGTGGCTGTCTGGATGATCATGATGTCACACGGATCCGATGGCTGGAAAGTTAAAATGAGAAACCTTATAGGCAAGACCGATCAGCTTTGTAACTGGCTTGGAAAGCATGGAATCGGGTATTATCGTGAACCAGCTCTTAACATTATTGCAATCGAAGCAGGATATGTTCCAAAAGCAATTGCTGAAAAGTATCTGCTGGTACCTGATACATATCATGAGCAACCTAAGTGGTATAAAATAGTGATGATGCCGCACATAAGTAAAGGCACGATCGATCGTTTCTTAAATGAACTGAAAGCTTCATTGCATACAATTCCAGGATGAGTGTCGTAAGGGTTACAAAGATGTTTCATTTTGAAATGGCGCATATGCTTCCATATCATAATGGACAATGCAAAAACATACATGGACATTCTTATCATCTGCATGTAACAGTGAGAGGAAAGATCAGGCATGAAGCAGGACATCCGGAAGATGGAATGGTGATGGACTTTACAGAGCTAAAAAAGATTGTGAACAGCAGCATCCTTGAAAAGTTCGACCATAGCCTGGTGCTTCCTGAAAAGGCTGCCGGATCTATTTCTCTCGATACCAGGCTAGTTTATGTTAATGAAAGCCCAACATGTGAAGTGTTGCTTTTAGAATTCGTAAACAGGGTCCGTGAATTGCTTCCGGAAGGAGTTGACCTTGTTAAAATGAGGCTCAGTGAAACAGCCAGTTCTTATGCTGAGTGGACACTTGAAGATAATCTGAATGAATATGAACTTACTTGAAAGCAGCCTGATCACAAAGTACAATGTGCCGGGCCCACGATATACAAGCTATCCTACTGTGCCATACTGGTCGGTAAAGCCAGACCAGGAATCATGGAAAGAGCATGTACTGACGACCTTCAAAAAAAGCAACAGTACACAGGGAATATCTGTTTACATACACCTTCCATTTTGTGAAAGCCTGTGTACCTATTGCGGATGTAATACACGAATCACCATTAACCATGCGGTTGAGAAACCTTATATAGAAGGCGTTCTGAAAGAATGGAAGCTCTATCTCGATCTGTTTGGAGAAAAGCCTGTGATCAGTGAACTGCATCTTGGCGGAGGAACACCAACATTCTTTAGTCCATCCAACCTCGATTATCTTTTAAGCTCACTTTTAAAAGATGTGGATGTACATAAAAATCCTTCATTCAGCTTTGAAGCTCATCCAAACAATACAACGTACGAGCACATGAAGGTTCTTTTTGATCATGGCTTTAGAAGGATCAGCCTGGGTATCCAGGATTTCGATCCGGTTGTTCAGAAAACCGTGAACAGGATCCAAAGCTATGAGCAGGTAAAGAAAGTGACGGATGAAGCACGTGAGATCGGTTATGAATCGGTCAACTATGATCTTATTTATGGTCTGCCTTTTCAAACCATGAAGTCAGTTACAGATACCATTGACAAAGTCAGAACCTTATCTCCGGACAGAATAGCCTTTTACAGTTACGCACACGTTCCATGGGTGAAGCCCGGACAACGCAAGTTTACAGAGGCTGATCTTCCTGACAATGATTCCAAAAGAGCTTTGTATGAGAATGGAAGACGCATGCTTGAAGCCTACGGGTACATGGAAATAGGTATGGATCATTTCGCGCTGCCACATGACAGTCTCTATCTTTCGATGCAGAACAAAACCATGCACAGGAACTTTATGGGGTATACAACATCACGTACAGACCTCATGGTTTCACTTGGTGCATCATCCATCAGCGATTCAACAACAGCATTTGTCCAGAATATCAAGCTTGTAGAAGATTACCTCAAAGCTGTTGTCGAAGGAAGATTCCCGTTCTTTAAAGGGCACTTGCTGACAGAAGAGGATCTTAGTATAAGAAGGCACATTCTTAATATGATATGCTTCCAGGAAACGACCTTTTCATCTTCAGAAAAAGAACAAAAGCAAGAGATCCTGAAGAGGCTGGTGGAGATGATCAGTGATAAACTTGTTAAGGTCGACGGAGACAGAATTTATGCGACGGAGGCTTGCAGGCCATTCATCAGAAATGTGTGCATGGCCTTCGACGAAAGGTTGAACAAGGATAAGCCAGAGACAATTATTTTCAGCAGTACCATATAAATGACGAGATGTGATGTCTGTCATCTGATTCTCTGACCTGCATCATATTGAGAGGCATACGCAACAGATTACTTTGTAAAGCAATCCATAAACAGATGATCGCAACATCAGCCAATAGTATATTTGATCAACGCATTGAAAAAGATGAGAAGATCGAGCCCAAGGACCATATGCCTGAAGAGTACCGCCGGCAGCTGATCCGAATGATTTCCCAGCATGCACATTCCGAGATCATTGGCATGTTGCCTGAAGCTAACTGGATTACAAGAGCACCAAGCCTTTCCAGAAAGCAGATCCTTCTTGCGAAGGTTCAGGATGAAGGAGGCCACGGAATCTATTTATACAGTGCTGCAGAAACGTTGGGTATTGACAGAAGCGAGTTGCTTGAACAGCTGCATTCAGGCAAGGCGAAATATGCGAGTGTGTTTAACTATCCTACATTGAACTGGGCAGATATCGGAGCGATCGGATGGCTCGTTGATGGAGCAGCGATCATGAACCAGGTCATGCTTCAGAGAACATCCTACGGTCCATATTCACGCGCAATGGTAAGGATCTGTAAGGAAGAAAGCTTTCATCAGAGACAGGGTTACGAACTTCTTGCAGCGCTCATGAAAGGAACGAAAGAGCAAAAAGAAATGGCACAGGACGCACTTAACCGTTGGTGGTGGCCTTCACTGATGATGTTTGGACCATCTGATTCAGCTTCATCAAATTCATCCCAGCTGCTTAAATGGAAAATAAAACGCGAAACAAACGATACGTTGAGACAGCGATTTATTGACAGGACAGTTCCCCAGGCAGAATTCATTGGTTTGAAGATCCCTGATTCCAGGCTTAAATACAATGAAGAGACCGGTTCTTATGAGTACAGTGAGATCAACTGGGATGAGTTCAACCAGGTGATTAATGGAAACGGACCCTGCAACAGGGAACGATTATCTGCACGTGTAAAAGCTGACAAGGCCGGTGCATGGGTGAGAGAAGCTGCAAAGGCTTATGCGGAAAAACATCAGAAATAATTTAACTTTTTACCAATCATGAATGAATTAATGAACAACGGAATGTACTGGCTAGCGGGCCTGACGGTTCTGATCCTTTTTCTTGCCATTATGGCTGTAGGAAGTGCGATAGTAACAATCATCAGAGAAAAACCAGCAAATAAGGCTGTGAAATAAGAGCCTGTTGATTATTGACTGGCTTGTATCATGATTGTTATCTTTATAGCCTGAATCATAAATAACATGGAATTAGGCTCTACAGAGATCGGATATGCAGCCTGCAGGATCATTGCAGGTATCTTGTTTTTTGCCCAGGCCTATGATAAGATATTCGGTCTTGGAGTTAAAGATGTGACTGCCTCCTTTGCCCAATCTCTAAGGACCTTACCGAGAGGCTTTATCTATTTTTCCGTTGTTGCCAATTCTTACCTGGAACTGCTTTGTGGAGCATTGCTGGTTATTGGTCTGCTCACTACTCCAGCACTCTGGCTGCTGTCATTGAATATGGTCCTTGTATGCCTTGGGTTCAGCCGCATCAAGCCTCTCTGGGATATGCAGCATTTTTTTCCAAGGCTCATCTTCGTGTTGATCCTTCTCTTTCTTCCTGAGAGTTATAACATGATCTCATTGGATTATCTCATGGGATTCGTTTCAGAATAGATTCTTTAAGATATTTTTGAAAAAACACCAGTATGATTTTCGTGAAGGAGTCTTAAATTGCTTTCATGAAACATATCGCATTCCTCATTCTGCTCGCGCTACATCTTAACGTTTCCGCGCAGACCTTAAAGACTTTATCAGTCGAATACAAAGACCATGATGTAACCCTGGAAGGATATTTAGCTTATGATCCTGCTGTCAGAGGAAAACGACCAATTGTGCTGGTTGTTCATGAATGGAAAGGCATCAATGATTACGTGAAGAAACGCTGCGATCAGCTTGCTACCATGGGATACGTGGTATTTGCACCAGATATCTATGGAAAAGGAGTAAGGCCGGAATCCGCCGCTGATGCTGGTAAGGAAGCTACGAAATACAAGTCAGACCGAAAGTTGATGCAGCAGCGAATGATAGCGGGGCTTAATAAAGCGAAAACATTCAGCGAAGGTGATACATCAAAGATCGTTGTAATAGGTTATTGTTTTGGTGGTACAGCTGCTCTAGAGCTTGGCCGGAGTGGTGCTGATGTGGACGGTATTGTTTCATTTCATGGAGGGCTTAACAATCCAGATCCTGCAAATGCAGCTAAAATCAAGGCAAAGGTGCTGGTATGTCATGGAGCCATCGATCCGAATGTACCTGTGAAAGAGGTTCAGACATTCATGGAAGAAATGAACCAGGCAAAAGTAGACTATCAGTTTATCGCGTATAGCGGTGCTGTGCATGCCTTTACAAATCCTTCTTCCGGCAATGATGTTTCAAAAGGGGCAGCTTACAATAAGACAGCGGATGAACGTTCCTGGCAGCACATGCTTCTTTTCTTCAGGGAAGTCTTGAACTGAGTGAAGCAGATAGATTTCTCTGCTCAAAGTGTAGGATAAAAAAAAGAGGAAAGACAATGAAGCCTTTCCTCTTTTACGAAACTTAAATAGATTACTTAAGGTCACATGTTGTTGTAACGGTGTAAGCACCTGAGCTGTATGAGCTCTCATATCTTGAGCAAAGTGATTCAGCATCTTTTTTCTTCGCAGTGAAGTTGTAAGTTACAGTTTCAGTGTAGTTCCAGTTTGGGTCTGTGTCGATTGTCGTACATGTGCAAGTGTAGTCTTTCTTGCATGATGTTAATCCGATACATAGGATTGCGACAAGGGAAAGTAAAAGTCTTTTCATGATAAAATGTTTGGGTTTATACCATGCAAGATATTAAACTTTTGAAATATGAGCTGGGAATGGAATGAAAAACAGCAAACGTAAGATCTATTGCTTATGCTTTCGGCTTTTTGACTACAGCAATGATGTGAGTTCGCAGGAAAGGAAAGATATTGAATATGGGGTAAAGCTTTTTAACTCTTCGGCCAATTGGAGGGGCCAGGGTTACTTTAGTAAATGAAATTTCAGTACTTAAGGAAAACAGTTTCCTGATCTCGTTTTTACCGATCCCTTTTACATCTTTATTTGAAGGGTTGTCATACATGAAATCATACCATAATATAATTCCACCTGGCTTCAAAAGTGACCACATTTTATCTGCAACTTTTTTCTTAAAATCGAAGTTGAGAATTGACGTGAAAACGGTTGACTGAAACACAATGTCGAATTTGTGATCCTCGTGGTTTATTTCAGACGCATCCCCTTCGAAAACCTTAATGTTCGGATAGTTCTCTTTCAGGACTTTCAGCCTTTCAGGTAGTAGCTCATTCGCATACAGGTTGGTCCAGGTGACTCCCATCCTTTTGAAGAATAAAAGATTTCCACCTGAGCCTGCACCTATTTCTAAGACCCTGAGGGATTCCGGATTTAAAAAGTGCTTACGAAGAATTTCAGCATAGATCAGTTCTTTTTCAGCAACAGCATAGTGGTTGAAATAAAGGTTGCTGTTTCTTTTCTGAACTTCTTCAGTATTACGGCGTTCATACCGTTCAGCCATTTGATCCTTTTCGTCCTTCATTCAAAATGAATATGAAGTCTAATTTAGGAAACTATTCATGACTGATAAAATCAGAACCCGCAAATGAAGCAGGTACTGTGCAATTGCTGGATTTACGCTTTCTTAACGAAGCATGTTTTTAGAACGATGCTTGTTCCGTTCACTTTGCAGTCAATCTCTTCATCATTCGAGGTTAACCTGATCTTTTTGATCATTGTTCCCTGCTTGAGGTTGAGTGAAGATCCTTTTACTTTAAGGCTTTTTGTTAGCACTACATTGTCTCCATCATTGAGGATAGCACCATTGCTGTCTTTTACTACTAATTCTTCCATGATAATATTTAAATAAATGTCTGCAGCCGGGGCTACGAAAGAGATGCAAAGGTAATCATTCTGGTTTGTATGATCATCTTCGCAGATCATATGAGGGAAGAATGTAGTCCTGGAATTTTACTTAGAATAATATGAAAGGAAAGTGGCTGGCATGATTTAAGGATGATGTTTCGCAAGACATAAAATCAATGATCAATAAGATACTAGTGCCAGTTGACTTTTCAGAATCAGCCAGATCAGCTCTGCAGTTTGCAGTGGATGTTGCCAATCATTTCAATGCGACTTTGACCTTGTATCATGCCTGGACACCCCCTATGTCAGATGCAGTGCTATCAGTGGATGACCAAAAGGAATTTTTTATTCAGGATAAGGCACAACGTGTGAAATTGCTGGAATCATGGTGCAAAGAGGCCGGAACATCATGCACACATATTATCGACGATGATGAACCTTCTGCGGGAATTTTAAAGCATGTCGCTTCGAACAACTTTCAACTCGTGATCATGGGTACTCGTGGTGAGTCAGTAGACAGAGGTCTGTGGGTAGGAAGTAATGCATCCGGGGTAGTTGAAGACTCCACCATTCCAGTTCTTGCAATCCCTCATTATGCAAATTATAAAGGGTTCAAAAAGGTGATGATTGCTGTAGAGGATGATGAAACTGATCTTGAAGCATGGGAATATCTATCAGCCTGGTTAGGATTGTTCAAGCCCAAGGTAACGTTGGTTCACATTTCTGATGATAAGCAGTTTAACCAGGAACGTCATTGGCTTAAAGATCTCACAGAACGCGTGAATCAACGTTTTATGGGTATGCAGGCTGATTATAGAATCTATAGTAATGATACGGTAACGGAAGGATTAAATGATGCTGCACATGAGCTTTCCGCCGATCTGCTTGTGATGTTCTCTGAAAAAAAGTCATTCCTGAGTAAACTCTTTGGCGGAAGCGAGACGAAGCGAATGTCAGCCATCATGAATACCCCACTTCTTGCAATGCCTTTCGACTGATGTGTTAATCAGTATTCGTTGATGAGGTCAATTTCATGCTGATAATCATACTGAAGATCTTCATCCAGTTTAGCGAGGACTGCATCGATCTTTTTCAACTGATTCACATACAGATTCTCGATCACAGGAAATCTTTTCAGAGGAACTTTTGACTCGAGAAGTATTTTGCAAAAATGTATTCTGATGGTTATTTCAGTTGATTGTTTTCCAGAGAACCTGATATGCTTGTTGGCTGTCTTTAGTACTTTTCGGATTGTCTTTTTAGCCAGGTAAATCTGGTTTGTGTTGATTCCACTGAATTGATCCTCCATTTCATTCTTGACCGATTCTATATAGATTTCTTCATTGCCAGCATGGAAGAGCAGGTATGAAAACAGCTCCTTGTTCTCCACTTTAAACCTGGCAAGCCTGATGCAGAGATCGACCAGCTCAGGATGATCCCGGAGGGCAAGCTCTTTTTTGATCTCGTGTATGCTGGATGTGATAGGTTTAAGGGAAGGTTTCATGGAAATAGGCGGCGAAGGTATGTTTGAACCGGGTTATAAGGGATGTATGGTGCAAAGATGGAGATTATCTGGTGAGGTTTTGTGGGAGGAGGTTTGAAGAGGAAGAGCACGCAGAGTACGCAGAGGACACAAAAAACAGCACGCAGAGAGCACAGAGAGCGCAAAGAACACAGAGAGCACAGAGAGTCCAAAGCACGCAGAGAACGCAGAGAGCGCAAAGAACACAAAGA
>JAKFFM010000036.1:0-23409 GCA_036675075.1 Bacteroidota bacterium
AAAATGCAGGTGTGGGCCTGATGAACCACCTGAGTTTCCTGAAGATCCGATCACATCGCCTTGCTTTACAGGGAATTCACCTGGCTTTGGATAGTATTCAAACTCGAATCTCTTTGATGCATATTGGGCCTTTCTGACAAAGTCTGCGACAGGTCCTTCCAGTTTTCTTAAATGACCATACACGGTGGTGAATCCATTCGGATGATCGATATAAACAACTGTACCGTATCCATAGCCTGTCACTTTCACACGTGAGATATATCCATCAGCGGAAGCCAGAACAGCATAGCCTTCTTTGCCGTTTGTTCTGAAATCAAGTCCGTAATGAAAATGGTTGAGCCTGAGTTCACCGAAATTGCCAGCAAGGGAAAGAGGTATCGAAAGAGGCGAATTAAAATACTTCTGAGGATATTTTTGAGAATAGGCATTCCTCCACTGAAAGAGAAGAACGAAACAGATGAACAGGCGAATGAATGAAGGTCCGCTGAAAATGCTTGAAAATGCTTGAGAAATTGATGCTTTCGCCACTTATCAAAGATATTGGTGAGATGTGGAGCTAAAAAAAAACGCTTATAAAGATTTGCACAATGGATGGTTCAAATCGAAAAGATGATACCGGAATTTTTGATGGGATGTCCACTTATCTTTGCAAAAACCTTTATTTGATGGACGAACTAGCCCCTGTTATAGATAAGCTTAAGGAAAGAACAGAAAAATTAATACATTTGCATAGCCTTGCTGTGGAAGAAATTACCCGTTTAAAAGCACGTAATCAGGAGCTTGAAGAAAGGGTTATTGATCTGGAGAATGAAGGCAGGGAATTGAAAGAAAAAACATTGGTTACTGAAGGCAGTAAAGATGCCATGAAAGAAAAGATCGATGTGATGGTTCGGGAAATAGATAATTGTCTGGAAAAACTGAATGCCTGATCACTCAGGTTCAGCCATGGGAGAAAAAATTTCAATCGCGGTGGAAATTGCCGGCAGGACCTATCCGGTCTCTGTTCCGGAAGTTGACAGAGCTGTGGTGATGGCCGCGAAAGAAAAGATCGCTGTTACGTTTGAAAAATATAAGACGCAGTTTGCGTCGCTTGAAAGATCCGATCTTTTGTCCATGGTTGTTCTTGAACTGGTTACAGAACAACTTCGTAAGGAAACTCAAAGCAGCGAACAGCTGAACAAGGCCACAGAAGCCTGTTCCGAACTGTCACAGCTGAATACTGTTCTTGATAAGTATCTGTCGGAGTCCCAATCCTAGACTTTCTTTTTCTTCCCGTGCATGAATGATCCCAGGGTTTAAGACCCGGCTCTGGTATCAGATGTAACCTGCGGGTTTATTGAAATTATGGAAGTTATCATATACCTCATTATCATTATTGCAGGCGCCGCTGTCGGCTATGTCCTTGCTTCAACTGTTCTTAAAAAGAACATCGAAAAGAAAAGCGAACAGATCCTGAAAGATGCTGAAGCGGAAGGTGAAGTCATTAAAAAAGACAAGATCCTGCAGGCAAAAGAAAAATTCCTTCAACTGAAGGCTGAACACGAAAAAATCGTCCAGGAAAAAAATCAATCCATCCTTACCAGCGAAAATCGCATCAAGCAAAAAGAGCAGACACTCTCTCAGAAGATCGAAGAAACCCAGCGTAAGCAAAAGGAGCTCGATGTGCTACGTGAGAACATGACCGCTCAGCTGGAGCTTGTCAATAAAAGACAGCAGGAAGTGGAGAAGGTTCACAAGAAGCAGGTTGAGCAGCTGGAAACGATCAGTGGGCTTTCCCGTGAAGATGCACGCACCCAGCTTGTGGATGCCCTTAAAGCTGAAGCTAAGACCCAGGCGATGTCTCATATCAAGGACATCATGGAAGAAGCCAAGCTCACCGCGAATAAAGAAGCCAAAAAGCTAGTCATTCAGACGATCCAGCGAGTAGCCACAGAACATGCAATTGAAAATTCAGTTTCAGTATTCAATATCGAAAGTGATGAACTGAAAGGCCGGATCATTGGCCGTGAAGGCCGTAACATTCGCGCACTTGAAGCAGCGACAGGCATTGAGATCATTGTTGATGACACGCCTGAAGCGATCATCCTTTCAGGTTTCGATCCTGTAAGAAGAGAGATTGCGCGTCTTGCCTTGCATCAGCTTGTTAGCGACGGACGTATCCATCCTGCAAGAATTGAAGAAGTTGTAGAGAAGGTTAAGAAGCAGATCGAAGAAGAGATCATTGAAACTGGTAAGAGAACATGCATTGATCTGGGCATTCATGGTCTGCATCCTGAGCTTATCCGGATGGTAGGAAGAATGAAGTATCGTTCATCATATGGACAAAACCTTCTGCAGCACTCGCGTGAAGTTGCGAACCTCTGTGCCATCATGGCCGGTGAACTCGGATTGAACGTGAAGCTTGCAAAAAGAGCAGGGCTTCTGCATGATATCGGAAAAGTTCCCGATGACCAGCCAGAGCTTCCACACGCTATTCTCGGTATGAAGCTGGCTGAAAAGCATAAGGAGAATCCTGAAGTTTGCAATGCCATTGGTGCTCACCACGATGAAATTGAAATGACCAGCATGCTGAGCCCTGTGGTTCAGGTATGTGATGCCATCAGCGGTTCAAGGCCGGGAGCACGAAGAGAAATTGCTGAATCATATATCAAGCGATTGAAAGATCTTGAAGCGCTTGCCTTATCGTATCCTGGTGTTGTGAAAACCTATGCGATCCAGGCAGGACGAGAACTTCGTGTGTTGGTGGAAAGTGAAAAGGTATCTGACAACGATGTTGAGCAGCTGTCTTTCGATATCAGCCAGAAGATCCAGACAGAAATGACCTATCCGGGACAGATCAAGATCACAGTGATCAGGGAAACCCGTGCGGTGAACTATGCCAAGTAAACCTTGAAACTATCAATATCACGGGATTACCTGCTTACTTACATAACCGAGTTTTTGGTTATTGTCTCAGGGGTGCTTATCTACCGTCTTGCAGCAAACAGGTTCTCTGGTATTGACTTTTCCTTGTTCGCGATCATCCGAAGAACGGTCTCATTGATCCTTCCGCTTGTATTGCTTGGTGTAGGTGTTGGAATTCCAAGATATGTCGCTCTTACAGAAGATGAATCCACAGGCACCAATTACCTGGTTTCAGGATTGCTGCTTTCGTTCATCGGATTTTTCATCTTCGCCATACCTTGTTATATTTTCAGGGAGGAGATGTCTTTCCTGATCTTTTCATCTTCAGGCTATTCGGAAGTGTTTGCTCCCATGTTGCTAATGATCGGAGCCATGCTATTTCATTCGGCTACATATTCCTATCTCAGGGGCAAAATGATGATGATGCGTGCAAACCTGCTTCAGCTTTGCAACCTGGGAATAGCTCCGCTCATCGGTTTTTTTATTTATGAAGAGCTTGTTCCTGTCCTTTATTTTTCAGCCTTGTCCTGGTTTGTATTTTCATTCTTTTTCTTTTTGATCACCGCAAAGGACATGTCGATCAGGTCTTCAATTATCCTCTCGCAGGTGAAAGAGCTGCTCACGTATGGCGTACAAAGAGTTCCAGGAGATCTTCTTCTTGCCGGCTTTTTCGCTTTTCCGGCTTTTATTGTTTCTCACATAAGTGGTGTAGAGGAAGCAGGAAATGTCGCTTTTGCTGTAACACTGCTAAGTCTCGCAGGAGCTTTTTTTGGCCCTGTCAGTCTTCTTCTTCTTCCTAAAGCTGCGGCATTCATAAAGGCAAAAAATCTCCAGGGTATTCGTGAAATCAGCAGGAAAGTCATGAACAACACACTTGTCCTCACGTTCATCGGTGTTGTTATTTTCATCTTCCTCAGTGAAACTTTCCTTGATCTTTATCTTAAGAATTATAATCCTGCAATGGTGAATACAGTAAGGATCATCATGCTAGGAGCTGTGGGTTACTGCGTTTACATCGTTCTCAGGAGCATCCTGGACGCTGTATCTGTAAAAGGATTGAATACATTGAACATCCTTATCTCCTTTGGAGTTTTCGCCACGATCTCAACAGTGGTGTTGCTTGCCGGCTTATCGCTCGAGATTATCTATTACGGTTTTGTCATATCAGTAAGTCTGCTCGGATATCTTACTTCACGAAAAATTCTTTCATTCCTAAAACAAGAGGCATGATCCATTTAATTACTCTTTTTCTCTTCACTGCGTTAATCATTTTCCTGGCCGCAAAAACCTGGAAGCAATCGGGGAACTATTCCCTGATGATCGGTACATTCCTTTTTTACTATTGGACTCTTGCTGGTTCATGGTTCATCATTATTGATAACATGACGAACCGCTTTTTTGAGAAGTTCGGTGCGCATTATTATTACCTCTTCGACAGGCTCTTCACCATTCACAACGATGAACATTACCTCTGGTCGATCATTTATTATGGAACTTTCATTGTGGTTATGCAAACTGCTCTGCTTTTATATCTGAAGAAAAACGCGAAGTTGCTGGCTGAAGAGCCTGTTGATCCTCCCAAGGGGATGCTTGTCTCGTGGAAGCTGATCCTGATGTCGGTGGCAGCTGTCTGTGCAAGCTTCTTTTTTGTTCATAAGCAGATATTTTATGCATTTGCCACTGAGCAATCTGTTTACACGATCACACGAACATACACCGACCGTTTCACAAGCCTTCACCAGCTTTCCAATATGGTCGCTGTGATCCCGGTCTATGTTGGATTTCTTACGTTGCTTACTGATCAGCATTCAAGATTCTTTCATGAAACAAGAACCAGGAAGAAACTTATTGCCTATGTGATTGCGATCATCTTTGTTGAAGGCTATCTGACCTTCCTTGGAAACAAGCATGAGATCCTGTTCGGCTCGATCCTGGGAGTATTGCTGTTCCTTAAGAACTACAAAGGCAGGATCAACTGGAAGCCGGTCCTGATCTTTTTAGTGATCGCAGGAACACCATTGGTCTTTAACGATGTGCTGAGAGGATTCAGTCCGCAGGTGATCTTTAAATCCATGGTGAAAAAGGTAACACCTCTTGAAGACCAGGGAATGCAGAAACAGGAGCCTTCACCGGACATCTCTGTTTCAAGCACAACAACCTCGTTCCTGTTCAGCAATGAAATGTTCAGTGCGCACTTTTCAATGTATGGTGTCCAGAAGTATGATGTTCCTCCTACATATGGTTCAAGCTTCGTTTACCTCGCCGGTTCAATGATCCCAAGAGCCATTAAGCCGGACAGGAGTCCTGATATCTATACATACTATGCAGAAAAGGTCAACGCGTTCAAAGGGCAGGGTTTCACGATCAATCATGCGACAGGATGGTACCTTAATTTCGGACTTGCTGGACTTATCCTTGGTGCAACATTACTTGGACTCTTCTGGGGCTTTTTAATAAGAAAGGGCGAAGACTATTATAAAAGTTCCAACCGCTTTCTTCAGATCCTCTGGTTTATTGCATCAATTACCTTTGTAGCGAAAATTCCTGTGATCATCAGGGGAGGACCTGAAGCTTATAAAGCATTGATATTCGAAGGAATGCTGTTGCCTGCACTTGTGATCCTGGTTTGTGTATCCTTTAAAAAACAAGGAAAGAAATGAACGATCAGAAGCTCAGGATCCTCATCGTGATCCCAGGCGAAGAGAAAGGTTCTTCCATGATCTTTTCCAGAAACCAGGTGAAAGATCTTCGAAAGGAAGGCCTCGACGTGCTTACATTTTTCCTTTCATCCAGAACCAGTCCTTTCGCGATCTATTCAGAATTGCAGCGGCTCAAGTCATTCATTGAGTTCAATAAGCCTGATATAGTGCATAGTCATTACGGAACAATGACTGCGTTTATCTGCTCACTCGCATCAGCAGACCTTCCACTTGTGATCACGTTCCATGGAAGTGATCTTAACATGGCAAGAGGTGTTGGCATCTTGCGGAATTATTCTGGACACCTTCTTTCACAGCTAGCGGCATGGTCGGCAAAAAAGATCATTTGTGTTAATGGAAAGCTCATGTCAAAGCTTTGGTGGGGAAAATCAAAAGCTGTTGTACTTCCAATGGGAATCGATGTTTCCGCATTTCATGCGATGGATCGGAATGAATGCAGGAAGCAGCTGGGGCTTTCATTAGAGAAGAAATATGTGTTCTTTAACGGAAGTAATCCAGATGTAAAGCGACTGGATATAGCCTTGAATACCATTGAACTGGCAAAACAGGCTGATCCTATGATCGAAATGCTGAAGATGGATGGCTCGACAGAACCTTCGTTGATGCCAGTTTACCTGAATGCCTGTCACTGCCTGCTATTATGCAGTGATTCAGAAGGCAGCCCGATGGTAATCAAAGAAGCACTTGCCTGTGAGCTGCCAATCGTAAGCACGGATGTTGGGGATGTATCGGAGCGGGTGAAAGGTGTTAAAAATTGCTTTGTTGTTGAGCAGGAGCCAAAAGCGCTTGCGGATGCAGTAACAACTGTGATTCGGTCAGACGCAAGGTCAAACGGTCGCACCAGGCTTGATGAATTTTCTGCAGACCATATCGCTGCAAAGCTCAAAAGTATTTATCAGGGACTTGTAAGAAATTAAAGCAATGAACGTGATCAGAACTGCTGCAGTATCTTCATTATCTCTGTTCGCGTTCTTTATTCCATTATTCCCGAGTATTCTTCCACTGCTTGCCGGACTTGTTATTGCAACACTGATCTTTATCAGCTATGATAACAGGAAAGGGATCATGGCAGGCACTTCATGGTTGCTGGCTTCATTTTTTGTTTTCAATGCACTTGGAATGTTTTGGACATCCAATCTGACATCAGGATACCAGGATATTGAACGTAAGATGTCCTTGCTGCTCTTTCCTATTCTGATGTATTCAGCATCACCATTTATTGATGAGCGGATGTTCTGGATCATCAAGAGGTCATTCATTGTGGGCGTGCTGACTGCCGCGGCGTTGCTGCTTATCCATGCAACCTACTGGTATTATGTTGAATATTTTGAATTTATCAATGGCGTCTGGCGTGAGAATCATTACTTCCACGCTTATTTCTTTTCAAGCCTGTTATCGCCTTTGGTGCATCCAAGTTACATGGCGCTTTATGCCTGCTTCGCGCTGATCCTGCTGTTCGAAACACGAAAGTCAGTCAGGCTGTTTTGGTTTCTGCTGGGCTATCTGTTCATTGCGGTGTTCATTTTTCTCCTTGCTTCGAAAGCAGGACTGTTAGGATTTGCAATCATCGCTGCAGTTCATTCAGTGCAGTTTTACAGAACCTCTGAGAACAAAAAGACTGTAGCGGTGTTTATTGTACTCATCGTATTGACTACAGGAGCAGTTGTTTTGAAGAATCCGGAGATCAGGAACAGGCTTGTTTCATTCGAGCTGTTTTTAAAATCAGGCAAGCCTTCTGACCCTACGGAGTCTTCCTATTCACGCACCATGGCCTGGAAAGCAGCAGCCGGGGTGATCAGTGAACACCCGGTATTAGGCGCCGGAACTGGAGATGTGCAGACTGAATTGAATAAAAAATACCTTTCAGCTGAGTTCACTTTTGGACTCGAAAAAAACCTGAATTGCCACAATCAGTTCCTTGAATCCTATCTTGCCGGTGGAATTATATGCCTGTTCTCACTCATCGCATTGTTATTTTCGATTGTGATCTATAAGCCGGCATTGAATAATTCCATACATATTTTGTTTGTTCTGCTTATAGTGTTGAACTTTACAGTGGAATCCATGTTGGAAACCCAAGCTGGAATCTTATTCTTTGCATTTTTTCAGTCTGTCCTTTTTGCTGAAAAGCATCGAAGCAGTATTGCAGGGAATGACCTGAAACTTTAAATAAAATTGATCATGCAGAAATCAAATCTTGAACGGATACTTGTATTGGCACCACATACAGATGATGGCGAATTCGGTTGCGGTGGCGCCATATCTAAATTTGTTCGTAATGGAGCAGAAGTGTATTATGCTGCCTTCTCGGCATGTCAGCAATCGGTACTGAAAGATTTTCCGTCAGATATTCTGATCACAGAAGTGAAGGCTGCGACGGCAGTGCTGGGTGTAAAAAAAGAGAACCTGATATTGTTTGATTTTGAAGTACGCACATTCAATTACAGAAGGCAGGAGATCCTTGATGAAATTCTGAAACTGCGTGCTTCGATAAAGCCAGACCTGGTTTTCATGCCATCGATCAATGATATACACCAGGATCATTTTACCATCGCGAATGAGGGCATCCGTGCATTCAAAAACACGAGCATCTTCTGTTACGAAGTCCCATGGAATAATTTCACGTTCAATACATCATCGTTCGTACACCTTGAAGAGCAGGATGTACTGCGTAAAGTAAATGCGGTGAAGGAGTATAAGTCACAGGCTCACAGGCCATATGCCAATGAAGAATTCATCCGGTCACTGGCACGTACAAGGGGTGTACAGATTGGTGCGCATTATGCGGAAACATTCGATGTTGTAAGATGGATCTTTAACTGATCACTCAAATGAAAGTTCAGGATATCCTTGATAAAATTTCCTATACCAGGCTTATTGGAAATTCAAACAGTGTAGTCAATGATGTGATCCAGCTTGATCCTTCCAATACGCGTGATGATATCATCTGCTGGTGCTCTCAAAAGAATATCGGGATACTGAATGATGTAAAGCATGGAACGATTATTACGCCTCCGTTTGAAATGGAGCCTGAGCCTGGATGCAATTACATCATCGCGGATAATCCGCGGAGTGCTTTCAAGGAAATGCTCGAAGCATTCTTCGTTACTCCTGATCCTGAGTTCAGGATTGAATCTTCAGCACGCATCGCTTCTACAGCTACAGTCGGCAAGTCATACATCGGTCACAACACGGTAATCGAGGATCACTGCGTGATTGGCGATGGATGCATCATCCTGCATAATAACGTTATTCATGCAAATACCAAAATTCAGGACAAGGTCAGGATCGGATCTAACAACACAATTGGTGGTGTGGGGTTCGGCTATGAAAAAGATGAACAAGGTAATTACAGTGTGATCCCCCATATTGGAAATGTCACGATCGAAGAAGCCGCGGAGATTGGAAACAATACGTGCATCGACCGTGCAGTTCTTGGCACCACACTGATTTCAAGAAATGCAAAGATTGATAACCTCGTGCATATCGCACATGGTGTCGTGATCGGGGAGAACAGCCTGATCATTGCAAACGCCATGGTGGCAGGAAGTGTAAGAGTGGGTAGGAATAGCTGGGTAGCTCCATCTTCAAGCATATTGAATAAGGTGACTGTCGGAAATGATGTCACGATCGGCATGGGCGCAGTTGTATTGAAAAATGTCACAGACGGTGAGGTCGTTGTTGGAAATCCTGCCAAGCCTCTTCAAAAGAGATCATCGTGAAGGCTAAAGTTTCCATTGTGGTGCCTTGCAGAAACGAGGAAGCTCATCTGTCAAGGTGCATCGATTCACTTCTCAGCACAGACTATGGTAGTGAAAACATCGAGATCCTGATCGTTGATGGCCGAAGCACCGATGGTTCACGTGAGATCATTGAAAAATATTCTGCACTTCATTCTTCTGTCCGGTTGATCGATAATCCAGACCAGATCACTCCGATCGCTTTCAATAAGGGCATTAAAAACAGTACGGGTGATTACATCCTGATCGTCGGTGCACGCCATATACTGAGCGAAAACTACATTTCAGTTTGTGTGGATATGCTGAAGAATGATCCTTCATGCGGTTGTGTAGGAGGGATGGTTGAGAACATTTTTGAAAACGAAAAAAGCCGTGTCATAGCAATGGCAATGGCTTCTCCTTTTGGTGTTGGTGGAGGGAACTTCAGAACACGTAAAGCTGACGGATATGTTGATACTGTGGGAACACCGTGTTACAGAAAAAGTCTCTTCAAGGAGATCGGTTATTTCGATGAAGAGTTGATCCGTAACCAGGATGACGAATTCAATTTCAGGCTCACTAAAGCAGGCTATAAAATATTTTTCAGTGCCGCGATCTCGATCAGGTATTTTGTTCGGGCTGATTTTCAAAAGCTGTTCAGGCAATATTTTCAATATGGTTACTGGAAGGTCTATGTAAACCGCAAGCACAAAACAGTGACTAGCATCAGGCAGCTCGTGCCGTTCCTGTTTATGCTTTTTCTGTCTGTCTTCATTCCATTAAGCTTATTTTCAGGGCTTGCCGGTGTGGTTACTGATTCAGTGATCCTGCTTTATGTATTGATTGTGGCCCTGATCTCGGTCAGGATGGCTTCATCCATTCAGACATTTGCCTATGCCGTTGCATCATTTTTCTGTCTTCACTTCGGATATGGTTTAGGATATTACCAGGGCATCGTGCATTTTCTGGTACTGAACCGGAAGCCGGTAAAGGCCGCCGGACATCTTACAAGATAACATCTCCCGTCATTGACCGTGCTGTAACGTGATGAACTTTCAGTAAATTCGCTTCACAGAAAAAAACAACATGCTACCATTTTCCCCACCCAGGATCGATCAAAAACTGATTGATGAAGTCATTGCTGCATTAAAGTCAGGTTGGATCACTACAGGTCCTCGCACGAAGAAGTTTGAAAAAGAGATTACGGCCTACACAGGTGGAAAATCGACGCTTTGCCTGAACAGCGCCACTGCCGGACTTGAGATCGTACTTAGATGGTTTGGTGTAAAAGAAGGCGATGAAGTTATACTGCCAGCATACACCTATTCAGCCACTGCGAATGTGATCATTCATTGTGGAGCAACTCCTGTGTTTGTTGATACCAATCCGGGTGACTTCAATATCAGCACATCAGCGATTCGCAAGGCGATCACAGAAAAGACCAAAGTCATTATGCCTGTTGATTTCGCAGGATATCCTTGTGATTATGATGAGATCAACGCGATCGTGAGAGAGTATAGCCATCTCTTCAATGCATCCTCAGAGGAGCAGAAAAAGTTGGGAAGAATGTTAGTCCTGAGCGACTCTGCGCATTCATTTGGTGCATATTATAAAGGTAAAAGAGCAGGAGCACTCACTGATATCTCTGTATTTTCATTTCATGCAGTGAAGAACCTTTCTACAGCGGAAGGGGGAGCTGTAGTTTTCAATCTTGATTCACCGTTTGACAATGAAGAGATCTACAAATACCTCTGCATTAAAACACTTCATGGTCAGAACAAGGATGCACTGGCCAAGACACAGAAAGGCAACTGGCGGTATGACATCGTTGAAGCCGGATACAAATGCAATATGACCGATCTGGCTGCAGCGCTAGGACTGATTGAGATCGAGCGTTATGATGAAGACACCCTGGTGAAAAGAAAGCAGATCTTTGAATGGTACACGCAGGAGCTTTCAAAGTATGATTGGGCCCAGCTTCCGGAGTACGACAAGAATGATAAAGTAAGCTGTTACCATTTATATCCTATACGCATCAAAGGGATCAGCGAAGAGCAGCGTGATGAGATCATCAGAAAGATCTTTGATCATGATGTTTCCGTGAATGTGCATTTCATTCCTGTACCGATGATGAGCTTTTATAAACAGCTCGGTTACGATATCAAAAATTATCCTGTAGCATATGATAACTTCAGCCGCGAGATCTCTTTACCTGTCTTTTATGATCTGTCGCAGGAGCAGGCAAAGCAGGTGATCAATGCGGTAACTTCATCCGTAGGATCGGTTATTCGCCAGCATGCTTAAAAGGCTTTTCGACATTACCGCATCACTGATCGGTATTGTACTATTGATGCCTGTTTACCTGGTGATTGCATTGCTTATCATGATCGATTCAAAAGGCGGTGTGTTTTATCTTCAATCGAGAGTCGGCAAGGATAACAAGGATTTCAGGTTGTTCAAATTCCGGACGATGGTGACCAATGCTGATAAAAAAGGACTTATCACCATAGGCGCCAGGGATTCAAGAGTGACCCGTGCAGGTTATTACCTTCGAAAGTATAAGCTGGATGAGCTTCCCCAGCTTTTTAATGTGCTGCTGGGTGATATGAGCCTGGTAGGTCCTCGTCCTGAAGTGCGAAAATATGTGAGCCTCTACACACCGGAGCAAATGAAGGTGCTTTCAGTGAAGCCCGGAATAACGGATTATGCATCGATAGAATATTCCAATGAAAATGAGATCCTCGCAAAAGCGGCAGATCCCGATAAGGAATACATTGAGGTCATCATGCCTGCCAAGCTTCAGCTGAATATGCGTTACATCAGCGAACAGGGGTTGCTCACCGACATCAGGCTCATTCTTAGAACGCTTGGTAAGATCGTTTCCTAGGAATCAAGGGATGTGATGAGGATCTTAAGCTCATCAACTTTTTCGACATGCCCCAGCTTTTCAAACGCATAGATCAGGTTGTGAATCAATCGTCTCACAATATCGATGTTGCTGCAAGGTTCGTAATACCGTGCAGCCGGTTCAAGCTTCAGCTGCTTTAAAAAAGTATCGATCTCCTTGCTGCTGAAAACAGAACCTTTGCTGAAAGGATTGATGTAGAAAAGAATGTTGCGTTCCTGCGCATCTTCCGTCATTGCCGGGAAAGGCGATTCTTCTTTATAGGCAACAATAAAATGTTCCGGCAGGTTCACCCCGAAAATGGGAATGTTCAGACTTTGAGCGATGATTGTATAGAGGATGGCAAGAGATAAAGGGTTGCCACGCTTACTCTCCAGCACATTATTGATGTAAGAATTCTGGGGAGCATGAAAGTTTGTGGTGTTGCCGCTGAATCCATGCACTTCAAACAGAATGTGATTGATCACGCGAACTTTTTCGAGGGCAGTGAGGTTGTTATTCAGTTCAAGCCATACATCCTGTCTGATCTGGTCGATCTGCTTCTTGATCTTTTCCTCATGCAGGTCGGGATACTGGTACCTGGCGATCAGGATCGTACCGAAAAGCAGGTTCTGGCCACCAAGCATGGCCCAGTTGTGCAGGTCTTCACGGATGCTGTCGAACTGGATCTTGTGAATGATGTTCTCGATCCTGTTCTGAAACAATGGGTCAAAAGAATTTTCCCAGGCAGATTCCAGGTGAGGGATCACCTCTTGTCCGAGAGACAATAGTTTTTCCCTGATCTGAGAGAATACATTCTCATCAGGATCATCGAGTAAGCTAATGAGTGAGCTGAGCTCAACCGAGCTAAGTGATGCTGACATTCAACCAAAATTACCGCTAATCCAGCTTCAGCTTGTAAGCTTCTCAAGGCAATAATCAACCATTTTATCCACAGCTGTTTTATAGTCCTTGCTGAATTCTTTCCGTACACGATTAGCAACAATGGTGCAAAGAGTGCAGGCATCGTGTCCGAGGAGTGCTGACAAGCCATAGAGCGCTGATGTTTCCATCTCGAAATTGGTGATCCTGTGTCCGTCATGCGTAAAGCTCTGAAGTCGTTCATTCAGGTCCGGGATGTATGGAGCAAGGCGAAGCACTCGTCCCTGGGGGCCATAAAATCCTCCCGCTGTGGCAGTGATGCCTTTTACTAATTCTGGTGCTAGCTTAGCAATGAGTGATTCACTTCCTTTCACCACATATGGATAGGGTAGTGGGTATGCCCAGTTAACCTGCTTTTCAAAAGCCGATACAAGGTCCTTCACAACAACATGGGATGACTGATAATAATTCAGAAGTCCATCGAACCCGAGGCCATGCGAAGAAGCCACAATGCTGTCAACATGAATGTCTTCATGCAAAGCACCTGAGGTACCGAGTCTCACAAGTGTAAGTTTTGTGGTTGATTCTTTGGCTTGTCTTGTTTTGAAATCGATGTTCTTCAAAGCATCCAGTTCATTGATCACGATATCCACATTATCGGTTCCGATGCCCGTGCTTGTTACACTGATCCTTTTATTATTGAAGGTTCCGGTATGTGTAACGAACTCCCTGTTGCTCGCCTTGAATTCAACTTTACTGAACTTTGAAGATACAAGTTCAACTCTTCCGGGGTCACCTACAAGAACTACTGTATCGGCAAGATCTTCAGGTCTTACATGAAGATGATACACACTTCCGTCGTTGTTTACTATAAGTTCTGAAGACCCAATCACTGTATTTACCGCCATAAGATAATGTGGGATGAAATTTGTTGCTGAAGTTTATTGTATATTTTTGCCACTTATTCAAAGCTAAATAAACTTTATGAATTCCGGTTCTGGCGGCATCCTTGTTCCATTTGATTTTTCTGAGCAGTCAGAGATCGCCCTCGAGCAGTCTTACAATCTTTCCCGCTTACTCAAGGCTAGCATCACGCTACTCTATGTTATTGAAGAGAATGCGGTAAAGAAGCTTTTCTCAAAGTCAGATGATGAAGAACTCAGTGCATCTGTCCAGGAAAAGCTGAATGAGTTTGCTGCTATAGCAACATCCAAGACAGGCATCAAGGCAAAGACATTGATAGCCCGTGGAAAGGTTTATGAGAAGATCGTTGAGCTTTCAGAAATGCTGAAGTCTCTGATGATCATCATGGGCTCCAACGACAGTTCAGGAATCAAGAAAAAGTTTATTGGCTCCAATGCGTTACGTGTTGTGAGAGAGGCAAAAGTACCTGTGATCACCATAAAAGGAAAACATCACCGGGATGGATGCCGAAACATTGTACTTCCACTTGATCTTACCAAAGAAACGAAAGACAAAGTAGGAAAGGCAATAGAGCTTGCAAAGCTGTATGACGGTGCAACCATTCGTGTGGTGTCTGTGCTTCAAACCACAGATGAATTTGTTGTGAACCGTCTTACCAGACAGATCAGCCAGGTAAAAAAACATATTGAGGAAAATGGATTGAGCTGTACAGCTGAAATCGTGAAGAGCATCAAAGGTGATGAAACGTTGGCCGACATCATTGTAGACTATGCCCACAAGGTCGATGCTGATCTCATCATGATCATGACACAGCAGGAAGTTGATTTTACTCAGTATTTTATTGGCTCATCCGCACAAGGCATCATTAACAATTCAGACATCCCGGTGATCAGTATTATTCCTCATTCAAAAGAGGAACGTAAAACTGTAACCCCGTTCTGAAATGATAAGAAAAGCTGAATTAAAGCAGATCCTTTTTCCAACTGATTTTTCTGAAACATCCCTGAGAGCCGGGGACATTGCTTCTACGTTAGCAAGAGCATTCAATGCAGATATGACGTTACTGCATATCATCGAAACGTCAGTTTATAAATCAGTTTTCCCTGAGCTTGATGTAGAAACATTTTCCGAAAGTTCAGTTTCAAAAGCTGTAGAGAACAGGTTGAACCAGTATGCTGAAGAGCTTATCGGTGGCAGTTCGTTAAAGGTGGATACGTTATACCAGTCAGGCACTGTGTCAGATCTCGTTTATGAAGCAATGGGAAGCACACGTGCTGATCTTGTTGTTACAGGATTGCATGGAGTGAAAGGTGTCCAGAAATATTTCGCAGGCAGCAATGCATATAAGATCGCCACGCGTTCTGCAGTGCCTGTAATTTCAGTCCCTCAATCCGCAAAAGGAGAGATCAGAACGATTTTACTTCCGGTAGTTGAGGATCTCAATTCACTTGAAAAAGTTCCATGGGCCGGATTCCTCGGTTCAAAGCTGAAAGTGAATGTGAAAGTGCTGGGTGTGACAGAGCCCAATGATGAAGAAGTACTGGATGCTGTTCAAAGTAATGTAAGAGCTGCGCTGACATACCTCGGGCAGCATGGGATAACACCGGAAGTATCGTATGTTGAATGTGAGAACTTTGCAGAAGCGGTGCTGGTTTATTCAGAGAAGATGAATGCAGATCTTGTATGCATCATGACCGACCGTGATAAAAATTCAACAGGCATTTTCCCTGGCGGAGCTGCAAATCAGATCCTGAATCAGTCGAAGACTTCTGTTTTCACCATGCATCCGGATGCGGTTTAAATCAGTTGCCAGTTGCCAGTTGCCAGTTTACAGTTGACAGTTGACAAGGTGGCAGTTTACAGTTCATTTCGGTCGCTACTTTAAACATTGAACTTTAAACTTAATTTGAGTACTAGACCCGCGTTATTTCGGATGCCCAAACTCGAAACCCGAAACGCGAAACTCGAAACTTTTTTCAGTTGGCAGCTTTCAGTGGGCAGTTTGCAGGCTTTTCGGTCGCTACTTTAAACATTGAACTTTAAACTTTAAACACTAAACTTCCCCTGAGTACTTCATCTGCGGTATTTCGTAATCCACTTTGAACTTTAAACATTGAACTTTAAACTTAATTTGAGTACTTGACCCGCGTTATTTCGGATGCGAAAACTCGAAACTTTTAGTTCTTTCCAAACACCTTCTTCAACAGATCACTCACTCTGGCAGCAGGGTCTTTTCTGATCTTTAGCTCTTCTTCTGCAAGAAGCTTGAATAAACCTTCGATCGCCTTGGTGGTTACATAATCTTCAAGGTTAGGATTCACTGGCTTTGCCATTGGGATCTTGTTGTACCTGCTTGCAAGTGGGTTCCAGTATTTCGTGACCTGCACTTTTTTCAAAGCCTTGGCTACAATGGGCTTGAATTTCACTTTCAGCTCACTTGTTGTTTTATCTTTCAGGTAATTCGTCGCTGCATTATCCTGGCCTTTCAGAATTGTAAATCCATCCTGGATAGACATGCTTGTGATCGCATTCAGAAATATTGGTGCAGCATCTTTGGCGGCTTCTTCAGCTGCTCTGTTGAGTGACTTTACAAAATCATCCACAGGTTTGTTCATTCCGACACCTCTTAATGTAGACTCCATTTTTTTAGCTTCAGGAGGCATTGGGATCTTAATTCCTGGGTTCTTATAAAAACCATCTGCTTTGGATGCTTTCGTGGTGGAATTCTTTGTTCCTACATTCAGCGCTTCTTTCAAGCCTTTTACCACTTCATCATTGGTGAGGTTCGGGTTTCCATTCGCTGCATTATTCACAGCATTTGTAACATTCTGAATTCCATTCTGAAGATTGACCTGGGCTTTAGCAGATAAAGCAAGGCAAACGATAGTTGCTGAGAAGATTAGCTTTTTCATGTGATCCGTCTTTTTTCACGGTGAACGGGCAATTTACAAATATTCTGCCAAAGTGGAAATGCCCGATACTCTAGCGAATCAGGGGACTTTTGCAATGTTCATGTAAAAATCGGAAAGATGTACCTTTGCGCCATGAATTGCGAGATCATAACAATTGGCGATGAGCTACTGATCGGACAGGTGATTGATACCAACTCCGCATACATTGCAAACAGACTGAATGAAATAGGAATCCGTGTCACGCGAAGGACAGCAGTTGGTGATGTTCCTGATGATATGATCAATGTCTTGTCTGATGCGTCTTTGCGCGCTTCGGTGATCCTCATGACAGGTGGCCTTGGTCCAACGAAAGATGATAAAACCAAGGATGTGCTGTGTGACTATTTTGGTACAAGCCTTACGTTTAATGAAAGTTCCTTTAAAGATCTTGAAGAACTTTTTAAGACAAGGGGTCGGGAGATGACTGAACTGAACCGGTCACAGGCAGAGCTACCGGACAACTGCATCGCATTGCAGAACAAACTTGGCACCGCTCCGGGTATGTGGTTCGATCATAATGACAAGATCTACATTTCACTTCCAGGTGTACCATATGAAATGGAAAATCTCATGAAAGAGCAGGTGCTGCCTCGCCTAAAGGAACGCTTTAAGCTTGAAGCTGTCTTTCACAGAACAATTCAGACAACAGGTCTTGCAGAATCTGTTCTTGCTGACCGGATCAGAGAGTGGGAGAGTGCGCTTCCTCCTTGCTTCAAGCTTGCCTACCTGCCTGCTCCAGGCATCGTACGGTTACGTCTTACTGGCGAAGGTAAAACGTATGATGAGCTGAAAGCTTTATCTGAAAAATGTATTGCAGACCTGAGGGAACTGATCGGTGATCAAATTTTCGGATATGATGATGAGCGTTTGCCTGAGGTAATTGGAAAGCTTCTTAAATCACAAAATCAAACGGTGTCGGTCGCAGAAAGCTGCAGCGGGGGATACCTGGCTCACCTTATTACGTCCATCGCCGGGTCGTCTGAATACTTTAAAGGAGGGATTGTTCCATATGATAATAGTTTCAAGACAAAGTTATTATCTGTTGATAAGGAATTGATCCTCACCAAAGGTGCGGTAAGTGAAGAAGTAGTGATTGAGATGGCCCGTAATTGCAGGAAACTTTTTGATACGGATTATGCATTGAGTATTTCAGGAATTGCCGGGCCTGGTGGAGCAACTCCGGAAAAGTCTGTCGGATTGGTATGGATGGCCATTGCGACCAGGGATAAAGTTCAGGCAAGGAAGTTCCAGTTTGGAAAGAACAGAACGTTAAACATAACGCTAACCGCGAATTCTGCACTGGAGCTTTTGAGAAGAGAGATTCTCGGGCTGCTGAATGCGAACTAATAAAGGTTTCGAGTTGCGGGTTCAGGCATCCGTAACACCGCGAGTTTAGCACTTAATTGAAGTTTAAGTTCAATGTTTAAAGTTTAAAGCGATCCGGGAAGTACTCATTTATTGCAAACTGGCAACTGACCAACTGCAAACTATCTCCAGGCCCAATGTTAAAAGTGAATACGAATTACTGCAGGTTAAGTACTCATCCATTGCCAACTGGGAACTGGCAACCTGCCAACTGGAAACTGGGAACTGGGAACTGGAAACTGGAAACTGGCTACTAAAAAAAAAGCCCTCCATACGGAAGGCTTTTTTATAAAGTTAAGATCAGAATTACGCTCCTCTCTTCTCCTGGATCCTTGCTTTTTTACCAGTAAGGTTTCTCAGATAGAAGATTCTTGCTCTTCTGACAATACCAACCTTGTTCAGCTCGATCTTGTCAATTGATGGAGAGTTTACCGGGATGATTCTTTCAACACCTACACCGTTAGACATCTTTCTAACTGTGAAAGTTTCAGAAGCGCCAAAGCCTTTACGCTGTAACACTACTCCTTGAAATTGCTGGATACGCTCTTTGTTTCCTTCTACAATTTTGTAGTGGATCGTTACTGTATCTCCTGCTTTAAACTTTGGATGCTCTTTTTTTGCTCCTAAAGTCTCATCCACGTATTTAATGATCTGTTCCATAGTTCAATATATTAATACCCCCCGAAAACGGACTGCAAATATAAGAAGTTTTATTTTAAATAGAAAAATGTTTTAACTTTCTATCAATCCCACCACTGTCTCTTCCCTGGATTTTCATTCTAATAAGTCAGGACGTCGCTCTTTTGTCCTTTCAATAGCCTTTTCATGCCGCCAGTGCCCGATCTTCGCAGTATCTCCTGATAACAGGATGTCTGGCACTTTTAAACCTCTGAATTCAGCCGGCCTTGTATAAACGGGTGGAGCCAATAAATTATCCTGAAAAGAATCGGACAGTGCTGATGTCTCATCCGAAATAACTCCCGGGATCAACCGTATCACTGCATCACATACAACTGCGGCGGCAAGTTCTCCTCCTGAAAGCACATAATCTCCGATCGATATCTCTTTCGTGATGAATAGATCCCTCACGCGCTGATCAATCCCTTTATAGTGTCCACATAATATGATCAGATTCTTATATGTGCTCAGGGTATTCGCGATCTTCTGATTAAAGTTTTCACCGTCAGGTGTCATATAGATCACTTCATCGTAAGTCCTTTCAGATTTCAACGTTTCAATACAACGGGCGATCGGTTCTGCCATCATCACCATGCCAGCTCCGCCACCGAAAGGATAATCATCCACGGTTTTGTGCTTATCGGTGGTGTAATCACGAAGATTGATAAAATTCACTTCGGCAAGATTTTTCTGGATCGCGCGCTTCATGATCGAATGTGCAAAAGGGCTTTCGAGTAGTAAGGGATGTACAGTGATGATATCGATCCTCATGGGCTGCAAATTTCTGATTTTTTGAGTGATACCTTCTAAAATTTGAACTATAGTAAAAAAAGTATCTTTGCTTTTTTCAATAATTATGTCAAAAATACGATCAAACTGGAAAAGGGAAGAAATCCTTGCGATTTACAATAAACCACTTGTTGAACTTATGTATGAGGCTGCCACGGTGCACCGTCAATTTCATGATCCCCTTGAAGTGCAGGTAAGCTCACTGCTTTCAGTTAAAACAGGTGGGTGTCCTGAAGATTGCGGTTACTGTCCTCAGGCTGCACGTTATCATACGGATGTGGAAGTGCATAAGCTCATGGCACTTGAAGATGTGAAGATTGTTGCGAACAAGGCGAAGGAGGCAGGATCTTCCCGTCTTTGCATGGGTGCGGCCTGGAGAGAAGTGCGTGATAACAAGGATTTCGACCGCGTGCTCGAAATGGTGAAAAGCGTGAATGAAATGGGCATGGAAGTGTGCGCAACGCTTGGTATGCTTACTGAACAGCAGGCACAGAAGTTGGCTGATGCTGGCCTCTACGCATACAATCATAACCTGGACACTTCAGAAGATCATTATAAAAAGATCATCACTACACGTAATTATGATGACCGTTTAAATACCCTTAAGAACGTTAGAAAAGCCCGTGTTTCCGTATGTTCCGGTGGGATCATCGGACTGGGTGAATCTGTCGAAGACCGTATCGGCATGCTGCATACCTTGTCTTCACTGACTCCCCATCCAGAATCTGTCCCTGTTAATGCACTTGTTCCGGTAAAGGGCACGCCTCTTGAGAATCAACCACTGGTTCCAATCTGGGATATGGTAAGAATGATCGCAACTGCTCGAATTGTAATGCCTGCTTCTCTGGTTCGTCTTTCGGCCGGAAGAACGCAAATGACCCTGGAAGGTCAGGCGTTGTGCTTTATGGCGGGTGCCAATTCCATCTTTGCGGGTGACAAGCTTCTTACAACTCCAAATCCTGACTTCAATGAGGATATGCAGCTATTCGGAATTCTAGGTTTGAAATCCAGGGAACCATTTAAAAGGATCAACACACAACCTGAAGCCGAGTCCATTGTTTAATGCGAAAACTATCCCTGTTCATCCTTCTTTGTTTTTGTTGTCTTGAAGGACAGTCCCAGGGATATTTTCAACGTCTTGAAACAAAGGAACGCAAGTACTTTGTTGATATAGGATACGGATTAGGTACAGCCCGCTGGTATTCAAGGATCCAGCAGTCTTCACTTTACCAGCCTACCGGCAACCTGCTCAAATCCGGAGATATAAAGTTTCGGGCGAAGAACAATGTTGCCTGTTACCATTTCGCAATCATGGTTCCGGTGAAAAAGATCAGACTGGGTCTGGGCATCTGCTTTGAGGATTTCTACCTTGATAAACTTGAAATAGAATCTGACAATAAACTAAAAGACACGAAGAACCTTTTGTTGTTCGATGAAGACTTTCAATTCCAGAAGATGTTCGCACAGATCGAGGTGCCGTTTAACTATGAAAGCACATCGAAATTCAGCCTGAACTTTAATGGGCACCTCGGGTATTATAGCTTCTCAGGATTAGGCAGGATGAACTTCTTCGGCGTATCACCGCTGGCACAGACCTTTTTCACAACAGCAGGTGTTGTAGGAGATTATAAAATATATCCACATACCTATGTCTTCCTGTTTCCACACCTGGAGGCAAAATATTTCAACAATTCAAAGCTTGAGCTTCCAAGCAACATCGTTCACAGGATCATTACTGGTACCATCGTAGCAGGGATCAGGATCGATATGTCAAAAGAATGAACGAAATGGCTGAAGATTTCCTGAAAAGCAAATTGAAGCAGCGGGCTGACAAAGGAGGATTACGAAAGCTTGATATCCTCGACGGACTGATTGATTTCTGTTCGAATGATTACCTCGGACTTTCAAAGGTGAAGTTTCCATTCCATGAAGCAATGAACGGTTCTACCGGATCACGACTGATCTCAGGAAATTCATACGCAGCTGAAGAGCTTGAAGAATATCTTTCATCGTATCATGATTTTGAATCAGGACTTCTTTTTAACTCAGGATATACTGCGAACCTTGGATTGTTTTCGGCATTGTCAACACGCGATGCAGTTTTCTTTTATGATGAACTGATACATGCTTCCGTGCGTGACGGATTGCGATTGGGCCTTGGGAGATCCTACTCATTCAGGCATAATGACATTTCACATTTAGAGTCTTTCCTTAAAAAGGAAAGCAACGGGAATAAATTCATTGCAATAGAATCCTTGTATTCAATGGATGGTGATCTCTCACCTTTAACAGACATCGTACAGCTTGCGGATAAGTACCATGCGAATGTGATCCTTGATGAGGCGCATTCAACAGGTGTTTTTGGAGAGAAAGGAGAAGGGCTTGCTGTTTCCCTCGGAGTGCAGAATAAGATCTTTGCCCGGGTTCACACGTTTGGAAAGGCCATGGGGTGTCATGGAGCAATCGTTGGAGGCAGCACTGCTTTAAGGGAGTATCTCATTAATTTTTCACGGCCATTCATTTATTCAACATTCCTTCCGCCATCTGAAATTCAGAAGATCAAAGCGGCCTATGAATATCTTGAAAAAAATACCGGCCTTATTGATGACCTTCGTTCCAGGATCAGTCTATTTAATACACTTACAGGCATAGCATCAATTGGTCCTATCCAGGTAATCATGATCAATGACAGACAAAAAGCGCGTGAGGCTGAACGCTTACTTCGTGAGAAAGGCTTTGCTGTGAAGGCAGTGCTTAGTCCGACAGTGAAGGAAGGCGAGGAGCGATTACGTTTATGCCTGCATGTTCATAATACAGATGAAGAGATCTCTGAAATGTATGAGCACCTTCAGTCCGCTATTAACTAATGGCTGTTAATTAATCATTTCACTTCCAAAGATTTCCACAGATCATTTAAGGTATATTGCATTAAAACACCCTTTATGAAAAGGATCTTTGTTACAGGAATTGGCACTGATGTCGGGAAGACAGTAGCAGCAGCCATTATTACAGAAGCTTTACAGGCCGATTACTGGAAGCCTGTGCAGACCGGTAATTTTCATGGTACAGATTCCATGCAGCTGAAGGAGCTGATCTCAAATGAGCACACAGTGATCCATAAAGAGGCATATTGCCTTGAACAGCCTATGTCACCACATGCTGCTGCGGAGCTTGAAGGTGTTGAGATCCGGCTTGAAGACATTTATATGCCGGTAACCAGGCGCCATATGGTGATCGAAGGTGCCGGTGGACTCATGGTTCCTATCAATCGCCAGCATTTCATGATCGACATTATAAAAAAGTTTGATCCTGAAGTGATCCTTGTAATTCAGAATTACCTGGGCAGCATCAATCATTCGCTGCTCTCGATCGACGCATTGCGCAGCAGGGGACTGAACCTTGTCGGTCTTGTGATTAACGGTCCGCCTCACGAGCTTTCAGAAGAGATCATCGTAAAATATTCAAGGGTTCCATGCATCGGAAGGATCTTGCCCGAAAAAGAAATAACAAAAGAAGTGATAAAGAACTATGCAACTAAATTCAGGTTTCCTGAGATGGTGAAGGAATGAGAAAGGGGAAAGAGAAAGAGAAAG
>JAKFFM010000048.1:0-207641 GCA_036675075.1 Bacteroidota bacterium
TAAAAAAGCTGAAGAGTAAGGCTGCAGAAGAAGTTGAACAGGCATTTTATAAACTCCACAAAAAAAACAAACATTGGATAAAAACAATCACGTTTGACAACGATCAAGCCTTTTCAAAGCATCAACAAATTGGAAAGACCCTGGAGGCTTCAACCTACTTTACTCGTCCATATACCTCGCAAGACAAAGGGTCTGTAGAAAACAGAATCGGAGTAATTAGAAGATTTTTACCAAAGAAAACCGACCTAAACAAATACTCTAATGAAGAAATCGCTATCATTGAGAAGAAAATAAATAATAGACCAGTTAGAAAATTTAATTATCAAACACCATATCAAGTCTTCCAGAAGAAATTGTCGCGGTTATAACTTGAACTTACATAATTTTAAAGTTTCTCCAATTCAGTTGTTTGGGTTTATGTAGTTTGTAAATCTTAAAACATTATTCAATTGAGGTTCTCTAAAATATAGTTCTGGAACTATATAAGTAATTGTATAGGTTGTTCCCCATAAAATAGTTTGATATATAACCGCTTTGAAAGTTAATACTTGATTATCTGTTCTTTCATCATATCTATAAGAAATAACAAGATAGTTCACATTACGAACCTTTCGTTCTTCTAATTTAAAATCATAAACACCTAGAGTACTTGAATTTTTATATTCCTCTTCATATGATTTCCTAAAATCTGCTCCATACAGTTTCTTCATATAATCTAATGGTGAAACTTGAAACACTTTTTGGTGTTTAACTTCATCAGTTTTGGAAAGATTTAAGGGGCCACACATAAGTGTTAGGGTAGCAGAAGAATCTCTATTCAAAGCTCTACATATTGAAAATTCCGACATTCCACGATCCTTTTCCCAACCATCAGGAAAGTCAGTTGTCACCCCAAAATAATGATTTGTATAGGTGTTGTTGTCTTGGAAGCTTTCATACTTGTTAGCTTTTCCTATTTCAAGAGATAATTGTTTTTCCTTTAGAAGTGCTTTGAAGCTCTTTTTTTTCACTTGGTCGGTTTGCCCATATACTACAGAGATAGACAGGAAAAAGAATGGGAAAATGAATTTCATTGAATATTTGAACCTATTTTATTTAGGCTAATATAAGATTCTAACCCTTCCAATAAGGAAGAACACCAAATAACCCATAACACATTTATGAAAAGGGTTATATGGAATCAACACAAGAAGCAGCACTACTGGATAACGATATTCGGGTGGTACAATTGGAACTGGGTGGCGTGTTTGCCTGCAGAAATAGTTTTTAGGTTTCATATTTAAAAACATATTCTAAATGTTTTAAACGGAAAAACAAAAGCCCAAAAATATTTCTCCCTCTTATTTATCCTAAAAAGGATAAAAAGAAGACCACCCGATTGAGTGGTCTGTATTCATAGTGGAACCAAACAGAATGAATGAAACGACTCTTTTTTTCATAGTTGGCAAATATAAAAAGTTCTGAACTCCTGCATATCAGGACTTTCTAGTATATAAATTTATCCTGTTAAACGAACTGACATGATGAGAAAAACACACCTGGGAAAACTGGTTGCAGATGCCAGAATTGATAAACCCACAGAAGAGAAAAAGGAATTGACCGTTGAAGAGGCAGCGCAATATTTTGTGAACGTGGCTGCGAAAATATATCTATATAAACTCATCATTAAACGTGATGAGGAAAAACTCTTTGAATTAAAAAACAGGGAGGAACCGATTTATAATTCGATGGAGTATTACAACTATAAGACATCGTGCGATAGATTGAAAGAACGTATAAAAGAACATGAGGATGAAATAAAAGAACTCGCACCCTTTCTCGTTGAAAAACGAAATGATTTGGTGAGAGCTCTTGGAATGACAACCCATTTCTCCATGACCGTGAAAAGTGGTGACAGTGCATACCGTCTGTTCAGAGCTACGAACACAACCAACCCGAATGATATTGAAATCGTGCCCGTGGTAACACATGAAACCTATGGTAGAAGCTCAAACAATCCCCCTCGATTGTGAGTACACCCTTTTGATTATCAGGAGTTTGAAAATGACCGTCTGAAATGGCTATAAAAGACCTTTGTAAGTCATTGAAAATGAAGGACTTTACAGAATGGGGTAAATGTGGAGGATTTTGATAAATAATTGATGGTGGAGAGGGTGGACTTTCCAGAAATCCCTATCCATGCGGGTTCCAAAGGATTTCCAGAATATTTTTTTTTGCATTTTTTGCTGGAAAGTCCAACCATATTTCCCAGGAATTTTTCCAATTGGAAATCTAAAACTGCAACATGTGATTCTGATGTAACCCCTGATTCAACCATACTTAAAGTTCGTCAATCAGGGTGCGGGGATGAAATTTTCAATTGGGAATTTTGAGGACTTTCCAGTGTTTAAGTTCCCACTCGAGTTACCACAAAATACCCCCCCCTGATTATCAGAGGGTGCAGTGGTAATAGTAGCCCGTAGGGGAATCGAACCCCTGTTTCCAGGATGAAAACCTGGCGTCCTAACCCCTAGACGAACGGGCCAAAATTTTGAGCGCTTCCTGCTGTTCCAATGTCCAGCAGTTGTGTTAAGCGGGTGCAAATCTACAAAAAAGAAATTCCCCGCAAAAAAAACTTTAAGGAAAAATGATCGCTGACAATGAAAATGTATCGACGCCCTTAGTTTTTAAGAAACCTCGACCGTGACGCCTTTGCCGGTGAATTCAGGACTGCGGTGTAATAACCATTCTGAAGGGAGGAAAAATCAAACGGCAAGCTGTTCTCTCCTACACTGATACTGAAGGATTTAAAAAACACCTGCCGTCCCTGCATATCATACACGATGATCGTAGCTTCTGTTTCTTCTCCGCTGTGTATGTAAAAGCTTCCTTGTCCATTTACAGGATTCTGGGAAAGCCTGAATCCCTCAAGGTTATCGGTGCTCTTTATCGCAATCTGGTAGGTGTAACTAAACTTTCCATCAATATCGATCTGCCTGATCCGGTAGTAGGAAATGCCTTCGCCCGGATCTTCATCGGTATAGCTGTAATGCATTTCTGTATTGCTGTTTCCGGAAGCGGGAATATCTGCCAATGAAGTGAATACCATTCCGTCGATCGAACGCTCAATGATAAAGCTGCGTGTATTGACTTCTGAAGCTGTGATCCATTCAAGCTGGTTGCCATAAATGGTATGCTTTCCCGTAAAAGACTTTAATTCAATCGGAAGCACCATGCAATTCAAGCTTGCCGTGCCTGTCCAGTCGAGCGTAAATGAGGTACCGTCGGAGGTAAAATTATCGATCACCATGGCATAGACTTCACCAGCTGTCGCATTGATACAACTTACAAACCCATTTCCTCCGGTCGCTCCTTCCGATACATTCGACTGGGTTGGTGACAACCCCGTATTGCCATTGCCCGCGTCAAATGTACATCGGATCGGTGCACCGGATGGCGGACAGATACTTCCGGCTGTCGATCCGGATGCATAAGGCCCCCAGATCGCAAAGTCATAATCGACGGTGGTTACAATGTTAAAACAGATCGAACCATTCACTGATGGTGAGAACAAGTACCACGATGACTGATGTTCACCTGCAAGGCAGCCATCTGTCGTGGATGTCAGTTCTGCCGCCCCTGATCCGGAACTGTTCCCGCTTACGTTCGCATCGGAACAGATGGTGCTTCCTCCGTTACAATCGTTCCCCCCGGCCGTAGCTGTCGTTGCGCACACACTAAAGGATCCCTGGTTGGCTGAAGAACTTTCAACCATGAGATAATAAGTCTGACCGGGGACAAGATAGTTTCCTGTAACAGTCACAGACCCCGCACCCACACTGGTATTGCAGCCCATTATACATAAACTGGAACCCTGAGCCGGACAGGCTGACGAATAACCAGAACCCGGAGGACAGGTCGTCCCATTTGATATCAATGCAAGATCCGCACTTTGGATCCCGGTAGAGTTCAATGTGATGTCAATGACTGGAGAGGTAGCGGTAAACTGCAAAAAATATTGAGAAGTACCTGAAGCACAGCCACCTGTAAGACAGGCGGTCACTCCTGCGTTGCTACCGGTTACACATGCCCCTCCAACCGTAACCGTCGGTGCGCCGCATATTGCATTAGCCACCGAACCATAGGTAGTTGAACAAAAGGCAGCCTCAGCTTTTTCAGAAAAACCGAAAAACAAAAGAAGAAGAAATAGAACAAGTTGTCTTTTCATCATTCAATGCTTTTTACCAGGACATTCGTTGTAAAGTAAACCGACTTCAGTTCTTTGATCTTATCAGGCAAGGGGAATGTCATTTGAGCATAAGGGATCAGCCTGAGGGTCATGCCTGTTTTTTCAAAATACCTGGAAAACTCATGTTCTGCAAGTCGCATGTTTTCAAAGCGGAAAACATCAAAATCCGAAGGGTCTGCAGGTACACAATCCTGGCAAGCTGAAAAATCAACCTGATAGGAGTTGTTGAAATAATATACGATCGCATCGTATTCCGCCTTATCATGACGCAGCACGCTATCCAGTTCAGATTCAGCATAATGCTTCCATACTGAATTATGTATAGAATGGCTTTGGCTGTAAGAAGTCCTGAAAGCCACCAACAAAAAGAAAAGGATAATTCCGGATAGAAACTTCATCGCTTTTTTTTTCTGATCATTAAACAAATTTAACATACTTGTCGATAAGAACAAGTCTTTCGTTGAAAAAATAACCGCTTCCATCTAAACCAAACGATTTCCATGGTGTATTTTTAAGCTGTGACAATTACGGATACTTACTTTAGAATCGGAACATCCAGATGAACAATAAGGTTATCTCAGCTAACAGAAACTACAATCTGCTGCTACTCGCTTTTTTCGAAGGCGCTGCAGTGATGACAGCGGAACTGGCGTCGGCGAAGATCCTCGCACCTGTATTTGGAACCTCATTGGTTGTATGGGCAGCTGTTTTAGGGATCACGCTTCTTGCACTCACGGCCGGGTATTTCGCAGGCGGAAAAGTTTCAACCGGATCCAAAGGATATCTGTACCTGTTCCTGACGCTTGCCATAGCTGGCTTACTGTTGATCCTGATGCCATATTTTGGAGCATTCATTACAAAACAAACGATCGATCTTGAGATCAGAACCGGATCAACATTGTCGCTGCTGATCTTCCTTTTTCCTGCACTTTTTATGATGGGAATGTCTTCTCCGCAGATCATCGCATTGCTTCCAGGCTCTCATGACAAGCCCGGTGACAGCTCAGGAAAAGTATATGCTATCTCAACGCTTGGCGGGATCTGTTCTACTTTCCTTTGTGGATTCTATCTTCTGCCGGAACTCGGGATAAAAATGTCTGCACTTCTTACAGGATTGCCTTTATTTATCCTTTCGCTGTTCTATCTTTTCAGGCACACAAAATCGGCATTGCTCCTGCTATTGCCTCTTTTTTTTTTACTTCCTGAATTAAAGAAGAATGAAATTCAGAATCCTTCAATCCGTCAGATTTATCATTCGGAAGGAATTCTTGGCCAGCTGCGGGTCGTTGATCAGTACCACTACCTGCCAGATAAAGGCTGGATTCCCGGCAGAGGTTTGCTGATCAACAATACTTCACAAACCGTAATGAACCTGACTGATCCTTCGTATGATCTCTGGCCTTACTCTTTTCTGTTTGCGAACCTTGCGAGTGTCTATCCTCAAAAATCCGATGCCCTGATCATAGGCATGGGTGGTGGCACGCTTCTCAAACAATTCAACCGCCTGGGTTTTAATGTTGAAGCTGTTGAACTAGATAAGCGCATCCGTGATGTTGGCTATGAATACTTTTTTGTCGATCGTAAAAATGTCGTGCATATCGATGATGGAAGACATTATATCAACACCCTCAGAAAGAAATTTGATGTCGTCGCTTTTGATGTCTTCCTCGGTGAAACGCCACCTTCCCACCTGTTCACATCAGAAAGCTTTCTCCAGGTGAAAGAGATACTTAAACCTGAGGGGATCTTCATCATCAACTTTTACGGCTTCCTGACAGGTGAGCTTGGAAAACCATCACGGAGTGTCTTAAAGACTTTAAAAAACACCGGCCTGAATACCTTAACGATCGTTACACCTGAAATTGAAGAAAGCCACAGAAATCTTTTTTTTGTCTCTTATAACAAGCAACCACAATTTGAAACGGCTGATTACTATGAGCCCGGATCACCCAGAATCAGGATCATGGACCTGGTCATTCCTGAAAATAAAATTGACCTGGAGAATGCAGAAGTGCTGACCGATGATAAGAATCCCCTGGAGCTTCAGTATGTAAAAGCGGCCACCGAATGGAGGAAAGAAATGAATAAAAGCTTCGCTTCTCTATGGATAAAAGAAGGTATTCCTGTTTTTAAATAATCACAGCTTCGCTACAATATCATCATCGTCCTTCTGAAACTTGAAGCCCAGCCTCTTACCTGTCTGGATCTGATTGCTCTGGCTTAGCTCCATAATATCATTCACTGTGATCTCTTTGACTGCTTCATACGGTGGTGTCAGCAGGTCAAAATCAAGGCAATAAAGGATCGCTGATTCCACTATCGCCCTGATCTGATTTTCATCGATCTGACCATTTACAAAATCATTATATAAAAAACCCAGCTGGCGCTTACCTTCCACGAAGAAATGTTTTTCCTTATTCACAAAGATCCTCGCAACCAGGTAGCCCAGATCCTGGTACCTGTTGTACTTGAATGAATCTGCCAGGAAGTTGTACACGTTGATCAGACCGCAAAATGAATTCTCTTCATGATCCCTCACATAAGGACTCTTCCAGATCGGATGACTCTTATCAAACTCAAACACATTACTGTGCAAATGAAAAACCAGCACATCGCCGGCAATCTTCAGCTCGACATCAAACTGCCCACGGTCATAATATTCTACGCTGATCCTTTTATCGATCGCAGAAATATCTTTTGATAGCTGATCCGCTTTCTGCTTCAATACGGCTTTAAGGGTATTGAAAGTCAACTGCGTGGTATGGTAGATATCGGCCTTAACAGACGATTTCTCCCTGATTGTTTTCAGAATCAGCTCATGGGTGTTCAGTTTGGATGCTGCCATATCAATAAGCTCTTGCGAAGATCACCCTCTGTTTTGAAGGCTTTCCCGAATAAATGCACGTTCCTTCTTCTTCACCATTATTCAAAGGGATACAACGAATCGTTGCCTTGGTTTCTTCCTTGATCTTCTGTTCCGTTTCAGCAGTACCATCCCAGTGAGCATAAATAAAACCACCTGAACCGTCGAGCTGCTTCTTGAATTCTTCATAGCTGTCGATCCTGAAGCTGTTTCCTTCACGATATGATTTTGCTTTATTGAACAGGTTTGCCTGGATCTCATCAAGCAGCGCAATCACACGGTCTTCAATTCCTTCAAGGCTCATGCTCATTTTCTCACGAGTGTCTCTTCTAGCCACTTCAACAGTGCCACTCTGAAGATCTCTCTCCCCGATCGCCAGTCTTACAGGAACTCCTTTGAATTCGTATTCATTGAATTTCCATCCTGGCCTTTGTGTGTCGCGGTCATCATACTTCACACGAATACCCTGTTTCTCAAGGTTCTTTTTGATCACATTCACTTTTTCAGAGATCTGTGCGAGCGCCTCTTCGGAACGATAAATTGGAACGATGACCACCTGTGTAGGAGCAAGCTTCGGAGGCAGTACAAGTCCACTGTCATCAGAGTGTGCCATGACCAGGGCACCCATTAGTCTTGTAGAAACTCCCCATGAAGTGGCCCATACATAATCCTGCTTTCCATCTTTTCCTGTGAATTTCACATCAAACGCCTTGGCGAAATTCTGTCCGAGAAAATGTGAAGTCCCGGCCTGCAGTGCTTTTCCATCCTGCATCATGGCTTCGATGCAATAAGTATCAAGAGCTCCCGCGAATCGTTCATTGGCTGTCTTCACCCCTTTTATCACCGGAACAGCCATCCATTCTTCAGCAAACACGGAATAAACATCAAGCATTTTTCTTGTCTCTTCAACAGCTTCATCAGCCGTTGCGTGTGCTGTATGTCCTTCCTGCCACAGGAATTCGGCGGTTCTAAGAAATAATCGCGTCCTCATTTCCCAGCGTACAACGTTCGCCCACTGGTTCACAAGAATTGGCAAATCTCTGTATGATTGGATCCAGCCTTTATAGGTATTCCAGATGATTGTTTCAGATGTTGGTCTGACGATCAGTTCTTCTTCCAGCCTGGCATCTTCATCAACAATAATAGTCCCGTCAGGACCGTTCTTCAGGCGATAGTGTGTGACGACGGCGCACTCCTTGGCAAAACCTTCAACGTGCGAAGCTTCTTTACTGAAAAATGATTTCGGTATAAAGAGAGGAAAATAGGCGTTAACATGGCCGGTTTCTTTAAACATTCTGTCCAGCTCAGCCTGCATCCTTTCCCAGATAGCATAGCCGTAAGGCTTAATGACCATGCAGCCTCTGACTGCAGAATGCTCTGCCAGGTCAGCTTTCGTAACAAGGTCATTATACCATTTCGAGTAGTCATCTTCCCGATTTGCGAATTCTTTACTCATAATTTTAATTGTGGTACGGTGTTTGTAAATTCACTATCCAAACGATAGGAAAGCAAAGTTAAACTTTCCCTTTTCAAAGCAGTCTAATTGATAAAAGTATTACTAAATAAAAGAGCCATGAAGCCCGTCAGCCTTACGATCGCAGCCACTCTCCTCCTAGCCGGACAGTTGTTCGCACAAAGCAATTCGGACGATGATATCTATTACAATCCGAAAAATGCACCTCAGACGACCAAAACTGAAACTGAGAACAAAAACCAGACCGCTCCGGAGAACTATACCGAAAGACAGCAGCAGCCTTCGACATCAGGTACCACAACAACTGATGACCGCGGGAATACCTATGTTACCAACAACACCTATTACGAAAGCGATGATTATTATGATTACGCCTATGCAGCGAGGATCAAACGTTTTCACAGAGGTGCCGGCTGGGGATATTATGATAACTACTATACCAACACTTACTGGTATGACTACAATCCTGTAAACTGGGGAGTCAGCATCTACACTGGTTATAACTGGTGGGGACCAAGCTACTATTACAGCACTTCATATTATCCATGGTACACATACTATGATCCATGGTACACTCCAGGCTGGTATGCACACAGCCCTGGCTTTGGGTGGGGCTTCTCATACGGATGGAGCTACGGCTACCCTCGTTACTATCCGGGATATTATTCAGGCTATCATCATGGTTATAACAACGGATACTGGGCTGGTTACAACCATGGCTATAATCATGGTTACAATCACGGGTACAATGACAACAGCTACTATTATAACTCGTATGACAGAACAACACATTACTATGGTCCGAGAAATTCTGTTTCTTCAAATGGAAAATCTTCATCAGGTCCGAGGGGCTTCAACCAGAAGTTCGAACAGGCTATAGCGAGTGAAAAGCCAACACCAACTGAGAACGGTCCGAGAGGATTCGACATCAAGAATGGTAATGCAACCACTCCTTCGCCAAGAACTACAACAACTCCAAAGGCTGAACCGAGAAGTACAGTACCAGGAAAAAGCGATCCGAATGTGTTCTCTCCAAGAGATCCGAAAGGAGGAGCATCCACTGATCCATCAGTAAGGCCGACACCGCGTGAAAATCCGACTACGAATCCTTCAACCAGGCCTGAGCCACGTGGCAATACGACGACAGAACCTGCGACAAGACCAACACCTAGAGATAACAACTGGTCAGATCCTTCAACCAGGCCAACACCGAGAGAAAATAACTGGTCTGAACCTGCAACACGTCCTGAACCACGCGAGAATAACAACAACTGGTCACAGCCGAACACGACACCAACTCCAAGACCACAGCCAAGAAACGAATGGAATGAACCATCAAACAGGCCTGAGCCAAGGAATAATGATTACAATAAACCAACACCACGCACGGAGCCAAGGTATGAGCGCAGTGAACCATCAAGCAGACCAGAGCCGCGATCAAACCCTCAACCGTCAACAAGGCCGGCACCTAGAAGCAGCAACATGAACAGCTCGCCAGCACCGCGTTCAACACCTAGCATGAGCTCGCCGACACAACGTTCAAGCGGAGCAACAAGATCATCATCGCCTTCCTCTTCACCATCACCTCGTCAGAGAAGATAATCTTAAAAAGACTTCAATGAAAAAGACACTCCTCATGGCAATAGGACTCACCCTCCTATTGCCCTTATTTTCAAAAGCACAAAACGAAACAGATGTGCTACGCTATTCGCAGACAACCTACGGAGGAACCGCCAGGTCTAATTCAATGGCCGGAGCGTTCGGAGCCCTTGGAGGTGATTTTTCTTCCCTGGCAACAAACCCTGCAGGTATCGCGGTTTACAGGAAATCGGAGATCACGCTGACACCAAGTTTGTATGGAGCAGCATCACGCAGCACGTTCCTCGGGAAAGAGTATAGCGACAGCAAGTATAATTTCAACTTCGGAAATTTCGGGATGGTGCTGAACTTCACAAACCAGAACGGACAGGAAGGTTTGAAGTGGAGATCTTTTTCGTTAGGCGCAGGTTACAACAGGATGAATAACTTCAATGCCAGGTACCAGATGAAAGGCGAGAATGCTTACAGTTCACTGACTGAAGCCCTGGCATCCAGGAGCAATGGATTGTATCCGAACCAGCTTGACAAGTTTGCCGATAGCCTTGCATTCTACCTGTTCCTTATCGATACTGTTCCTGGATTTACGAACAAGTATCAAAGCAATTTTCCTGGAAGATATAAGAAGATCCAGTCATACCTGAGTGAACAATCAGGTGCAATGGGTGAATGGGATATCAGCTTTGGAGGAAACTTCGCTGACCAGTTTTACATAGGAGGTACATTCGGATTTCCAAGAGTGAGCTATTCAGAAGCCAGCAGGTACCGTGAGGAAGAAGTGGATTCCATTCCTTATTTCAAAGGATATACGTTTGATCAGGGCGTCAGCACAACAGGTCGCGGATTCAATTTCAAGTTAGGAATGATCTATAAAGCTGCTGACTGGGTAAGGATTGGAGGAGCAATACATACACCTACGTTTTTCAGAATGAGCGATGCATTCAGCTCATCGATGGAAGCTGTGTTTGATGATGGAACCGCCTATACCGCAGATTCGCCAGATGGAAGGTTTGATTATTCGATTTCAACACCTATGAAAGCGATCGGATCACTTGGGTTTATCATTGGTGGCAAGGCGATCATTTCAGCAGATTATGAATTTGTTGATTACGCATCAGCAAGGCTTACATCCAAAAGCTATGAATTCTTTAATGAGAATGATGCAGTATCAACGAAATACAAGTCAGCTTCCAACATCAGGGTTGGCGCGGAATATCGATTCAAACTGTTCAATCTTCGTGGCGGATATGCTAATTATGGAAATCCATTCAACACGGCTGTGAATACAGGAAAGATTGAAAATTTCTCAGGCGGGATCGGGTTCAGACAGGAATCATTCTTTGTTGATTTTGCCTATGTGTATTCAAAATCGAAGTCAGATTTTTATGTGTATGATCCTGATTTTATCGAGGCGGCAAGCAGAAGGATTTATAGCTCGAGCTTTATGACCACGCTTGGATTTAGGTTTTGAACCCGTATAGCCAGAGGATATAGTGCTCATTAGAGGTTTAAAGTTCAAAGTTTAAGGTTCAAAGTGGAATACGAAATGCTGCGAATTAAGTACTCATTTGGAGTTTAAAGTTCAAAGTTTAAGGTTCAAAGTGGAATACGAAATGCCGCAAATTAAGTACTCATTTGGAGTTTAAGGTTCAAAGTTTAAGGTTCAAAGTGGAATACGAAATGCCGCAAATTAAGTACTCATCTTTTGGCTACTGGAAACTGGCAACTGGCAACTGAAAACTGAAAACTGGAAACTGCCTACTGCCTACTGCCCCTATCCCACCCTATGCATCCCTGCCTTGGCCTTTTGATGCAGACTGGCTTTATATTCAGGTGGATCAAGGGAAAGACACAGCTTATAGTATTTCATTGCCATTGCTTTGTCGCGCTGCTCTTCATAGATCAATCCCAACTGCAATGCCGCTGAAGCAGGAAACCAGGTCTTGCTCTCTGTATCTTTCTCCAGGGTTTTAACATAGTGATCTATCGCTGCTGTTATTTCTTCCTTCTGATGAAGTATCCTGCCAAGGCGGTAATCATATTCTATCTTTTCAGCGCTGCCTGTCATTTTATCGGATGATGACTTCAATAATTTATATGCATCATCAAGATACCCGCCGTCAAATAATAAACGCGCTTTCAAAAGGTAAAGGTTTGGAGGAGCGTTTCTTTTGGATTCGTTCAATGCTACTTTGTCTTCATCTGTATTAACAGAACCTCTTGTTGGAATCTGACTCAGGTAATGCTCATAAGAATTTCTATCGCCATCGATCAGCTCACACCAGGAAAGCTTAAGCAAGGCTGCTTTTACATAATTCTGACCTGTGCTCACCGAAAGAAACAACCTGAATTCTTCTGAAGCTTTTATATGCTCAAGCTTATTCAACCATGCAATTCCATTCAGCATATGCAGGTAAGGAAAGGATGACTTATTAAGATCATTGAGCACCATCAAAGCATCACCGTTTCTGTGTCGCTTTAAAAGTGAACTGCAAATAAAAAATGCCTCCAGAGGATTTTGCTTATTCATTAATTGAATGGTCCCATCAATCTTCTCATATGCATTATCTGCATTATCAAATGTCATCAGTGTGAAGAGGTAAAGCATCCTTGCTTCAGTTACAAATGGGTCTGTTTCCATCGTGCCTTGCATCATCACCTGCAGCTCATTTTTTCCCTGCTCCAATGATCCTGAAATTCCAAGTAGAGATGAGATCCATTGATATTCCGGAGGAATGGAACTGATCGCAGCATGCATCACACCGAGGTATTTGTAGCTATAAATAAATGCAGGATGCTGGCGTTTGTTTTCTGATAACAGATCCAGGCTTTTCCTGACTGCCCGGGCTCCTGAGAGGTATTCACCAAACTTCAGCTGAAGGATTCCCTGCTGAAAGTAAAGGTCTCCAAGAACCCAGCGGTTGTAAGGCGAACTGATCTTTTCATCTTCAATGATCCCAATCCTTGCGGAAACATCATCCTTTACAGCGAGGTACTTTCTGTAATCATCACTGACATTCACCCTGACAAAATCTTTATAATTCTCTGCAAGAAGCCGGAAGTTGTTATCAGGCTCCGTGCGTTTCATCTCTGCAAGAAGTGCATCAGATTTATCGAATTCGAGATGTAATATGTGTTTTACAGCCAGCCTGGCTAGCGGTGAATCGTGTATGACCGCAAAGGAATGATGATACCCTGCAATCAACAGAAGCAGTGTAAAATAAAAACGGGGACTTTTAGAGGGTCCCCGTTGTGTTTTATAATTCGTTAAGCTCAATCCTTTTTCCTGATTACTTCTCCACCAAGGAAGTTTGCATCGACAAGGATCCTTCCGCAATGTTCACAAACGATGATCTTTTTGTGGTTACGGATATCAAGCTGTGTCTGTGGCGGGATCTTGTTAAAGCATCCACCGCATGCATCACGCTCAACTGTTACCACAGCAAGACCGTTCTTTGCATTCTTACGAATTCTCTTGTATGCTGAAAGAAGACGGTCTTCGATCATTGATTCAGACTGCTTTGAACGCTTAAGAAGAGATTCTTCATCCTTCTCAGTTTCTTTAACGATCTCTTCAAGCTCTGATTTCTTATGTTCAAGATCACTCTTTCTTTCATCAAAAAGCTTTTGTGACTGATCAAGCAATTCGCTCTTTGCAGTAATTGCCGCCTTGAATTCCTTGATACGCTTTTCGCTCAGCTGCATTTCAAGATTCTGGAATTCGATCTCCTTATTCAAAGAATCGTATTCACGGTTATTTCTCACTTTGCCTTGCTGGCCTTCATATTTCTTGATCAGACCCTGAGAGTCCTTAATCGCATTTTTCTTTTCAACTACAGCATCTTCAAGAGCATTCACCTCATCAGTAAGGTTCGTGATCCGTGTTTCAAGGCCAGCGATCTCATCTTCAAGATCTCTAACTTCAAGCGGAAGCTCACCTCTGACTGTCCTGATCCTGTCGATTTCAGAATCGATCTGCTGAAGCTCATAAAGAGCTTTTAGTTTTTCCTCAACAGGAACTTCTTTTTCAATGGTTTTAGCTGTTTTCGCCATGTTTTACAGATAGTATATAGGATTTGTCCTCGTTTCCGATAAACGAACCGCAAAGGTAGGAAATTTTTTTTGAACAAGCTCAGCCAGCAGGTTAACGGTAAACTGCTCACTTTCAAAATGTCCGATATCCGCAATCACAATCCGATGATCTGCATCAAAGAACTGGTGGTATTTGAAATCCGCAGTGACAAACGCGTCAGCTCCCGCACGGATCGCGTCATTCAGCAGAAACGATCCAGAACCTCCGCAAACAGCTACTTTACTGATCTTTTTGTCTGGCAGATCCGTGTATCGCACCACTCCAGCTTTCATCTTTTCTTTCACCATCTCCAGAAAATCAATCCCTTTCATTGGTTTTTCAAGTGTCCCAACCATTCCCGCTCCTACTGACTGGTCAATATTCTCAAGACCAACCAGGTCGTAGGCAATCTCTTCGTAAGGATGCACAGACCTTACCGCAGCAAAAATCTCCGGAAACTTATAGGAAGGCAGGATCACTTCGATCTTTTCTTCTTCACCGGTGCTTCTTGTTCCAACTGTTCCAGATGCAGGATTGGCTCCGTTTAATGGTCTGAATGTTCCTGTTCCTTTATAAGTGAAGCTGCATTCATCGTAATTCCCAATATTGCCGGCTCCCGCCTGATACAAGGCTTGTCTGACAGCTTCTGCATGATCAATGGGAGAATAGATCGAGAGCTTGCTAAGCACAGACTTTTTCGCTGAAAGGATCGTAAGCCCGGTCAGTCCAAGTGTTTCGGCAATCCGCCTGTTCACCCCACCAGAAACATTGTCGAGATTTGTATGACACGCATAAAGCAACATATCATTTTTGATTGCTTTGATCACTGTACGTTCAACATAATTGCGGCCTGTGATCTTTTTCAAACCACCGAAGATCAGTGGATGATGCGCGATGATCATATTGCAATGATTCCTTTTCGCTTCATCAACAACCTCTTCCGTAATATCCAATGATATCAGGCAGCCGGTAATTTCCGCCGAAGGGTTTCCAACCATCAGTCCGGAATTGTCGTACGATTCCTGCAAAGCCAGCGGAGCAAATGATTCGATATGAGAGATGATCTCTTTAGCTATCATGATTTTTGAATAAGGCTTTGAAATTACTGAATGGCTTTCAATTAAGCGCAGATGCACTGTTCATGGCTTCCTTAAACTTATTCCGCACTAACTGTCCATGGAGAATGCCTGAATGAAGGCGATCACTCAGGATGTTTGAAATTTAAACTTCTTAGTTTTACATGCTTGAAAAAACTTCTGCTTCCATTCTCATGGCTTTACGGAGCTGCTGTTCGTCTCAGGAATATCCTGTTTGACACCGGCATGTTCGAGAGCAGATCCTTTGAGCAACCTTTCACTATTGGAGTCGGAAATCTTTCTGCAGGAGGAACCGGAAAATCACCGCATGTTGCATTCCTGGCTGAAGCGCTTTCAAAGAAATATAAAACAGCGATTCTGAGCCGGGGGTATCGAAGGAAAACATCCGGCTTTCGTATGGCAACTGACGCTGACACGATGAGAAACATTGGTGATGAGCCTGTCATGTATCAATCTCGTTTCAAAGGAACGGTAGCGGTTGCTGTGTGTGAAGAACGAGTGAAGGGAGTGGAGAAGCTGATGGATGAGCTTCCAGGGCTTGAGCTGGTTATTCTTGATGATGTGTTTCAACACCGGAAGATCAGGCCACAGCTGAATATCCTGATCACAAGCTATCAGCTACCTTTTTATAAAGATTACCTGTTACCAGCGGGTTATCTGAGAGAGCCATCATCCGGAAAAAAAAGGGCGGATATCATTATTGTATCGAAATGCCCTGATGACCTTTCTGAATCTTCGAAAGAATCAATGAGAAAGAAGGTCGCTCCGGATGAAAGGCAGCTGTTGCTATTTTCCTATTACACCTATTCAGAGTTGATTCCTGCTTACAGGAACGGACCATCTAAGCTAAAAGCAGACATCGTGCTTATCACAGGAATTGCAGATCCATCTCCATTAAAGAGGCATCTGTCAGAAAAGTATAACCTCGTGAAAACCTTTGATTTCAGTGATCATCATGAATTCTCCAAAAGTGAAATAGAAAAGATAGCAGAATATTTTAATAATATTGCCGGCTCTGAAAAGATCCTTTTAACGACCGAAAAAGACCTTACTCGTCTGAATGGACCGGATATAAAAGGAATCCTGAAAGATCTTCCACTCTATATCATACGTGTGGATGTCAGGTTTTCAGAAGAAGATAAAACACGATTAATAAAAACAATAGACACTAAGATCCATGGTTGAGCAGATCAAATCGACAGCTGATTTTTTAAAAAAGAAAACAAACTTCACTCCTGAAGTAGGAATCGTTTTAGGTACTGGTCTTGGTGGACTTGTTAAGGAGATCCAGGCAGAACATGTGATCGAATATTCGGAGATCCCGAATTTTCCGGTGTCAACAGTGGAAGGACATTCAGGCAAGCTCATCTTCGGAAAGCTTGGAGGAAGAAATGTTGTTGCGATGCAGGGACGTTTTCATTATTACGAAGGGTATGACATGAAGCAGGTGACCTTTCCGATCAGGGTCATGAAGTATCTTGGGATCAGCTACCTGTTTCTGTCGAATGCAAGTGGAGGAGTGAATCCTGATTTTGAGATCGGAGACCTGATGATCATCAATGACCATATTAATTTATTTCCGACAAATCCGCTGATAGGCAAGAACCACAATGAACTCGGTCCACGTTTTCCTGATATGAGCGATGCGTATGATGCAACATTGGTACAGAAAGCGAAAGACATCGCAGCAGATCTCGGGATCAAAGTACAGGAAGGCGTTTATGCAGGGCTTTCGGGACCATGTTTCGAGACACCAGCTGAGTACCGTTACGTTCGTAATGTAGGTGCGGATACAGTTGGAATGTCAACAGTACCTGAAGTTATCGTTGCGAGGCATATGAAAGTTCCATGCTTTGCGATATCCATCATTACAGACCTTGGTGTACCAGGAAAGATTGTTCAGGTGACACATGAAGAAGTTCAGAAAGTCGCAGCCGAAGCCGAAACCAGGATGACAAAGCTGATGAAGGAGATGATTGGGAAGCTGGATTGAACGGGAAAGTTTCGCGTTTCGAGTTTGGGCATAGGAAATGATGCGAGAGTTTAAGGTTCAAAGTTTAATGTTTAAAGTGGCAGTCAAAATGCCGTAAGCTTAGTACTCTAAACTTTGCCAACGGGAAAGTTTCGCGTTTCGAGTTTCCTGGTTTCGAGTTTAAGCATAGGAAATGATGCGAGAGTTTAAGGTTCAAAGTTTAATGTTTAAAGTGGCAGTCGAAATGCCGTAAGCTTAGTACTCTAAACTTTGCCAACTCAAACTAATCGAAATCACCATATCAACCTGGATGTTCCGGTGATGTACTCAATTTCCTCGCAACTGCACACTGCCTACTGGCTACTGGAACTGGAACTGGCTACTGAAAAACAGTTTAAAGAGGAAAACGAAATGCAATAAGTTAAGTACTCTACATTTTGCCAACTGCAAACTTTGCCAACTGCAAACTAATTTCCCTAAATTTATATATGCGAAAATCACTACTCCTATCCATACTTTTTCCATTCTTCCTTCAGGCTCAGAATTCCAGCAACATCACGCTTTCCGGAACATGGGATGATGCTACAGTGATTGCTGAACCGAATTTCGGACTCCGATACAACAGCGTCTGGGGTTATAGCCAGGGCGGAAGGGAATATGCGATCATGGGCTCTACCAAAGGCACTCATATCATAGAGATCACCAACCCGGCCAATCCTGTATTACGTGATTTCATCCCCGGAAAAAGAGGAAGCTGCATCTGGAGGGAATATAAAACATACAACAACTACCTCTACCACGTGAGTGATGATGCCTCTCCGAACTCCCTGCAGATCATGGATCTCTCCTATCTTCCGGATTCTGTCAGCCTGGTTTATAATTCAAGCTCACTGGTTGAACGCGCTCACACGATCTTTATCGATGGAAACAAAATGTACCTCGCTGTTCCAAAAGGCGGTGCAGGAAATTTCGCCATGGCGGTCTATAGCCTTGCCAACCCTGCCCAACCTACACTTCTAAGAACACTGAACCAGGACTACAGCAACATCGGAACTGTCCATGATATGTTTGTTCGCAATGATACCATCTATGCATCCGCAGCGAACCAGGGCCTACACATATACAAGCTCAACAGCTCATTCCACTTCGAGCTGCTTGCATCTTATACAACCTATCCTGATGCGGGATACAATCACAGCTCGGCTTTAACAGAGAACGGACGTGTGCTTGTATTTGCAGATGAAGTGCCTGCCAACCTGAAGCTCAAAGCGATCGATGTGACTGATCTCACCAATGTGACTCTGCTCGATACATTCCAGTCAACAGGTTCTGCAACACCACACAATCCTTACATCAAAGGGAATGACAGAGTTGTTGTAGCTTATTACAAAGACGGCTTGCAGATCTTTGACATCTCTGACCCAACGAACATTACCCGAACAGGATTCTACGACACCAATCCGAACAATGATGGAGCAAATCCGAACTACCAAGGATGCTGGGGTGCTTACATCCATTTGCCGAGCGGAAGGATCCTGGCCAGCGATATGCAAAAAGGTCTGTTCATTCTTGATGCTACATCCGCATTAACAATCAAAACACCAGAAAAGCATCTTCCTGAACCTGTCGTTTACCCTGTTCCATTTGGTGATATGCTGAACATTGACTTTGAAGGACGTTCAACACGGAATGCAGTGGTGTCACTCTACGACATGAGCGGCAAGCTTGTTCTCGCCTCTGAGAAAGAGAATTTTAAAGGAACGAACCGCATTTCTTTAAGCACAAAAGATCTCTCCCCAGGCTTTTACATCATGAAACTGAATGATGGGGAGGAGGAGCACAACAGGAAAGTGATCAGGTACTGATACATCCTACCATACAGCCATTTTTTGTAACTTTCGCTCCTGCAAAATGAAAGATACAGAAATCGCTTCCGCATATGAACCCGTCATTGGACTTGAGGTTCACATTCAGCTGCTTACGAAAAGCAAAGCTTATTCATCAGATCCTACTGAATACGGTGCCTTGCCAAACACAAACGTAAGCGCCATCTCACTTGGACATCCCGGCACACTTCCGCGAGCAAACAAGAAAGTCATTGAGTTTGCAGTAAAGCTCGGACTAGCCTGCAAATGCGAGATCACCGAATTCAACGGCTATGCGAGGAAGAACTATTTCTATGCAGATCTTCCCAAGGGATACCAGATCACACAGGATAAAACGCCCATCTGCACCGGCGGAAAGATCACCATCAAAGTGAATGATGCCGAGAAAGATATTCATATCACCCGGATCCACATGGAAGAAGATGCAGGGAAAAGCCTTCATGACCAGGATCCGTACGATACACTGATCGACCTGAATCGCGCGGGTGTTCCACTGCTCGAAATTGTTTCCGAACCAGACATCAGAAGCTCTGATGAAGCCTATGCCTACCTTTCTGAAGTGAGAAAGCTTGTCAGGTATCTGGATATCTGTGATGGTAACATGGAAGAAGGAAGCCTCCGTTGTGATGCAAACGTATCTGTTCGTAAAAAAGGGGAAAAAGCCTTCGGCCGTCGTGTTGAAGTCAAAAACATGAACTCGATCAGGAACGTTCAGCGTGCAATCGAATTTGAGATCAAAAGACAGGTTGAAGAGATCGAGGCAGGCAACATCATCTCACAGGACACAAGAAGCTTTGACGCTGAAACAGGTTCAACCTTCGTGATGAGAAGCAAGGAAATGGCCAATGATTACCGCTATTTCCCGGAGCCAGATCTCAATCCGGTGATCGTCACGAAGGAATACATCGCAGCTGTTAAAGATGTGCTTCCTCCATTGCCTGCAGAGCTTTTTAAAAAATACACAGCAGATTACGGTCTTACGCCTTACGATGTGGGTGTAATCACGGAAACAAAAGAGATCGCGTTATATTTTGAAGCATTAACGCGTCACACAAAGAATTACAAGTCTGCAGCTAACTGGGTCATGGGTGCCATCAAATCCTACCTCAATGAAAAAGCCATTACAATCGACAGGTTCACTGTTGCTCCAATCGATGTGGCAGGATTGATCGAGCTCATTGACAATGGCAAGGTCAGCAATACGCTGGCATCCCAAAAGCTTTTTCCAGAAATGATCAGAACAGGCAGATCGGCCGTATCTATCGCGGAAGAACAAAATCTGTTAACAGAATCAGATACCTCTGCTCTTGAAGGTTATATAGAACAAGCCATTCGGAAATACCCTGAAAAGGTTGCTGAATACAAAGGTGGAAAATCCGGCCTTCTCGGACTGTTCATGGGTGAGGTCATGAAATTATCAAAAGGAAAAGCTGATCCTAAAACAGCCAATGAAATACTACGCAAAAAACTAGACGCACTTTAATATCAATCTATATGAGAAAGTTAATTCCTGTCATAATCTATATTCCTCTTATCCTTCTGTCGTGTTCTGGAAAGCCCAAGGGAAATGAAATCAAAGGCAAGCTTACCAATGCATCTGAAGGAACCATGGTTTACCTGGAGCTCATCACACCATCTGAAGTAGTTATCAAAGACAGCGTGAAGCTTGGAAAATCAGGTGAATTCAGCTTTACGAATCCTGCAACGTACAGCACCTTCCTTCGAATCAAGACAAAAACACCAAACAACTTCCTCACCCTGATCAGTGACTCATCTGAAACGATCAGCATACAGGCAGATGCCAATGCACTTGGATTAAACCCGCAGATCAAAGGATCCAAAGGTTCTGAAGCATACTCTGAGCTGAATGACTATCTGATGAAAAGCTATGGAAAACGTGATTCATTGGAGAAAGTATTTACCACTGCTCCGGCGAATGTCAACAAAGATTCCCTGATGCAAGTCCTGCAGGCTCAATACAATCAGCTGATGCTTGAGCAGTACAACTTTGTTACAGGCTTCATCAAACGTAACTCTGAATCAGTTGTATCACTTGCAGCGATCGAGCAGCTTGACGCTGATAAAGAATTTGCAGTTTATCAGCAGCTTGACAAAGAGCTGGGAAGCAAGATGCCGAACAATCCTTATTACAAAGATTTTCATCTCAAGGTATCAGAGATGTCAAAATTATCGATCGGAAGCACACCGCCGGAGATCATCATGAACAATCCGGAAGGCAAGCCAATGAAGCTTTCTGATCTTAAAGGAAAAGTTGTGCTGGTCGATTTCTGGGCATCATGGTGCAGACCGTGCAGGGCTGAAAATCCGAATGTGGTAAAGGTTTACCAGGCACAAAAAGACAAAGGCTTTACGGTTTTCAGTGTATCACTGGATCAGTCGAAAGAAGCGTGGATCAAGGCGATCAAGGATGACAAGCTGGAATGGCCTTACCATGTGAGCGAGCTTGCTTACTGGAATACATCCGTCGTTAAAACTTACAACATCAAAGGAATTCCGTTAACATATCTTCTTGACAAAGAAGGCAAGATTGCAGCGAAAGGATTAAGAGGTGAAGAACTTGCTCTGAAGATCCAAGACCTACTTTCTAAATGAGAATCATCCATCTACTTTTGATCTTCTGCATCATGCCTGCGTTAGCTGATGCGAAAGAATACTTTCAACAGTCGCTTCATTACACGATCGATGTCAGGCTTGATGATATAAAGCATGAGCTACATGGATTTGAAACAATCAGATACAAGAACAATTCACCGGATGCTCTGCCATTCATTTACTTTCATCTGTGGCCGAATGCCTATAGAGAAACGAATACAGCACTTGGAAAACAGCTGACAGAATCAGGTAAGCTGGATTTTCATTTTTCAAAACCAAAGGACAGAGGGTATATCGATAGCCTGAATTTCATGGTTGACGGACAGTCTGTAAAGATGGAAGCCGATCCGAAGCATATTGATATCTGCAAGTTGATATTAAACAAACCATTGCAACCCGGTGAAGAGATCACGATCACTACACCCTTTCATGTGAAGATTCCTTCTGCGAAATTCAGCAGGCTTGGTCATATCGATCAGTCATACCAGATCTCACAGTGGTATCCGAAACCCGCAGTATATGATAACAATGGATGGAACCAGATACCCTATCTGAACCAGGGAGAATTCTATTCAGAGTATGGAACATTTGATGTGACCATCACCCTACCAAAGAATTATGTAGTAGGTGCAACGGGTGATCTTGTGAATGGTGAAAAAGAAACAGAGTGGCTGAATGAAAAGGTAAAAGCCACTGAAGAAAAGAATGGAAATTTCACGACTTCTGATCTGAAGTTTCCTGCATCGGATGCTGAGATGAAATCACTGCATTATCACCAGGAGAACGTTCATGATTTTGCATGGTTTGCTGATAAACGTTTTCATGTTTTAAAAGGAGAAGTCACACTGCCTCACAGCAAGCGCAAAGTAACTACCTGGACCATGTTCACCAATGCGGAAGCCAACCTGTGGTCGAAAAGCATTGAATACATGAACGATGCTATTTACTATTATTCTTTGTGGAACGGAGATTATCCTTACAACCATGCGACAGCTGTGGATGGTACATTGAGCGCAGGTGCAGGAATGGAATATCCGAATGTTACGGTAATAGGAACATCAGGAAGTGCATTCATGCTTGAAGTGGTGATCGTACATGAAGTAGGACACAACTGGTTTTATGGGATCCTTGGAAGCAATGAACGAACACACCCGTGGATGGATGAAGGCCTGAACTCTTTCAATGAATTACGTTATGTAAGGAACAAGTATCCAGACAGAAAACTTGCGGGATCTTCAGCCGAAAACGGTCCTGGGAAAATATTTGATTTCGCACACCTGAAGCAGAAAGCACAATACGAACTTTCCTACCTGGTAAATGCACGACGTGGACTTGACCAGCCTATGGAATTGCCGGCTCATGAATTTACAGAGCTCAACTACGGTGGAATTGTGTACAGCAAATCAGCGCTTGTGTTTGACTACCTGAGAGCCTTTCTCGGGAACGATACATTTGATAAAGCCATGCAGCGGTATTTTGAAGAATGGAAATTTAAACATCCAGCCCCTGCCGACCTTCGGAGATCGATTGAAGAAAGCACAGGTAAAAAGCTCGACTGGTTCTTTGATGATATGATCAACACAACGAAAAAAGTTGATTACAAGATCTGTCATGTCAACAAAACAAAGGGATATCCTGAAGTCACGATCAAAAACAAAGGTGGCATATCAGGGCCTGTGCAGGTCAATGGCATCATCGATGGAAAGATGCGAACAAGCGTTTGGTATGACCTGAGCAAGGTTGAAGGAAAGAAAGCTGTAGTAGGAATTCCTGCCGGAGATTATGACAGGATCGTCATTGATCACCCGGGCGAGATCCCCGAGATCAGCAGGAAGAACAACACCTACAAGATGAAGGGGCTGTTTAAAAAGACAGAACCTTTACGATTGCAGTTTTTAGGTGCAGTAGAAAATCCTGATAGAACACAACTGTTTTTTGCGCCTATTGGCGGATGGAACTATTATGATAAAGGTATGGCCGGGATCGCCGTGTATAACCACTTTTTCCCGGAGCGAAAGTTTCAATACACCTTTGCTCCGATGTATGGTTTTGGCTCAAAGACATTAACAGGATTTGCATCTGTGTCACAGACCTTCTATCCTAAAACTTTTTTTCGAAATATCAGGATTGGTGTAAGTGGCAGAAGGTTTTCCACAGCTGCTTTTCCAGATGCCGGAATCTCCTCAGGAACCTATTTCAAAATTGATCCGGAGATCACCTTCGAGCTGAGGAAAAAAAGGATGAGAAGCTCCTTCACACAAGAGATCACACTTCGTGAAGTGATGGTTGATGAACATTACAAACTGCTTCCGGACGCCATAATGAATGGCCAGGATCAATACATACGGATAGGCCAGGTTACGTATTCAGCAAAGAACAAACGCAAACTCAATCCTTATGGATTCAGCATCACTGCAGAGAACAGCCAGACCAGTGGTTCAGAATACACAAAGCTTATGGCATCAGCAAGCTATTACATCAGCTATCGTGGCAAGAAAAATAAAGGACTTGATATTCGTGTATTTGGTGGAAAGATGTTCAGTGAACCAGCAGACTCCCGCTTTATGTTTGGATTTGGATATCCATCATCAGGGATGTTCGATTACACCTATGACCACCTTTACCTGGGCAGGTATGAAACATCCGGATTTCTCAGCCAGCAGGTCGTTCAGAAAGATGCTGGATTCATTCACCAGACAAATGCATCCTTCAGGAACACGTCCATCGCAGCGCTCAATGTGAATGCAGCGGTGCCTGTAAAGCTGCCTGTTTCAGTATATGCAAACACCGGCATGGCAAACAATGTGAACGATGTGATCTTTGAAACAGGAGCAAGCTTTTCGATTATAAAAAACATCTGTGAAGTTTATTTTCCGATCTATCAGACACATCCTGCCACAGGACTTTCCTATGCAGAAAAGATCAGGTTTACTTTGAACATTCACCTTGCAAATCCGTTTGACCTTGCCCGTGATTTTAACATGTGATGAAATTAGCGGCAGGTAAAAAGATCTATTTCGCATCAGACTTCCATCTCGGTGTGCCATCAAAAGCGGCAAGCCTTGAACGGGAAAAACGAATCGTAAGGTGGCTTGATCAGGTAAAGCAGGATGCTGCGGAGATTTACCTCGTTGGCGACATCTTTGATTTCTGGTTCGAGTACAGGCATGCGGTTCCCAAAGGCTTCGTGAGGCTCCAGGGAAAAATAGCGGAGATCACTGACAGTGGGATACCAGTACACTATTTCACAGGAAACCATGATATGTGGGTGTTCGATTATATTCCGGAGGAGCTGGGTGTAAGCCTGTTTCGGGAACCAGTTGAAAGAGAATATTCCGGCAGGAAATTCCTGATCGGACATGGTGACGGATTAGGGCCTGGAGACAAAGGATACAAGTTCATCAAAAAAGTTTTCTCATCGAAAGTGTGTCAATGGATGTTTGGAAAGCTGCATCCAGACTGGGGTATAGGACTTGCAAACTTCTGGAGCGGACGAAGCAGAGAAACGAAAAGCTTACCTGATGAAGTTTTTCTCGGGGAAGAAAATGAATGGCTCGTTCAGTACTGCAAAGAAGTCATCAAGGAAAAACACTTCGACTATTTTATTTTTGGACATCGGCACCTCCCACTCGACATCAAGATCGGTGACAAATCAAGATACATCAACCTCGGAGACTGGATCAGGTACAACACCTATGCTGTTTTTGACGGAGATCATTTGCTTCTCAAAAAATTTGAAACATTCCAGGCAGAGTAATTCCTTTATTAAAATTATATTAGAATAGAATCTGTCGATGTGAAACTGCCAGCTTTCCTGTTCCTTATTCTTTTATCCTTTTGTAATGTCATGCCTGCGCAGGATAAAATGAAAGGAGACACCTTGGAAACCCGGCTCCACCAGTCGAAAGAAGATACATCCAAAGTGCATTTGCTGAATGACATCACCTGGCAGTATCTGAAATCCAACACGACGAAATCACTGTCATATGGTAAAGAGGCACTTGCACTTGCTCAGAAGCTGAAGTTCGGAAAAGGTGAAGCAAGAAGTCATCTCAACCTTGGCAATATCTACTATGTGCTGGGTGATTACAAGCGCTCTCTTGATCATTATTTAGAAGCGCAGGAGTATTATACTTCTGTCGATGACAGGAAAGGAATTGCGAGCTGCCTGCTAGCAGTAGGAAATATTTATTTTGCCCAGAATAACCTTGATGAATCGCTGAACTACCAGCTTAAATCATTGAAGATCCGGGAAGAGCTAAATGACAAAGCAGGTATCAGCGGTTGTTACACAAACCTTGGAAATATTCATTTTGAACGAAAGGAATACGACAAAGCACTTGACTACCATCTTAAATCGATTGTCCTGAAAGAAGAACTTGGAGATAAAAAGGGACTCTCTTCAAGCTATGGCAACATCGGCAACATCTATTATGAGCTGGGCAACAATGAGCTGGCACTCGATTATACTCTGAAGGCAACAGGGATCAGGTATGCATTGGGAAACAAAAGTGGCTTGTCAGGAAGCTATGTAAGTCTTGGACAGATCTATGAAAAGATGGGTAGGACTGAAAAAGCCATACAGTCTTATAAAGATGCCATTGAAATAGCGAAGGAAATAAATTTCAGGGACGGGATGAAAGGAGCCTATGCTGCCCTTGCAAAAGCTTACGAGAATAAAGGAGATATTCCAAATGCATACGAAGCATACAAGCGTTATACCGGGCTTAAGGATTCATTGATGAATGAAACAACCTCTGAACAGCTCACAGAGATGAATGCCCGGTTTGAATCGGAAAAGAAAGAAAAAGAGATAGCGCTTCTGACGAAAAATGAAAAAATCAATCAGCTTGAAATCCAGCAGCATGAGGCAACTCTGAAGAAGCAGCGCATCATTGTGTACTTCATTATTGCAGCACTGCTTGGTATTGCCTTATTCTCTTATGTGCTTTACAACAGGTATCAGTTGAAGAAGAAAGCCAACAACAGGCTTGAAGAGGCATATAACCAGATCGAAGAAAAGAACAAGGACATCACCGACAGCATACGTTATGCAAAGAGGATCCAGGAAGCGATATTTCCTGGAGAAGAAAGTTTGCGTGAAGTCTTTTCAGATTCATTTGTTCTTTATAAACCCAAAGCCATTGTCAGCGGAGATTTCTTCTGGACCTACAGAACAGATGATCATTACCTGTTTGCTGTCGCGGATTGTACAGGACATGGAGTACCCGGAGCATTGATGAGCATCGTATGTTATAATCTCATTAACCAGGCTGTAACAGAACGCAAGCTCAGGCAGCCATCGCATATCCTGACATATCTTGATAAAGGTGTCAGGGAAACATTCAAAAGACCAGGTGAACATCATCTTCGGGATGGGATGGATATTGCATTCTGCAGCCTTGACCTTAAGAAAGGCGAGATCGAATTTTCGGGAGCGAACAATCCAGTCTGGATCGTCAGAACGAGCCATGACGGCAAGAAAGAGATCGTTGAACTAAAAGGCAACAAGCAGCCGATCGGGTTATTCAGGGACGTTTCAGAATCTTTTGTTTCCAAAGCATTGAATATTTCAAAAGGAGATACGATCTATTTATTTACAGATGGCTATGCGGATCAGTTCGGCGGGCCGGAAGGGAAGAAATTCAAATACAAGAGATTAAAAGAACTTCTGTATACATCCTCACACCTGGCGATGAACGAGCAGCTTGCGCTTATTGAAAAGCGTCTGGAAGAATGGAAAGGCGCCTACGAGCAGGTCGATGACATCCTTCTTCTTGGAGTGAAGATCTAATAGATTTTCATTGAGCCAGGTCAGATCATTTGTAATTACACTCTCATATATTAACCTCAGTTGATTTCAGAAGGACACTGAATTATTGAAACACTTAAGTAACCGTTACTCATTGTAAGACCACCGCATCGGACTATCTTGACATCATTAATTGAACAAGATGGCAGGAACATATTCACAACTTCACATTCAGCTCATTTTAGTTGTAAAGAGAAGACAACGATTAATAAAAAAGGAGTGGAAAGAAAATCTGTTCCGGTTTATGAATACGCTTATCCAATGTAACAATGCGAAACCAATTATTATAAACGGAGTAGAAGATCATGTTCATTTACTCATCGGAATCAGGCCGGTAGTAAAGATCTCCGAGCTTGCCCGACTGATTAAGACCAGCTCAACCAACTTTATCAACGACATCATCAAACCAGAAAAGAAATTCACCTGGCAGGATGGCTACGCCGTCTTCTCATATAGCAAATCCGATTTACCCCGCCTCATCCGCTATATCGAAAACCAGGAAGAACACCATCGGAAAAAAGATTTAAAAGCGGAATACAAGCAGCTCCTCATCAAGCACCAGGTCGAGTTCGATCCAAAATACCTCATCGACGAATAAAGAAATATTTCCGTTTTAATTAACGAAACAAAAGTAAAAGAAGTGGTAAGGAATGTCAGTCCGTTCTACCCGCCACCCTCATCAGTACCTGGTGATATCTCGATCCATCTTCACCAGGAACTGGTGATACACCGGTCAAGCCAGAAATTTAGTAGCTCTTTACCCTTCAACCTCTCCAAGCCCCCTCTACTCGTATTATTTTTTTTATCCCCCCGCCAAGCTCACCAGGAACTGGTGATACACCGGTCAAGCCAGAAATTTAGTAGCTCTTTACCCTTCAACCTCTCCAAGCCCCCTCTACTCGTATTATTTTTTTCCCCCGCCGAGCTCACCAGGAACTGGTGATACACCGGTCAAGCTAGAAATTTAGTAGCTCTTAACCCTTCAACCCCTCAAGCCCCCTCTACTCGTATTATTTTTATCCCCCGCCAAGCTCACCAGGAACTGGTGATACACCGGTCAAGCCAGAAATTTAGACCTATTAACCCTTCAACCTCTCCAAGCCCCCTCTACTCGTATTATTTTTATCCCCCAGCCAAACTCACCAGGAAATGGTGATATACCGGCCAAGCCAGAAATTTAGACCTATTAACCCTTCAACCCCTCTAAGCCCCCTCAACTCGTATTATTTTTTTATCCTCCCGCCAAGCTCACCAGGAACTGGTGATATATCGGTCCACCCTCACCCCGAACTGGTGATACATCGGTCCAATTACCTCTTAGAAAAATCCATATAAACCGCATTCCATCGATGCCCATCAGGATCCGCAACACCACAACCATACATCCATCCCTGAACCTCCGCAGCCTCACTAAACACCGTTCCACCCGAAGCTTCCGCATTCTTCACCAGCTGATCCACATCTTCACGCGATTCAGCTCCTATCGAAAAAAGCACTTCAGATGATAACGAAGTATCTGACACCTTACTCCTTGTAAACGACTCAAACATATCCTCCTTGAATAGCATCAGGATCATCTCTTTATTCCCTATCATATAGCTCAATGAATCCTGACCACTATACTTCTCATTCAGTTTGAAGCCAATTCCTGAATAGAATTTCTTTGATCGCTCAATATCCTTAACCGGTAAATTTATCCAAAGGTCTTTTAGCATATTGTTTTGTATTAATGGTGATCACTTAATCGCGGAATAAATCGATCAGCAGGCTAAATGTATCAAGTGATGACTCCTTGCTGTCATGCTTGTCGAAATCAAGCGGCTTTAAGATATATCCGGAAATACCCAGCTGCTGTGCGGCTATTTTATCATACTCCTCCTCAGAGGTTGTCATGATAAAGATCTTGATATGATTAAACGTAAAGTAGCTTCTGATGATCCTGAGAAACTCAAGTCCATTCATCTTAGGCATGTTTATATCGAGAAGTATGATGTCAGGATTGATCTTCACTCCTCCAGGTGCATTACCATTCAGCAGTGAGAGTGCATCCACGCCGTTGTGCGCGACATGCAGTGTACAATTGACCTTTAGCTTTTTAAGCGCCCGTTCAACGCTCATCACATCCAGGTAATCATCTTCAACAAGTAAAATCGTCTTATGCTTCATCAAACTATATTATGCGAGTAAAATATTCATTGGCCAGGTAAACCTCACCGTTGTTCCTTTTCCGGGCTCAGATTCCAGAATAATCGTGCCTTTTTGTTCTTCGATGATTTTTTTTACGATGGCAAGACCAACTCCTGTACTTTCAAATGCGTCGCGCTCTTTCAGCGTCTGGAAGATCATAAACACCTTTTCATGGTATTGCTTTTCAATCCCAGGTCCATCATCGGAAACTGCAAATTCGTAAAAGTCACCAAGATCTTTGAACGAGATGCTGATCTGCCCATTTTCCTTATCATGGTAGTTCACGGCATTGCTGATCAAATTGGAGAATACCTGCTCAAGCCGGATCTTTTCTGTTTTAAGCACCGGCATTCCGGGTTGTATTTCGATTTTAAATTTCGCAGGAACAAGGATTTCAGTAAGTTCCCGAAGGAGGGTTTCAACACTTACAGTTTCAATATTCTTCTTTACCCGTCCGATCTTTGCATATTCAAGTAGCCCGTTGATAAGATTCTCCAATCGCTTCGTCCTTCCTTTGATCAGATCAATATTCTTTTTAACAACAGGTGATATCTCATCGGGATGATCTTCTTCGAGCCATTTGATCAGGTTGTCGATACCTCGTAATGGAGCCTTTAAATCATGCGAAACTACATAGGCAAACTGATCCAGCTCGCTGTTCTTTTTCCTGAGCTCCTTGAAATTCTTGTTCAATATTCCAGACATCTTATTGAGTGAATTCGAAAGCTGGTTCATTTCATCTTTATTCTTATCCTCGATGGTAATGAAATTCCCTTTCGATATCTCTGAGGCGAAATCCGACATCACCTTGATACGACCGGTAATCAGCCTGATCAGGTACATTCCTGAAAGAAGCCCGATGATCACCGAGACGATATTCAGGAGGATGGAAATATTCCTTGTACGTGTAATGGAATTTTCAAGCCTGATCCGGCGCTCCTGTCTGATCTCGTACTCACGTTTGTCGAACATGGAGAAGAAGACATTGATCCTGTCATTCATCTTTTTACCCACTTCCTTCTTGAGTTTCTTTTCGAAAAGCTCCTGGTATTTAAGTGAGGATATTGGCAAGGTATCCAGCTTGGTGGTAATAAGAGCATTGGAATACTTGATCCATGCGGTATGTAATTCAACAATTGAATCAAGGTATAAATTCCTGGATGCGCCATCAATGAGTGAACGTTGCTCCTTCAGTAATGGTGGCACTTTCCGCAATCCCTGGTAATAGGAATCAAGAAAACTTTTCTGCGACGTGAGGAGAAATCCCCGAAATCCGCTTTGCATTTCGATCATATACTTATGCAACAGGTTTGAATTCCTGATCACTGCTTCAGAATTGCTCAGGTACTGGGAATTCCTGACGACTTCTTCAGACAACTGCTGATTGGCGATGAAGTCAATAACGAAAATGCTGATGACGATCAGAAAGCCTGAGAATAATTTTGATCTGATTGTCATAGTAACTCAATGCACACTTTTTATGGATAACGATGGTTGAACAGAGCCAGTCTTGTTGGTTCCTGATCAAACCGATGCTCTAAAGCTACTCAACATGAAGTAAAATTCTTTTGATAAATGTCAATTTTAATTGCACTCTAACGTGAGACAGAATATCTATCCGTACAAATACGCATCAGTGCTATTTCCTTCCTTGAGTTGAAATTCAACAGAAGCTGATGGAAAAAAAACAGGCAACCTGGTGGAGTTGCCTGAAGTAAATCTGATCAGCTGATCTTTCGGATAAGATCGACGACCCTGGTCGAATAGCCGCTTTCATTGTCGTACCATCCGATCACTTTCACCATGTTTCCAACCACCGAAGTAAACTCAGGATCGAAGATGCATGAATGAGGATTATTGATAATATCCACAGAAACGATTGGATCTGTATTGTATTCCAGAATGCCTTTCATTTCGCCTTCCGCGGCTTTCCTGAATCCTTCGTTGATCTCTTCAACTGTCACAGGCTTTTTAAGTACACAGGTGATATCTGTGAGTGATCCGTCAGGGACAGGCACTCGCATTCCGCAGCCACCAAGCTTTCCTTCAAGGTGCGGGAAGATCCGTGTGATCGCTTTTGCTGCTCCTGTCGATGTCGGTACAATGGATAATGCGGCTGCTCTCGCCCTGCGAAGATCTTTATGCGGCGCATCATGTAACCGCTGATCTCCTGTATAGCTGTGCACGGTTGTTATATATCCATCTTCCACTTCCCAGTTATCATCAAGGATCTTGATCATCGGAGCTGCACAGTTTGTTGTACATGAGGCATTGGATATAATGATCTCCGATCCGTCAAGTATATGTTCATTTACACCAAGCACGATGGCCTTGATATCCGAACCTTTAGATGGTGCAGAAATAATTACTTTTTTCGCACCTGCCTGAATGTGCTTCATGTTGGCATCTCTGTCGAGGAAATGTCCAGTTGATTCAACAACGATATCAATATCAAGATCTTTCCATGGCAGATTTGCAGGATCTTTTTCAGCGAATACTTTCACATGATTCCCATCGATAACGATCTCTTTTTCAGTGGAGCTGATCTGGCCATCCAGGCGGCCGTGTACTGAATCATATTTATATAGATGCGCAAGCGTAGCCGGATCCGTGAGATCATTGATCGCAACAAGCTCCATATCACTTCTTGTCGCGATGATCCTCCCGGTTATGCGTCCGATTCTCCCGAACCCATTGATTGCAATTCTGATCTTTTTCATAGTTTTTATTAAAGTAAGTATCAAAAAAAACCCTTCCATTTTGCGGAAGGGTTTTTAATTTTTCATGAACCGTTTGGTTACTTTATCACGATAAATTTCGATGTGCCTTCACTTGCACCGGATACCTTAACAATATAGGTACCGTTTGCAAACTGATCTGTTTCGAGGCTCCAGATATTCTTACCTGCCTGAACATCTTTCATCGTTCTTTCATATACCAGTCGGCCATTCAGGCTGAAGATCCTGATCATCGCTTCACCTTTCTGCTTCGCAGTAAAGCTTAGTGTTGCTGATTCAACAACCGGGTTCGGGAATACCGTTACACTTACAGTAGATTTCACTTCAGGAGCATTGTCCCTGATACCTACGAAAGAGTTTGTTCTCCAAACACCGCGACCATGCGTACCAGCATAGATCACACCTGTGTTATTTACAAACCAGTCTGTGTGTGTCTGCTGACGAAGAGCAAATACCGGTACTGTCGGGAATCCTGTATTCTGTGCTACCCATGTAGGTGTTGCAGATGTCAACGCGTCTTCTGAACTCCATACTCCGTATTCAGTACCTACAAGCACAGTACCTGTAAGGTAATCAATCACTGATGAGTAAGTTGGAATTGTTGGAAGTGCGTTTGTTGTTCCCTGAACAGATGTCCAGCTTGCAAGAGTTCCGCTGACAGCAGCAGTTGTCGCGCTGGTATGACGGTAAACATAAGCTGTCTGACCATAGTTACCGAACGTTACAATTACATTGTCAGAGTTTCTCGGATCAACAGAGATGCTTGTCACAGCTCTGCTGCCTGAGGCCGCACCGATCTGTGTACATGTAACCTGTGATCTTACATTTCCGATTTCACCTGTAAGTGTATCTGTTGCGCTGATCGTGCTCAGGTTGCTGATACGGTAAACTCTTCCACTTTCAGTTCCTACGAAAAGGTGATCACCATCATTAGAGAAAGCAAAGCACTGAACTGTTCCAAGGAATGCACTTGGCTTTGCAACACTGCTTGAAGCTACTCTTGCCCATCCTGGTGTAGTTGAGAAATCAAGAGCACCTTTAGTCAGGTAAACTGAATTCGTTATACCGTAGGCAAATTTGGTCTGGATATAATCCCTTACTCTGATCGTCTGACCTGAATCCAGGTTAGAAGATAATGTATAAGATAAAGGAAGGTTGCTGGTGCGGCTCTTAGGAGCAATCAGTTCGCCTGCCAGGTAGTCACGGTCAGCGATGAAGTTCACAGAATCTGTAATATTAAGTGAATCATTCGCGCTTTCCCAAAGTCTGATCGGAGTTACGAAGCTTGCAAATCCGGGACTACCGATACCAGCACCGCTTATCGTCAGGTTTTGGATACGTGCGCTAAAGAATTCAGATCCAGCTCCGCTCATACGCGTAGGTCTTCTTGTAAGCTGACCATAATAAACTGTCTGGAACGTTACTTCTTCATTCAGGTAAGAGATCTCTGCCTGTCCACCGTCACCACCAGTGATCTCGTAAGCCACCTGTGATCCTGTTCCAAAAGTTGGAATGTACTGTGTACCGTTATCCTGAGTTCCACCAAGCACTTCACCCAGGTTGCTGAATGCTACCGAATAGAACTGCGTTACGTTGTAACCCTGGTTTCTGTTATAGAAAGATGTACCACCATCAGTTGAACGGAATACACCTCCATCATTTCCGATGTAGAATGTGTTCGCCAGAGTTGGATGGAATTTGATGTCGTGAATATCAGCGTGAACATATTTTGGATCCGCTGAGTAGGTGTACCATCTTGAAAGCTTCGTCCATGTAGTAGAAGCTGACCATGAATAAAGATCAAGTCCACCAACAAGGATTCTGTTTTTGTCGTTTGGATCAACAGCAATGGCATTCGCGAAAGAGCCCTGCTGGCCAAGTGGGTTGAATGTTGAGCTTCCACCTGGTCCGATCACCTGCCATGTAGAACCTTTGTTCACTGACCTGTAGATTCCCTTTGTAGATCCGTTAGACGAAGCTACAGAACAGTAGATGTAGTTAGGATCAGATGCTGCGAAAACTGATTCGTAACGAGCCTGGCTTTTTGGTAAGCTGTCTGCACCGTTTGATGTAATGACAACAAAGCTTCCCGGATTTCCAGTAGATGACATGTAAACACCAGAACCAATGCTGGCGATCACTGTACCATCAGAAGCTACGTCAACATCGGCTGAGAAAGATCCAAGTGTGAAAGCTCCTATCCATGTTGCACCACCATCGTCAGAGATCTGAAGTCCTTTGTTGGTAGCAGCATATACACGCTGACTGTTCAATGGATTTACTGCCAACTCATTTACTGCAGCCCATGCGGCGATGTTACTGTTTGATGATGATGGAACAGTAGATGGAAGAACCGTGAATGATGAACCTCCGTCAGTGCTCTTGTAAACACCTTTTCCAATGACACCACCTGCACCTGTACCATACTGTGCATACAAACCTTCACCGGTACCAACATAAATATCACCGTTAGGTCCCTGCGCTATGGCAGATACCGCGATGTTATCCATCTGGTCGAATACTTTGGTCCAGCTTTGTCCACCATTGGTTGATTTCCAAAGTCCACCGGCAACTCCACCTGCAAAGATTTTATTGTTATCGTTCTTATCAAAAAGGATCGCCCGTGTACGTCCTCCGACATTCGAAGGGCCCATCTCAATCCAGTTTACTGCAGCTGCTGTACGGCTGTTGGATCTCTTCAAAGCTTTAGCTACTTCTTCTTCAGCTTTAAGAACATCTTCAACGTCAATACGTCCTGTAGCAGGATTCTTTTTGATGTTCATATAGAACTCAAGGGCACCGTCAATTCCTTTTTTCTCTCCTTTTTCTTTCTTTGAAAGAACAGTAGAACTGTCGGTACCTGTCCATGATGGCACGAGCAAAAATGCGCTGCCCGCCACCGCGACACCAAGACCAAAAAGAAGTAGCTTTTTATTTTTCATGTGATGTAAAAATTACTTTCTGTGAATCTGAAAATTTGGGAATACTAATTAACGAAAAATTATTGTAAAAAAAGGGTCGGATTGGGTATTTTTTTTACCTAAAAAAGGTGTTTCTCTGCATGATAGGATGATCTCACCAGAGGGCCGCTTTCTACAAACCTGAATCCCTTCTTCAGGGCGATGACTTTGTACTCAGCAAACTTTTCAGGCCTGATGAACTCAACCACCGGCAAATGCTGCATCGTAGGCTGAAGGTACTGACCAAGTGTAAGGATATCTACTCCTACAGATCTCAGGTCATCCATCGATTCAATGATCTCTTCTTCCTTTTCGCCAAGGCCAAGCATGATCCCTGATTTCGTTTTCAATCCTGCATCCTTTAGTCTTTTCAGAACTTCAAGGGATCTGTCATATTTAGCTTGTATCCTTACCTGCTTTGTTAGCCTCCTCACTGTTTCAAGGTTATGTGAGACTATCTCTGGCCTCACAGCGATCACGCGTTCCAGGTTTTCCCATTTCCCCTGAAAATCGGGGATCAATGTTTCAAGCGTGGTACCAGGTGCTTCTTTCCTGATCTCATTCACAGTTTCAGCCCATATCCTGGATCCTCCATCTTTCAGGTCATCTCTGTCAACAGAAGTGATCACACAATGCTTAACTTTCATCAACTTGACTGATTCTGCCACCCGTTTCGGTTCCTGCAGATCAGCCGGAAGAGGACGCCCTGTGGCCACTGCGCAGAATCCGCATGATCTTGTACAGATGTTACCAAGGATCATGAAGGTTGCTGTTCCAGCTCCCCAGCACTCACCCATATTCGGACAGTTTCCACTTTCGCAGATCGTATGGAGCTTATGGGTGTCCACAAGCTGCCTGACGTGAAGATATTCTTTACCTGTTGGAAGTTTTACTCGTAACCAGTCTGGTTTTTTAAATCGTACGGCTGGCTCGGCTTTTTCATCAAAACCACTTTCGGCCATAATGCAAAGAGAGATATAAGGTTATAAAAAATGGCTTGTTATGGTCGTTGGCCATCACTGGCACTCTCGACGGATACAGGTCAAACACAACACCTGTTTCAATAGCACGGATCGACTCATCATCGCCTGCATGCTCCACACTCAGTCCTAATTTGGCAAAACCGCCCGGATGTATTCTTAACTCATCAAGCCCCCGTGAAAATGGAGCTTTGCCATAAATGTTATCTACAAAATGTGCATCCGGATCATATCGTTCGATGGTTCGGTCATACTCAAAAGGAACAAATGTAGGTGTAAGGATCACCAGGTAAACAGGTTTGGCCAGGGCAAGTGAAGGACCGGCCATATAGTTAATGCTTACTTCAACAGCACCTTTGTTTTCTTTTGCATAAAGTACATTCTGGAAGCCAATGCCCGGACGAAGAATCCCTAATGAATTCAGCTTTCCGTAAACATAGCCTCTTGAATTGTCGAAGAACTGATTCTGAACTTTAATTTCCTTCGGACTTTTCATTCCTGCGAAACCAACTTCATAGATCAGCTTTCTGGTACCTGTAACATGGGTTCCGCGTCGGTAGTCAAAACCAAAACCGCGTGTATGTAGGGTGGGAGCGAATGATGCCTGGTATTTATATTGCAATTTAGCCTTACCCGCTTCAACTTGTTGTGCAGAAGCTGAAACAGTGAACAATGACAACAGAAATATTCCGAATAAAATCCGCATGAACACTAAAACAAAGATAGGAATTAAATATTGCTTTTGGCTAATTTTGTTCCATGTCAACAGCTGAGATTACCTATACCAAAGAACTACGTACAGAAGCCATTCATACTGCTTCGGGAACAACGATCATTACTGATGCTCCTAAGGATAACCACGGAAAGGGTGAAGCATTTTCTCCCACAGATCTGATGTCATCTTCCCTTGCTTCCTGCATGCTTACCATTGTCGGAATCCTTGCTAAGAATTATGAATTTTCAATTGATGGAACAAGAGCCATTGTAACTAAGGTTATGGCAGCTAATCCACGCAGGGTTTCAGAGATCCATATCGAGCTTCATTTTCCGAACACCATCAATTATACAGATAAGCAAAAAGTGATGATAGAAAATGCGGCACGTACATGCCCGGTAGCATTGAGCCTGCATCCTGATATCAGACAGGAGATCTCTTTTAATTTCCCGGGATAAGGTTTCAATTTGTAATTTTATTCAATGCGCAACATGAACTGGCTCTGGAGCCTGGTCCTTGTCCTGATATTTCATGAATCGGCCAGGAGCCAAAACCTTGTATTAAATCCCAGCTTCGAGAATGTAAACATCTCAAGCCTTCAATGTTCCTGGTACACCTCCGCGGCCCAGTTCAACAATGCGATTAACAATTGGACCTGTCCTACCGGCGGTTCAACAGATATCTATCATACCAGTCTTGCAACTTCATGCTTCAGCAGTCCTAATTCAACAAATGGTTCGGCTGTCGGAACTCAAAATCCAAGGACAGGAAATGCATTCGTCAACCTTGTCACCTACGGAAACGGAGGATGTACTCCGTACAGGGAATATGTTCAGGGCAGATTAAGCACACCGCTTGTTGCAGGACAAACCTACCAGATTGAAATGTATGTGACCCTGGCTGACTACAGCAACAAAGGCACAAACAATATTGGTGTAAAGTTTACTTCCGCGCCTGTCACCTCATCCAGCATGTGTGTTTACAGTGCAACTCCAGATGTGAATTACACCGGGCCTATCATTATAGATAAAACAAACTGGACACTCATTTCATGGTGCTTCACTCCTACTGTTTCCAATCTTGAGTACCTGATGATCGGAAACTTTTATGATGACGCCGCAACGAGCACTGTCGCAACGGGCGGTTCACAAACCACGATCCGGTATTTCCTCGATGATGTGAGTGTGACTCCGGCCACTGGCAGCAGTGTGAACCCCGGAACGAACGGAACACTGTCTGTATGCACCGGTGCATCATCTGTTGATCTGTTCACGCTTCTTGGTGGCACACCTGATACAGGCGGGTCATGGAGCGGTCCATCCGTTCTTCCTGGCGGATATCTTGGGACTTACGATCCTTCTGTTCATGCACAGGGAACCTATACATATACTGTAGGATCTGTTGTTTGTGGAAATCCAACAACAGCAACAGCAACGGTAACGGTAACCTTTAACACAAGCACCTCAGCGACGATTGATCCTGCAGGACCATTCTGTGAAAGTGCTTCATCAACACAGTTAACAGCAGCTAATCCTGGAGGAACCTGGAGTGCAACATGTGCTACCTGCATCACTTCTTCAGGTGTATTCGATCCTTCATCTGCTGGCCAGGGTGTGCATCAGATCACATACATCACTCCCGGCGCCTGTGGTGATACGGGTGTCTATAACATCTCTGTTACATCAAATCTCGATGCGACCATTGGAAATGTGGCGCCGTTGTGTCAGACTGCATCCGCGGTTACCTTGAACCCTGCCAATCCAGGAGGATCATGGGATGCAGCGTGTGGTTCATGTATCTCTTCAACGGGAGTGTTTGATCCTTCTGCGTTAAGTCCGGGAGTTTACTGGGTGAGCTATACAATTTCGGGAACATGCGGCGATATTGATTCAACCGAAATTGAGATCCTTGCACCGGTTGATCCTACGATACAGGCAGTATCACCTGTCTGCAGTTCCTCACTGCCACTGGTGCTTACAGCAAATGATCCAGGCGGTGTATGGGGAGCGAGCTGCGGATCATGTATCAACTCAGCCAATGGAACATTCGATCCTTCTCTTGCAGGAACAGGCACACATACCGTAAGTTATTCCATAGCTGGACAGTGCGGCTCCACAGACACCGAGCAGATCACTGTTATGCCTCAGCGGGATGCCACCATCAACCAGCCATCGGCATTCTGTGTGAATGACAACGCAACAGTCATCTCATCCCTGGAATCAGGTGGTGTATGGAGCGCGTCATGTGGTGCATGTATAGGAACCAATGGAGAATTTACACCTTCAGCTGCGGACACAGGATCGCACTGGGTGATATACTCCATTGCGGGAACATGCGGAGATATTGATTCGGTCCAGGTACAAGTGATGCCTCAGGAAAATTCAACCATCACTCCTGTATCATCACTTTGTTTATCATCCCCTCCGATACAGCTTAATGCCGCAACAACCGGTGGATCCTGGAATGCGAGCTGCGGAAGCTGTATAGATGCTATAACTGGAGAGTTCGATCCTGCTGTTGCCGGTGCAGGAACACATACCGTAACTTATGCAATTGCCGGCCAATGCGGATCCTCAGATATGGAAACAGTGACCGTGACATCAACGCTCGACGCGACGATCACACCTGTAGCTCCGGTATGCATTACAGGTTCATCAGTATCCATGACAGCGAATGACCCGGGTGGTGTGTGGTCGGCTACATGCGGTGCCTGCATTTCGTCAAGTGGTGTGTTCGATCCTTCAGTTGCTGCAGCGGGTGTTCATACGATAACCTACAGCCTGAATGGAATATGCGGTGACACAGCATCAACCCAGCTGGAAGTTACCCAACCTGCAGACGCAACGATCAATCCGGTATCTTCATTATGTCCTGAAGGATTACCCGTAACGCTTACAGCAGCAACATCCGGCGGTACATGGACAGGTCCGGGGATCACCAACGCTAGCAGCGGCAGCTTCGACCCGACAATTGCGGGCAGCGGAATGCATGACATCATTTACACATTAGCAGGAAACTGCGGAAATGCAGATACAATTTCCATTAATGTGATCACCGCAGTATCGATCAGTGCAAGTTCAGACATCTCTGTATGTGAAGGTGTTTCATCCACACTGCAGGTCATTGCACAGGGTGGCGATGGAGCATATACCTATACATGGCAGGACCAGTCTGGAAACGTGATTGGAAACACACAGCTTGTGAGTGTAACATCAGGAGCTTCATCCATTTATAATGTCACCGTGCAGGATGGATGCAGTTCATCAGCCACTTCTTCGATCACTGTTAATGTCACTCCAACGCCGGACGCTTCTTTTACAGCCTCACCACTCAGCGGTTGTGTTCCGCTTACAGTGAACATGACAGGTTCGAATTTCTACTCTGGTTCATGCGCATGGGTGCTCAGCAATGGTGAAACGATGACAGACTGCAATTCATCAAGCTATACGTTTGAAGAAGCAGGCTGCTACGACATTATGTATGTTGTAGATGTCAACGGCTGCAGAGATACTGTGATCATGCAGGATTATGTCTGCGCCACTGCAATGCCTGTTGCGGAATTCACGGCAACGCCAGAGTTAACGACCATCCTGGAACCCAATGTCAGCTTTATCAATGAATCGAAAAATGCAGCGATGTATCACTGGTATATCTCGGAAGATCAGGTTTCAGATTCTATGCATTACAGCCATGTGTTCAACGAAACGCCAGGCACCTACTCGATCTGTCTCGAAGCTTATACAAATGCAGGATGTACGGATTCAATCTGTAAGAACATCATTATTGAAGATGAGTTCCTGATCTATGTACCGAATGCATTTACTCCTGACAATAATGGACGTAACGACACTTTTAAGCCCGTGATCACAGGTTATGCAGAAGGCACGTTTGAAATGCAGATCTTCAACCGATGGGGCAACGAAGTATTTACTACAAAAGAAGTTGAAAAGGGCTGGAATGGGAAAGATGTTCAGGAAGATGTGTATGTATGGAAGCTCATGGTGACTTCGAAAAAAGATAACCGGTTATACAAGCTCCAGGGAACTGTCACGATTGTGAGATGATATATAAAAAACCCTTCTATAATTCTATAGAAGGGTAAAAAAAAATCCGGCAATTAAGCCGGAAAAACAAACCAAAATCAGAGTAATCAATCAGATCAAACGATCCGACTCAGATCCTGCTTTCAGAAGAAGTATTCACTTTTCCGTATGCAGGGCAACGCTCATGAGATTTACATGATGAAAAAATTGTAGCAATCAGAGCGACTGTTGCAACGGCGAAAGCGATTTTCTTTAGCATATCCTTTTTTATTTGATCTCTTCAGATGTTCTGAGAAGTATCTTTGTCGTTATGCAAAAATAATATTAATCAGCACATTGTCAAATTTTTCTTCTTTGAAGTTCTAAACATGTTTCAAGCCATATTTATTCCGATTTTTTTCACATGAACATTGAATCGCAGCTTGATATTTCCTGGAGAAACCAGCTTCTTGAAGAATTTCAAAAACCCTATTTCGTCGAATTGAAGCGATTTCTTCTTTCCGAACGAACAAACGCAACCATATTCCCTTCTGTCCAGGAAACTTTTGCAGCATTTAATTTAACACCCTTTGAGAATGTAAAAGTGGTTATCATCGGTCAGGATCCCTACCACGGCATTGGCCAGGCGCATGGCCTGTGTTTTTCGGTTCGCAATGGAACACGCATTCCTCCATCACTTCAGAATATTTACAAAGAGATCCATGCTGATCTTGGTATTCCTCTGTCTGATTCAGGAGACCTCTCCAAATGGGCCAGGCAGGGCGTTTTGTTGTTGAACGCAACGCTCACCGTAAGGGAAAGCCAGGCAGGATCACACCAGAAAAAAGGATGGGAAACCTTCACTGACGCAGTGATCACCAGGCTTTCAGAACATCGCCAAAACATTGTGTTTCTCCTTTGGGGAAAGTATGCACAGGAAAAAGAGACGCTTATTCAGCAATCGAATGGACACCTTATATTGAAAGCTGCACATCCATCGTTCTTTTCCGTGAAGAACTTTTTTGGCTGCAGGCATTTTTCTAAAACAAATGAATTCCTGGTTTCAAAAGGCCTAAAGCCAATAGACTGGGATCCACGGGAATGATCAGACTCCTCGCAATTTTACTTCTGTATGTTCCCCTGAGCCTTTCCGCACAGGATGAAAAGCTGCGTGCCCGCATCACTTTTACTGATACTGCACTGGTTAAAACAAAGACAACTTTCAAAGACCAGCGTGCACTTGATAATTATCTATCAGATCTTATTCTATCACTGAACAGAGAAGGACGACTTGAAGCATCACTCGACAGCTTCAAAGTAGATTCACTTCATCATGAATATTACATCCATGCCGGCCCTGAGTATACATGGGCTCATCTGAAAAGAGGTAACGTTGAAGCTCATTTCTTACAAAAAGCAGGGTTTAAACCATCTCATTATGATCAGCAGAAATTTGATGCGAATGGATTTGCCAGCTTCCGCCGAAAACTGATCGCTGCTTATGAAAACGAAGGATTTCCCTTTGCCGCATTAAAACTAGATAACCTTGAACAGGAAGGCACCACGCTCTCAGCCATCCTTCATATTGAAAAAAACAAGCTTGTAACAATTGATTCCATCAGGATCCGCGGTAATTCAAAGATCAGTGAAACGTATGTATTCAACTACATAGGAATAAAGCCCGGAGACATTTATGATGAAAGTACCATCAGCAAAATAGACAGCCGACTGAAAGAGATCTCATTCATACAACTGACAAGGCCAACAGAAGTCATCTTCACACCGAGCTACACCAAGGTCTTCATCTATGCTGAAAAGAAAAAAGCGAACCAGTTCGATGGGTTACTTGGCTTTCTTCCAGATGAAGAAGGAAAGATCCTTATCACAGGCCAGGCACACATCAACCTCACCAATGCGCTGAACAACGGTGACAACATCGAGCTCAACTGGAAGAAGCTTCAGCCGCTCACACAGGATTTCTTCGCGCGTCTCAACTACCCTTTCCTGTTCAGAACACCGCTGGGCACTGAAGGACAACTTCACATCTATAAAAGAGATACAACCTATCTTGATGTCAGACGATACATTTCAATTCAATATTTCCTTAAGAGAGGGAACACCTTTAAAGTGTTTGCCCAGAATAAAACGACCTCGCTGCTAAGCGTACGAGGACTGGAGTTTGCAACATCACTACCCGAATTCGCAGATGTTACCAATGTGCTGTATGGAGCAGGATTTAAGACGATGAATTTTGATTACCGTTATAATCCAAGGAAAGGCTTCGGCTTTATGATCGAAGGAGGAGCAGGATCGAGAAACATCAGGCAAAACAACAAGATCAATCCTGAAGCCTATAAAAATGTTGTGATGAAATCAAGCCAGTACCAGGTTACAACATCCACAGAAGTATTCATACCATTATTCAAAAGAAGCACCTTCAGGATCGCTGCATCTGGCGCAAGGATCCAGTCGCAGGCATATTTTTCCAATGAGCTTTTCAGGCTTGGAGGTTTGCGATCTCTTCGCGGATTTGATGAAGAATCCATCTTTGCAAGCACCTATGGAATCGTGAGTGGAGAGTTCCGCTTACTCATCGACAGGAATTCCTATGTACAGCTTTTCTTTGATCAGGCCATGTATGAAGACCTTGCAAAAAAGATCAGTGACACTCCTTATGGATTTGGTACAGGGATCAGCTTTGAAACCAAGGCAGGCATTTTCTCTCTGTCGTATGCTCTGGGAAAGCAGTTTGACAATCCACTCTACCTGCGCGCTGCCAAGGTACATTTCGGCATCGTAAATTATTTCTGATAAAGTACCTTTACCTGAGAACATGCTGAAGCTCCTCAACATATCACTGATCCTTCTGACCCTGTGGGGATGTCAGGCATATCATAAAGTCAGCAACCAGAATCTCTACTTCAGTTACAGAAAAGAGTTCAACACCATGCATCCCGAGTATGCAGTGTTTCATGAAACCGACACCACCTCAACGATCTATTACAACTTCAGCTGGTCAGAATTTCTTTTCATAAAAGCCCTTGGTGACAGCGGCTTCCGGTCTTCTGCACGCCTTTCATACCGGCTGCTTCAGGATTATGAATCTAAGACACTGCTTGACAGTTCATCCATCACACTCTATACATTATCACCCGCATCAACCTACGAAGGCATTGAATCAGGAAGCTTTTCTGTTAAGTCAAAAGGCCAGAAAAGTGCATTGCTTGAGATCACACTAACGGACATCCGAAGAAATCAGTTCGTTCGTCACTTCATCACGCTTGACAGGTCAGACCCGGGAACCAGGCAGAACTTTCTTGTATCATCACAGGGAGAAGTGCTGATGAAATACATACTGAACAATCCGGATACCGTATTGATCAGGCATGTCTCCCCTCTCACCAAACAGCTGCATGTAAGGTATTACCACAGGAACTTTCCACTTGCTGCCCCTCCATTCTCAGACTATCTTCCGAAGCCGTTTGAATACAAGGCAGATTCGCTGTTCCTACTGACTGATGATGGATCAGGTGTATTCAGGCTGCCAGTAACTGAGCATGGCTTCTATCATGTTCAGACAGATACCATAGGCAAAGAAGGACTCACGCTGTTCCTTTTCCACCAGGATTATCCTTTCCTCTCCACACCCGAAGAACTTTTAAAGCCCTTAAGGTATCTGACTTCAAAAAAAGAGTATGATGATATACAGCTTGCATCAAACAAGAAGGCGGCGATCGATGAATTCTGGTTATCCAATGCAGGAAGCAGCGCGAGAGCAAAAGAACTGATAAGAACATTTTACAATCGTGTTCAGGATGCCAATCAGTACTTTGCATCGTACCTTGAAGGGTGGAAAACAGACCGTGGCCTATTGTATCTTATCTATGGTCCTCCAACAGCCGTGTACCGAACGAACAATTCAGAAAGCTGGGTTTACGGAGAGGAGAACAATATACGCTCACTTCACTTTACCTTTGTGAAAGTGATGAATCCATTTACTGAAAATGATTACTCCCTTGTAAGGAATGAAAATTACAAAGACAGCTGGTATGTTGCTGTTGATACATGGAGACAGGGAAGAGTTTTCGCAGACTAATTATGACAGAAGAGAAAGCAGAAAAGAATTTTATATACGGGATCAGGGCGGTGATCGAAGCAGTCCGTGAGGGAAAAGACATCGACAAGCTGATGGTGCAGGAAGGCATCGCAGGTAACCTGTTCAATGAATTAAAGAACATCTGCAAGGAACACAGGGTGCCCTACCAGTTTGTTCCGGCGCAAAAGCTGAACAGAATCACGAGATCGAATCACCAGGGAGTGATCGCGTTTATTTCAGAGATCACGTTTGATGATATTGAGAGCGTGCTTCAGGGAATTTTCGAAAGCGGAAAAACACCTCTGCTGATGATCCTTGACAGGATAACTGACGTTCGGAATTTTGGAGCGATCTGCAGAACAGCGGAATGCGCAGGTGTGCAGGCGATCATACTTCCTTCAAGAGGCGCTGCGCAGATCAATGCGGATGCCGTGAAAACATCAGCAGGCGCAATCCATAAGCTGCCACTTTGCAGAAGCTCAAACCTGAAAGAAACGATCTACTACCTCAAAGACAGCGGAGTTCAGATCGTAGGCTGCACTGAAAAAACGAATCATCTTTATACTACTGTTGATATGACAACTCCCACAGCGATCGTGATGGGATCTGAAGAAAACGGCATCTCATCGGAATACCTAAAGCTGTGTGACAAGAAAGCAAAGCTGCCGTTATTGGGAACCATTGAATCACTCAATGTTTCGGTTTCAGCGGGTATTATTCTTTACGAAGCCATCAGGCAAAGATCGGCTGAGAACTCAGATCTTTAATCCGATCAGACATACATCATCTGTTTGTTCAAGCTCACCTTTCCAATCGTTGAACATCGATGTGATCCTTTCAGACTGATCAGCAAGCGAAAGCGCTGAATGATCATACAGGAATTTATAAAAACGACGGGCAAGAAATTTCTTTCCTCCTGCTAACCTTGCAGCTTCATCAGTGCCTCCAAACTGATCTACAAGACCATCGGAATACATATACACACAATCGCCTTTTTTCAGCGCAATTGTGGTTGTTGTAAAGCTCTTTTCATTTGATTTGAATCCTCCGATTGAATTCTTATCAGGTTCAAACTCTTTGATCTGCCCTTCAGAAAAAACAAGCAATGGCCTGTTTCCTCCGGCATAGCTTAATGTAAAGCTGGCAGGATCATAATAGCATAACGCGATGTCCATTCCATCCCTGGAAGCAGAATCCTGGCGATATTGCTTCAACATGGTACGAACCTTTTCATCAAGCTCATTCAGCAACCTGCCCGGATCCGTGATCATCTTTTCAATAACCAATTGATTCAATACCGTATTACCTATCATGCTCATGAATGCGCCAGGCACACCATGTCCTGTGCAGTCTGCAAGCACAATGATGCACGGTGAATTTTCATGATGCTGTTCAATTCTGTGAAACCAATAAAAATCTCCACTTACAATATTCCGTGGCTGAAAGAACACGAAGGCCTCACCAAATGACCGCTGAATATCCCTGGTATCCGGAAGCATCGATTGCTGGATGAGCTGCGCATAATTTATACTGTCAGTGATCTCCTTGTTCTTTTCTTCAACTTCATCATTCAGCTTTTTAAGCTCCACATTCCGCAGGCGATGGATCTCCGCTTCATGCCTTACCGTTTCAAGCTGATGAAGGAGCTGCATATTGCCGATCTTCTTTCGGGTTTCTTCTTCAGAAACTTCACGCAGCAACGCATTCAGATTTTTCTGATGTTCATATGCCTTTCTGAAATCGCCCTTCTCACAGAACACCGCAGCAAGCGTATCGTAAACTTCAATAAGATCGTCACGCAGGTTTAGCTCTGTAAAGATCACCGATGCGGCATTCAGCATTTCAACCGCATCATTGAATCGGCCCGTCTTTAAATAGATCTTGCCAAGGCCAAGCATGCACAAACCTTCACCTGAAGCGTTGGATTTTTTATGGTATATACCTAGTGCGTGAAGCTGGTATTCCTCCGCTTTTTGAAAATCACCAAGATTCAGGAAACATTCTCCAAGGTTATTATAGCTGACGGCAAGGCCGTGCTCATCATTAATCTCCTTTTTGATGACGATGCTTTCCTGGAATGTCATCACGGCAGCTTCATAATCACCTTTCATCAGGTTAACAGAAGCAATGTTATTGATGATCGCCGCTTTCCCCAGTGCATCGTTATTGGCGATCATCTCAGCCAATCCTTTGTTGTAGTATTTCAGTGTATTGACATAATCCTTCAGTCCGGAATAAACATTACCCAGGTTGATGTAAGATGCGGCGATGCCAGGACGGTCGTTTCCTGCTTCCCTTTTCTGAAGGGCTTTGAGGTGAACCATGATCGCGTTCTCGTAATCTCCAAGTCTGTAATAATTTATCCCGAGTGTATTGAAAACACTAGCCTCGCCAATCTGATCATTGATCTTTTCAAACAATGAGAGTGCTTCATAGGCATATTTGCAGGATTCGTCATACTTTGCTTTCTGCTGATGAATGAAGGCTGTGTTACGCAAGCTGTATGCAATTCCTTTATCATAGGAAAGCGCATGTGACAGCTTCAACGCTTCATCAGTGAGCGCGTGCATCTTATGAAGATCCTTGTTCCGGTGATCCCAGGCAAGCAGGTAAAGCTGATCACATCGCTCATGATCAGTGGCTGTTTTAAGCTTCACTTCCCGCTCTTCCATCATGCTCATCGCTGCTTACTTATCCTTTTGATTGGTTGCTCCTTCCGCATTCACAGGTGTGACAATGGTTTCATCCACCGTTTTCTGGAGCAGGTAGTAATCCTGGTACAGTTTCTTCAGGTCTTTATTCACTTTTGAAGTGTACTCCACATCATAAATGAAAGTATCGAATCCATCACTGTATTTCACCTCCGCCACAGGCTTCTGTAAAACAGTTACGTTCAGACCGGGAATTGATTCAAACAGATCCGCTTCAAACCGGAACTCAAAGTTTTTCCGCTTTCTAACTTCAGGCACCTTTGTATTGATCCGGATCTTTTTCGATACATGCCCGTCTTTTGAAAGCTCCACAACATAATCACCGTCCAGAGGCAGCTGGAACTTACATTTGCCTGATCGCTTTTCAGATTCGGTATTCAGAAAGATCGTGGAATCCTTATACACTGTAACATTCGCACGTGCTTTCGAATTGCCGATGAATAGCAGCCCTTCCATCTCAAGGTAGTAAACAGGCTGAATTTTAACTGGTGACTCGGACACATTCTTGTCTGAGCGCACGGCATGCTTTGTCTGACCGCTGGCAAAAAGCCCGGTAAACAGTAACAGACAGACAAACCACGCCATTTTCATCATACGATACTTTAAGTTACGCATTTAATAAAAGATGCGCAACAGCCCGGATTACCTGGCAATCACAACCCTGTGCACCGTACTGTTCACATCACTTTCAATATGGATGAAGTACACTCCGGCCTCAAGGTGCTGTACCGGAATGACCTTTCTGTACATTCCTGAAACAGATTCTGTCTTCACCGGAATCACTAATCTTCCATGCATGTCGTAAACAGACACTGACACTTCATGACAGCTTTCACATTGTCCATCGATCGTTACGCTGGCAGATGCAGGGTTTGGATAGATCACGAACAGCTCTGAACTGTTCATCAGTTCCCTTACACCAATTGCCGCACTGTCAAGGTCACCTTCGAACGTGATAAGGTCACCGCCTTTACCCGTGATATAACCACGGCTTGTACGATATGTCGCGTTGGTATTGTCATTCGTGCTGCCTTTTGAATACCTGCCCCATGACTGGCCTCTGTTGGTTGTTCTGTAGATCACACCACTGTTGGATGCAGCCCATGCCGTATCACCGGTACGTGAAACTGCCACACTGCTGAAGCTGACATCAACGCCTGCAAGTGTTACATTCCATGTAGTGCCTCCATCGACTGAAAGCAGCACAATTCCATTTTCAGCAGCGATGTATCCGGTTAAGGTATCGGCAAACGTCACCTGCTTCAGGTTGTTTGTTACACCTGGATTAACCGTGTTCCATGTGCTACCGTAATCTGTAGTTCTCAAAACTGTCCCGTTATCACCTGCTGCTGTTGCCTTTCCTGTACCTGAGATTGCGACAGACCTTAGGTTTGCTGAAGTGCCTGATGTAGCGTTAGTCCATGAAGTTCCATTCACTGTCAGCACCTTTCCATTTGAACCCACAGCATAGCCTCGTGTGTTTGTCCGCTGAACACCAATGGAATTGATCGTTTCAGTGGTTCCCGTTGTCATGGAAGACCAGCTTTGTCCACCATTCACTGATTTCAGAATAGCTCCATTCGGCCCTGTAACATACACATTGGATGCGTTGATCCACAATGCGCTTGTAAGGCCTGCAACCCCCGTAGGATAAGCATTCCAGGAATCACCGCCATTGAATGTGACCAGGCAGTTTCCATCCATTGTGGAGATGCATCCAGTGGTATCATTCGAGAAGGATATACCTGTGATATCTGAAACGGTATTTGTATTGATTGGCACATTAGGAAGAAGTCTTTCCACACGAACATAAAATGGCTTGGTCACTGTCAGTGCACAACCATTGACATTCACAGCTTGCAGAGAAACTGTTTTATATCCTATGTTGTTATATGTATGCGATGGTGACTGAACTGTTGATGTATTGCCATCACCAAAATCCCATAGATAACTCTGGGCAGGTGCACCAGTGAAGGTAAAATTGACAAGTCCGTCGGGCAGGTATTTATTCAGATCATTTCCCGAAAAATTAAACACAGGGCTATTCAATGTGAGCGTATCAGACAATGTTCCTATTGCAGGAAGATCATCACTCACAACTCTTATCCTGAACAAATTTCCATTCGTGATGTAAGCCGGGATCACGCAGGTTACATATCCTGAAGCGGGTGATGCATTGGAACCAATCACCTTTGGATAGGCAAAACTTCCAAGGCTGTCAGAAATCTGAGCGGTGAAAATATTGCCAGAATTATATACACCTGTTGCTGTATAATAAACTTTAATCGTGTCCTGCTTGCAAAACACGGATGGAGTGATTGAATCCGTTGTGATCACATTATTGTTCGGAGGTGAAGTAATGATCGCGAAAACTGAATCACTCTGATCTGACACTGTCAAAGGCCCTGTTGAGCTAACCCTTACAAGGCATGTTGGAGAGATCGTTGAAGGAACATACCAGTAAATAAAGTTATCTGTAACATTGTTTGCGATGCTGATCCAGTTCACTCCGTTATCAATCGAATAGCTCACATCAACCGCAGGAATGTTATTGCTGTTCCAGGTGATCGAATGGTAACTGCCCGCATACCAGCTTTCTCCCCCATTCGGTGAAGTCACAGTCACCGAAGGTGTTGAGAGGGCAATGGTAAATGTTGTATCAGAAACATCTTTCACGGTAGCATTCGCAGCATCGCTGATCCTTACTCTCGCATTAAGTGAAGGTGTAGCTGGGACATTCCAATAGTAGAATCCATTTGATGATGGTGTAGATGCAGTGATCGTCTGCCATAGCAGGTTATCAAGAGTGTACTCGATCTTTACATTATTTACCGCTGTCGATGTCCAGTTGATATAATAAGAATTTCCTGTATAAAATGTTTCTCCTCCGTTAGGTGTGATCACCTGCAACGAAGCGACAGATGGTGTAATGGAAAAATTTGCTGCGCTTTTGGATGTCAGTGCAGAATTCAATGTCGATGTTACCCGAATCTTGCATGTGCTTGAATTGATGTTCGCAGGCACATTCCAGTAATAATAGTCATAGTTTGTAAGACCTGGATGTATAGTCGTCCATGAGGATTCGTTATCGGTGGTGTATTCTAGCTTCACATGCAGGATCCCGTTAGAGCTCCAGGTAATGTAATAAGCAGAACCTGCGACCAGTGTTTCACCTCCCACAGGTGCTGTTAATGTGATGGATGGACCAGAAATAGTGAATGAATTATCACTCACATCATTAACAGAAGGATTTCCAATTTCAGAGATCCTGACCTTGCATGTACCAACCGCATTTAAAGGCACACTCCAGTTATAATACCCTGAAAGCGCACTCACCGATGATACGATGGTATTCCAGGTCAGGCCGTTGTCTTTGGTGTATTCGATCTTTACATTGGTGATCGTATTGCTTTCCCAGGTGATCGTCTTTGTTGTATTCACAGACCATACTTCACCTCCGTTAGGAGAGAGCACTTTGACAGATGCCTGTGGAATCACGAACAGGCTGTCGCTTACATCCGACAATGTGGAGTTTGCCGCGTCAGATATCTTAACCATGCATTGTGTTGCCGGTGTAAAAGGAACGGTCCACTGAAATGCTCCGTTTGCCGCCGGAGTGCTTGGAGTGAGGATATTCCAGCTACCTCCATTGTTCAGGGTGTATTCGATCTTCACATTCTGAACACTCGGGCTCACCCATTGAATATAATGTGAAGAGCCTCCGCCCCATCGTTCTCCGCCATTAGGAACAGTGACAGCAATCGCTGGTTGCGGAATGGTAAACACATTAGGGCTTTGGGAAACGATCTGTGTATTGAGGTTATCTGTTAACCTGACAAGACATTTCGGAGAAGGTGTATTCGGAACGGTCCAGTAATAGTATCCGGTAGGACCGTCTGCACTGTTATCTATCAGGTTCCAGCTTACACCGTTGTTGGTTGAATATTCAATCGTCACCTCACTGACGCTTGATGAACCCCAGCTGATATAACGCGATGTACCTACACTCCAGGACTCACCTCCAACAGGTGATGTAATTGAAAGCGAAGGCATCGGAATAGTGAATACCGCATTGCTCACATCATACACAAGGTTGCTGGCAACATCCGTTACACGCACTAAGCATGAAGTGGATGGCGTATAAGGAACATTCCATAAATAATATCCAATGGATCCGTTCACATTGTTCGCAATCAGGTTCCAGCTTGAACCATTGTCAGCGGAGTATTCGATCTTCACAGATGCCACACTTGGTGCACTCCAATAGATGTAGTGATTTGTGAAGGCGCTCCATGACTCTCCACCATTCGGAGTAGTCACTTCAATTGATGGGGCAGGGATCGTCCAGACTGCATCGCTGATATCAAAGAGTGAAGGATTACCGGTCTGGCTTACCTTCATCAGGCAGGTAGTTGAATACGTTGCAGGAACAGTCCAGTAATAGTATCCACTGAAAGCACTTATAGAATCAGCGATCAGAACCCAGTTCAGCCCGTTATCAAAGGAATAGTGAAGATCAACTGAATCAACAGAAGCTGAGGTCCAGTAGATGTATTTATTTGTTCCTGCACCCCAAACATCGAAGCCATTAGGCTGATCAACTTCCAGAGATGGAGCAGGAATGGTAAATGGATCATCGCTTACATCAAACAACCCTGGATCAGCCGAAGAACTAACTCTTACACGACACTGATTCGAGTACATGTTCGGCACATTCCAATAATAATAGCCAATGTTTGACTGATTAGTAACGATGGAAGTCCACGTAAGACCATTATCGATTGAAAGATCAATGTCCACATTTGTAAAGCCATTTCCGTTCCATGTGATGTAATGGTTTGATCCTGCATTCCAGATCTCGAATCCATCAGGATCGGTGACCTCGATGGTAGGTCCAACGATCGTAAACACCGCGATGCTTGTATCACCTACCGCAGGGTTCGAAGCATCCGTGGCACGGACAAGGCATTTCGTTGACGGCGTATTCGGAACTGACCACAGGTAATACTGAGATGCGGCTGATGTTGAGCTGATGATGGTATTCCATGTTGATCCGCTGTCAGTTGAATATTCGAGCTTTACATTCTGTACGCTTTCACTGTCCCAGATAATGTATTGATTTGTAGCATATCCCCAGTTCTCTCCTCCGTCAGGATCCGTAAGGTCAACATACGGTGCAGGGATCGTAAAGGTGAAGTCACTGATATCGAACAATGCAGCATTCGATGCATCGCTGATCTTTACAAGCGCCTCACTTGAAATATCATTCGGGATCAGCCATGCATAATAACCGGTAGAACCATTGTAATTCGAAACTACAGGCTTCCATGTGCTACCATAATCCGTTGAATACTGAATGTTGATCTGTGGAACACCTGGAGAATCCCAGTAAATATATTGAGTAGTGCCTACTCCCCAGATCTCTCCGCCATTCGGATATTCAACAGTAATTGAGGGAGGATTAATTGTAAATGGAAAATCGCAAACATCATTGGTCGCGGAATTCGAAGCATCAGAAACTCTGACCAGACAATTGGTTGATGGTGTGGAAGGAATGATCCAGTACATGTATCCTGTACCTGCATTCTCATTCGAACTAAGGACTGTCCATGATGATCCTCCATTGACGGAGTATTCAACTTTAGCTGTCGTAAAACCTGTTGCTGTCCATTCTATATAGATTCCAGCATCAATGTTGAACGTTTCTCCTCCAACAGGTTCATCAACAGTGACTGTTTGAGAAAAGACAGAATGAAAACTAAAAAAGGCAATAAAAAAAACCAGTGTTCGTAATGATCCCAGCATGACTTTAAATTAAGGCCGCAAAGATACAAAAAGTGGTGCTCAGCCAACATCGAAAGGATGTCTCTTCATTCTGAAACAGAAAGGTTTCCGGATTTCAGGATTAACGATTTAGAGATACTGACAAAGAATCAGGCATCAGAGCCTTACTCCTATCACAAGGATGTCATCGACCTGTTCAAATTCGCCCTGCCAGCCAAGGAATGACGCAAGAAGCTGCTCTTTCTGTTCTTCAGGACTTTTATTGAAGATTGACTGAAGAAGATCCTTGAATTTCCTTGTCATGAACTTTTTACCATCCTGGCCTCCGAACTGGTCTGCATAACCGTCAGATGCCATGTAAAATCCATCACCTTTATCGAGCTTAAAAAAATGCCTGGTAAATACTTTATCACCAGTATCTTGTAATCCTCCGATAGGAACTTTATCTGCCTTGATTTCTTCCAGACTTCCCTGACGGATAAGATAGAGTGGCCTCATCGCAGCTGCGAATTCCAGTTCACGCGTTTCGGTGTTCAGGCGACAAAGCGCGATGTCCATACCATCCCTGCTGTCATTCTGCTGATCCTGCTTGAGGGAGCTTCTGATCCGGATGTTCAGCTGGTTCAGAATAATGTCAGGATGTGGCGTTTCAAGCTCAGCGACAATATCATTCAGCAAGGTGTGACCGATCATGCTCATGAATGCACCGGGTACACCATGTCCTGTGCAGTCAGCCGCTGCAATAAGCACCTCAGTTCCTCTCTGGTAGAACCAATAGAAGTCACCACTGACAATATCCCTTGGCTTGAACAGCACGAAAACTCCTGGTAGCTGGACCTTCAATTCCTCCACGACCGGAAGGATGGCCTGCTGGATCCTGCTCGCATAATTAATGCTGTCTGTGATGTCCTTATTTTTCTGGTCAACGATCAGCTTCTGATTTTCAATCTCTTCCTTCTGCCTCACAACTTCCGCGGTACGTTCCTGCACCATCTGTTCGAGTACGATCTTGGCCTTTTTCAGTCTCCTGACACTTACCTGCACGACACCATAAACAAGGGCCAGGAATGCGATCACATAAACAATGTAGGCGTAGATGGTCCTATACCATGGAGGCAGAAGTTCAAATGTAAAAATGGATTCTATGCTGACATTATCATAGATGTCCCGGGCCTGCAAATGCAGAACGTATTGGCCTTCCGGAAGGTTCGTGTACTGAGTCCTTGTTTCCTTTGACCATTCCGTCCATTTCTTATCATATCCTTCGAGGTACCATCTGAAGACATTCTTTTTTTCATTGTCAAAAACCGGTGCAGCGAACTCCAGCTCGATGGAATTGTGCGAATAATCAAACTGCGGGTTGACAGGATAGCTGCTGTTATAGATAAACATCCGTCCATCCTGCATTTCACCGTTAAAAGCTCCCATGAAATAAACAGAGTCTTTACCCAATGTGATCTTACGAAAGAGCGGCGCGAAATTTTCATAAACAAAAGCCCGGGGTTGTTCATACCTGATCAATCCATCCGGCCCGCCAATCCATACGACTTCTTTTTCAGGGAAGATGCAATGGATCTCACTTTCAGAAAAATGCTTGAAAGGCTTTGAGAACCATTCGAACTTGCCAGCTGAGTTTCGAATAGCAACACCTGTTTCCTTGATCGTTTCATTCGCAGTTGACATCCAGATCCTGTCTTCACCCTGTGGCTCAAATGCAAATATTTCCCTTGTACCATTCACGCTGAGGCCTTTGAATCTTATATCAGGAACCAGTCTGCCCTGATTTACGTCGTAAACAAAGATGCCTTTCAGCGTGCTGATAATTACTCCGCCCTTATATTGAAAGATGAAGTTGAAACGCGTGTCAGGTAATCCTTTTGAAGCATCAAGGTCTATGATACTTGCATTTTCCCATACGGATGACGCAGCCTGGTCGCGTACGATATAACGTATTCCCTGGGTACGGGTACTGACAAACAAAGAGCCATCCTTGTCTTCACCCACAGTATTCACTTCAAGATCGATACCTTCCAGCAAGCCTTCATCCTGCCATCCTTTCGATGTTTTCCGTATTGCGGCGAGGCCATTGCTTGTTCCTATGAAGATTCTTGAAGGGTCGGTCACAGACGGAAACAGCTTGAATGCATTGTATTCCGCGATCATTTCAGGTTCTGTTTTACCACTCAGCAAAACACCATCGCCTGTTGCAGCAAGGAGCTTGTCATCAAAAACCAGAAGGTCACGAACCTGAGAAAAGATCCCCTGGTAAGGAGAAAAGCAGGTCGTTCCATCGCTTTCAGAATAAAATAGACCGGCGGTACCTGCAACATACAGTTTGTTGTTAAAGCGCAGAATATCCTGCACGGATCCTTTTAATCCGCTCAGGTCAGTGTAGAAACGCAGCGGCGAATTGATTTCAGCTCGTGCGATTCCATTGTCCATGGCCATCCACAAACCATTTTGCCTGTCAACAAACAGGTATTTTATATTATCATCACGGAGTGCATTTTTTTTATTCAGCACACTCATGTACTTACCTGAAGCACCCAGAAAGCATACTCCACCACGTAGTGTCGCAAAAGCCACTGTGGTGTCATTGACTTTAACACCATGATATACCTGGTTTTCAAGAAGAAAGTCTTCTGCAGTGGAATTGAATTTTGTAAAAGCCATTGAAGAATCCTTTTGTGCAGGATCAAACAGGTACAAACCGTTTTCTCTTCCGGAAAGCAGGATGCGTCCACGTGAGTATGGAATCATTGCGTAGATCCTGTCGCTGGCGAGAAAGCCAGATCCATTCACGTAATCAAGCTTTCCCTTCCTCATGATCTTTAAGCCAACGCCTCTGTCCATGATAAAAAGCTTACCGTTTACATGAAAGCTGAAGTGAAATGAATTTTCAGGTTTCCATGAAACAAGCGAGTCACTTTTCAGACAAAAAAGTGATTTAAATGTGCTGAAGTAAACACCCTCTGCAGTACAATAAACCTTCGCGACATCACCAAAATCCCTGTCATCAGGATGGAGCTTTGATACAAGAGATTTAAATACGGAGTTCCCATACCGGTCAGGTTCCATGTAGCCAAAATCCCCGACACCACCTGCATATAACTTACCCGTGCTGTCCACATCAAGAGAACGAACAATGCTTTCGATGGAAAGCGCCGTCATGCGCCAGGTAACACCATCATACTCAAGGATTCCGGTTGAATTACCGAAATACATGACACCTCTTTTATCTTGTGTGATGCTCCAGTTATCAGTGCCACCAAGGTATTCTTTGGAACTATAATTGGTTATATAAGGTAAGCCGCAATCCTGCTGTGCGTAGAGCTTCAACCCGAACAAGAAAAGTGAGGCAAAAAAAATGCAGCGCAGAAACATCTTCATTTAAGGGTTGAAATTAGGAAAAGATGTGCAGAAATGCGGCTCCTTCGTAATGACAAAGAAGGACAGGGATGTTGAATGTTATAATATGATCACAAGATGCCGCATATGTTAGCAAAGTTAAAAGGTGTTCGTCTGGAAGATGTGTATGAAGTTCTGGAACGGGATGCTGAAGCGCATGCGAAAGAAGGCATCTACCTGCAGCATTTATGGCAGAATGTTGATGATCAGGATGAAGTGCTGTTTTTATTCAGGGTAGATGATATAGAAAACGTAAAGAGTTTTATCAGCGAGGTTCATAGAAAAGCGTATGAAGAGAATCCTGATTCACATTTACCGCACATGACTTATCTGGAAGGCAAGGGTATTCTGTTTGGGTTGTGATGAACTGGTCGTTTAGAAACAATGATTGCCAGACCTGTCAAATTAAAAGGACAAAAAAACCCGCTCGTCAAATACAAGCCTTAATGAAGAAGATGATCAACTATGAACCGGAAGGTAGATAGAAAAAGTAGATCCTTTGCCAACCTCGCTAACAACCTTTATTTCTCCTCCATGCTTATGAACGATTTGTTGGCTAATATAAAGGCCCATTCCTAGTCCTGAAACATGCAAAGCGTTAGTCACTCTATAAAATCTTTCAAACAATAAATTCACTTCAGAAGATGGAATTCCTATTCCATAGTCAGATACTGAAATCACAACATAATGAGCATGTTTTTCTATTGCAACACTAATTTTCGACGAATCAGGAGAATATTTAATTCCATTATTCACAAGGTTTATGATAACCTGTTCCATTCTCATTCTATCCATCGAAACAACAACATCTTCTTTTAGTGTTTTAAGTTCTATTTTATGGGTTTCGGAGAAAGTCTTTAAAGCTTCAATTGTATCAATCAAGAGACCATTTACAGAGGCCATCTCGAAACGAAACTGCATTTGATCAGCTTGAATTTTAGACACATCCAGAAGATCCTTAATTAATATCTCCAGCTTCTCTACCTGCTTATTCGTTTTATTAACGTATTTTCTGATTGTGTGATCTGAATAGTTTCTTAACAATAATTGTAAATATGCTTTTGTTGTAGTTAGCGGTGATTTTAACTCATGGCTGGCAATACTTAAAAATTCATCCATTTTGCTCACCAGATGCTTTTGATTACTTATGCTTATTCCAACCCATAGCCATCGACTATCTCCAGATTCCTCCTCCTTATAAGGAATTGCTTTTACCAAATACCATTCATACTTACCTATTGCGTTCAATAAACGAACTTCTTTTTCTAAAGGCACTATTCGCGACAATGACCGCTTCCAGTTCAACAATAGTAAAAACCTGTGAGCAGGAAATACAAAATTGAAAAAATCATATATTGAATTTGCTTCATAAGTTCCAAAGTATTTCAGTGCCTTAATATTTGCAAAGTGAAGTGATCCTTTATGATCGGTAGTCACGACGAGTTCAGGTAGCAGATCAGTTATGAGTTTAAATCTTTGTCTCTCAGTTTCTGCCTTTTTCTTCTCATATAACAACTGGTTCTCATATTTCTTCCTGTCTGAAATATCTGTTATCGTAGCCCTAAAATTCAAAGGGTGATCGAATTTATCTTTAATAGTTAATGCGTTAACAAGGACAGGCTTTATACTCTTATCACGACAGCTTAGCTCAAAGTTCACTTCATTTACAAAACCCTGCATCATCAGCAATGGAAAGACATGGTTTTGATAGTAAATTTTCCCACCAATTGTAAAGAGGTCAGAAAATTTCAATCGATTTAGTACCTCTTCAATTCTCAGATCCAACCACGATAACAACCGTTTGTTTATTCGAATTATAGTACCATCTGGCAGAAAAGACAAATACCCGACAGGAGCGTTGTTATACAACTCCTCGGCATCTTCCAATAATTGATATTGCGTTTCACTTATATAATGAAAGCCATCTTTCACGTAGCCTTAATTTTAAGGTAATTTTTAATGACTTTAACAACTTCTTCAGGAGCACTAAGGTGAGGGCAATGTCCTGTTGCTTCGAGGACTTCGAGAGTATGATCGGGGATCTGCGAATCTATATAATGACCTACCTCCATCGGTGCAATAACATCATCCTTGCATTGTAGTGATAATGTCGGCACCTTAAGCTTTATTAGATCTTCTCGATTATCTGAAAAGAATGTAACCTTAGCAAATTCTTTTGCAATGGTTGGGTTTGTTGCGCAAAAGCTATTCGTTAATTCTTCACCCAATTGTGGTCGATCAGAATTTCCCATTATTGCTGGTGCCATAGTTTCAGCCCAACCGAGGTAGTTATTATCCATTGTATTCATTATGCCCTCGAGATCACTTATTTCAAAACCGCCAATGTATTCCCCATCATTCAGGTACCTTGCTGAAGGGCCAATAAAGATCATGTACGAAAACAAATCAGGTCTTTCAATTGCTGCAAGTGTACCGATCATTGCACTTACAGAATGACCAATAAAAATTGATTTTTTTAGCTGTAGTTCGTCCAATATCTCAATAACGTCTTTAGCATAACCACGAAGAGTTGAATATCTTTTTGAGTTATAAGCAGAAAGATCTGAATGTCCGGCCCCAACATAATCAAAAAGAATAATTTTATAATGATCTTGAAATTCAGGCACAATGAATCGCCACATATTTTGATCGCATCCAAAGCCATGTGCGAAAACCATTGTCTGAGATCCACTACCCAGAACCCTTACATTGTTACGTTTTAAAATTTCCATTAAAGATTTTTAAAGATTCATTTTTTGATAGAACCACCTCATAAATACTTACCCCTTGGTGCTTCAGCCTAAAACTGATGAAACCACTTGTTACTATGATTGCAAAAAAATAACTGTCAACGTTAATGCCGTCATTGGATTAATGAGGAAAACCAGGTACTTCGTCAATTTCCATGCCTTTAAATCACCTAATACTGAGTAATATTTCTATTACAGATATTCTGCTACACAGTTTGAGTTTTCGCCCCTGAATCACTATAAACTAACCTGCTTGCAAGGTTCATGTTCTCAGGCAGATCTTGCCCCTTAATCTGCCAGAACTGTACATTCCACGAGTTCAGTGTTTTGAGGATAACTCCTTTGAAAACCATCCTTACCCTATTCCTCATTAAAATTATAAACATCGCCGCTTGCTGACTACCTTTGCTGCCTAGTCATGGCTTACAGAAATCTTGAAGATGCGGTTCTCGACCTCGAGCGCACAAATCAGCTGATCAGAATAAAAGAAGAAGTTGACCCCAACCTCGAAATGGCTGCGATACATCTTCGTGTATTCGATCATAACGGACCAGCGATCCTCTTTGAAAATATTAAAGGATGCAGGTACAGGGCTGTATCAAATCTTTTCGGTACAAAGGAACGGGCCTTATTCCTTTTTCGTGACACCATTGAAAAGGTAAGGTCAATGACAGCCCTCAGGAATGATCCAATGCAGGCCATGAAGCATCCTTTCAAAGCACTTGCATCCCTTCCATCAGCCTTTCATGCGTTGCCTAAAAAAGCTCATGCACATTTTGACAAGATCAGACTTTCGGATCTTCCGCAGATAAAATGCTGGCCTGATGACGGAGGTCCTTTCGTTACCTTGCCTCTGGTCTATACAGAAGATCCCGAAAAGCCCGGGATAAAGAATTCCAACCTTGGAATGTACAGGATCCAGCTGGCCGGAAATGAATACCTCCCGGATAAGGAAGCGGGTCTTCACTACCAGCTTCACCGCGGTATTGGCATCCATCAGACCAACGCCGACAGACGCAATCAGCCTCTGAAGGTCTCCGTTTTTTCAGGTGGTACGCCCGCTCTGATCTTTTCAGGTGTCATGCCATTGCCTGAAGGCCTTTCGGAACTCTACTTTGCAGGAATGCTTGGAAACAGAAGATTTAGATACTTCTATGAAAACGGTCACCTCATTTCATCTGACTCGGATTTTGTCATCACCGGAGAGATCATTAAAGGGATGAACAAACCTGAAGGTCCGTTTGGTGATCACTTTGGATATTATAGCCTGAAGCATGACTTCCCTGTGATGCATGTGACTGGTGTGTATGCAAAGAAAAATGCGATCTGGCCTTTCACCGTCGTTGGCCGTCCTCCTCAGGAAGACACCCTGTTCGGCATGCTGGTTCACGAACTTGCAGGTGACTCTTTAACCTATGAAATTCCCGGACTTCATGAAGTGAACGCTGTTGATGCTGCCGGAGTTCATCCTTTGCTCCTGGCAACAGGAAGCGAACGTTACACTCCTTATCTTCAGGAAACGCGGCCACAGGAACTGCTTACGATTGCGAATCATATCCTGGGAACAGGACAGCTGTCTCTGGCAAAGTATCTTTTCATCACAAACAGAGAAGATGATCCATCAATAGACACAAAAAATATTCCCGCTTACTTTAAACACCTTCTTGAGCGGATCGATTTTAAGCGTGACATTCATTTTCACACAAACACAACCATCGATACGCTTGATTATTCAGGTTCAGGATTGAACTCAGGATCCAAAGTAGTGTTCGCAGCAGCAGGTAAGAAACGAAGGACATTAGGCACAGAAAAACCTTCAATGGATCTACCAGCAATGTTCGACCAGGCGCAGGTAGTCATGCCAGGAGTGTTGTCGGTATCAGGCCCGCCTTTCAGGTCGTACCAGGAAGCAGGAAATGAGATCGAAGTTCTTGCAGATAAGCTGAAAGACCTTGACAAGTTTCCTCTTATCATACTTACCGATGATGCGTCTTTCGTCGCGGAGAATCTGAATAATTTTCTTTGGGTGACATTTACGCGAAGTAATCCTTCACATGATATTCATGGCGCAAAATCCTTCATCAGGCATAAACACTGGGGATGTGAAGGGCCACTGATCATTGATGCCAGAATAAAACCGCATCATGCACCACCGCTTATAAAAGATCCACAGATTGAACAGCGTGTTGATAAGCTTGGTGAACGTGGCAGATCATTGCACGGGATCATCTGACTTTCCCTGCATGAGATAACATGAAAGTATAAAGCTGAATGCCTGCACCCAACTTTATACTTCAATGTCTTTTGGTTTGGATCACGCCCCGTACCTGAATACGGCAGCGATATCACTTGATTTAACAGGCATCCTGAAGTCTGATGTGACATACACTTCGCCACCATGAAGTATGGTTTCAACAGCGGCTTTATTGGCGAGGTCTTCATCGCCTTTCATGTAATGTTTATGCAAGACCACCTGGTTGTTCTTCTCATCAAAGTAACCCCAGATATGGCAGTTCTCCTTCAGGAAAAGCTTATCCACACGTGAAAACACACTTGCGGATACAATTTCATCGATCTCAGAAGATGTCTTTTTTGTTGCTGAAAGATTTTCAAATGTTTCTTCAGCGGTGATCCTTGTTTTATCGAAAATAGGCCGTACCAGCGCCCATGCATCTGCATGCAATTCTTCTTCGCTTGTATATTCCTTGTTACCTGTGAGCGCTTCCGGATGAATAAACGGATAGGTACAAAGCTTTCTGAACATGGCTACAATGTAATCCACTCCGCAGAGCACCAGTGGTATTGAGCTTGATCCGATCACTTTCATAATTCCATCATTCACCTGATGAAGGAATAATTCCACATCATCCTTCCTCACCTCTTCACCGCCCTGGTTTCCAAAATACATATCGGGAACATTCGATCCGCCATTCGATTTAAATCGAGATTGTTTTTCATGAACATCAAACCTCGTTGTTTCATCAATGCCTGAGGGAACAAGTCCTTCCACAGCAATAGGTGAAAGATCGTAATGCGTTCCTTTGTATAATGACACACCATTCTTGGCAAGTGACAACACGAAAAATTCACTCTTGTCAGTTACAACAGGTATGAGCGGAGTCAGGTAGAACCCTTTGCCTACATAGGTAAATGCTTCTACATTGAATGGCAGCCTGTAATGCTCAAATGTACCTTCACTCATAAACGCGACAAAGCCATGTATCTGCTTCTTCCAGAAGAGTTTGTCTTTTATAAGATCACGGGCACCAGAAAGAATGGATGTTAACTCATTCTTTGACATGCCATTTTCCTTTAAAAGGATTTCCGCTTTTTTCACTTCATCTTTAAACATCAGGAGGTCAAGGCTTTCATTCACTTCAATTCCTGACTTATGCGTTGGAATATATATGGAAACACATAAATGATCCCGTACACCACCTAATCTTCTGAAATCATCGTGTTTGAATTTATCTGTCCAGCCTTTCATGATACCTCCTTTTTTAACAAGTTAATGCTCAGAAAAAATGCCATGCGGCTAACTGGAAGAGACGGATTTTGGCGGATTTTGATTAAAAAAAAGGTCGCGTGAAATGCAATATCAAAGCACGTTGCTTTTCTTTTCTTCCTGTGATGGATCGGTGTCCACAGGGGCTTTGAGCTTTAATACGGAGTGGATAAAAAAGGTGACCAGCAGCCCGATGATGCAGCCAAGAAAAACAGAGATCACTCGGTGGAATGCTGCTGCCCATGATTGCCCTTCACCCTGGTCCATCAGAACAATTACAAGTGCTGCGAGTGTTGCTCTTGCTCCTGCACTTAGCTTGATCAACTCACAGATCACAAGTGCGATGATCGCTCCTGATGCAATGCTATAGATGAGCGGAAGATCGAAGATGATGATCCCGAAGCCTGTGCATGCGCCGATAAGATTCGCTTTTATCCTTGTCACGGCAAGCTCCATCGCATCTCCACCTTCAGGTGACAAAACAAGAAATGTTGATATCAGGATCCAGGAAACATCGAGAAGCTCCGACATGCCGGATGCAAGGTATCCGAAAAACACCCCGGTGATGATCTTGAGAATATGAACAGATAATCTTTTAACCCTAATCACGTGTCAACAAATGACTGCATGACTCCGATTATCATGCCCGATTCAAACAAAGGTCAGTAATTCACTTCCTTGATCTTCTGGATACGGTCATTGCCGGTCCATCCGAAGAAGATCAGAGAAACTTCAGCACCACCGTTCCAGGTGGCCGCGGTGAGTTTTGAAACTGTGATGTCATAGCTGACACCCAGCGCAAGCATTCTTTTGTATTCATACCAGATGGAAGGGATCACCGCATCCATGTAGCGGTAAAAGAATCCGAAGGATAACGAAGAACTCGTATTCGCTTCGGTATATCTGGAATCCATTCCTTTCAGGTATTTGAAATAACCACCACCATTGATCTCATACGACCTGCCCTGCATCACCGTATAGAGGTATGGAAGTATATAAAAGTTCGTGTTCTTGATGTGCACCTGGCCACCTGAATGCCATACGAATTTTCTGTAAAGCCTGTCAGGTCCGCCATTGAAGTATCTTGCAGGTCTTAGCAAGTGTGTCGCACTGATCCCAGAGTTGAATCGCATCTCCTTATTCACCTGGTAGTTGAACAGGATGCCCGATGCAAAATCAAAATAGCTGAAGCCCTGACCAATCCCTGCTTCGCGTGATGGCAGAGCGGCATTGTACTTTTCTCCATCATACTGGTTATCCCATTGAAGCGCACTTACATTGATGCTTCTCTGGTTCCATCCTACCTGTACACCGCCGGAAAAGATGAGCTTATCTGTCATCCTGGTGGTATATGAAATGGGCAGATTGACAGAAGTAATTCCAAGGTCTGATTGTCCTGCCTTGTCTTTCATAAACGTGAGGCCTGCACTTAAGAAGCCATTCACTTCCTGTGTTTTCTTTTTTTTGATCGGCTTGATGCTCATATCAAAGGAAGCGAACATGGTGCGGTATGGGTCACTGATGGATGTCCACTGGCTTTTATAATTACTGATCACACGGTAATCTCCATTGAAAGATCCTGCAGCTGCGGGATTTGAAAACAAGGGTGATGTATAGAACTGGGAAAAATGCACATCCTGTGAATATGCAGTTGATCCTGACGCCACCAGCGTTCCAGCGATCAACAATTTGAAATAGGATCTGAATGCGTTCACCTTCATCATCTTATTAATGTAACATCTCCTTTTAATACTCTGACTTCTCCGTCAAGGAAAGTTGCTTCAAGATAGTACACAAACACAGCGGTGTTCATCATGCTTCCTTTAAGCGTTCCATCCCATCCTTTTGCTTTATCGGTTGACTCAAACACTTTATGTCCCCATCTGTCGAACACGAGAAAGTTAATTGACCTTATCGCGGTACCTCTTACATAAAGCACATCGTTCTCTCCGTCTCCATTAGGCGAAAATGCGCTTGGCACAAATACATCATTCCTGATCTCAACGATCACCTTGACACTGTCTGCCGACATACAGCCATACTGATCAGTTCCTGTTACAATGTAGAGTGTTGTTTCTTCAGGTGTTGCAACCGGGTTCGAACTGGAAGGATTATCAAGTGTAAATCCGGGGATCCAGTTGTATGTCAGGCCTGGCGATGCATAGAGGTTTGCGCTGTTTCCGATCACAATGGTGGTATCCCTTCCAGCATTGAGAACTGGTGGCTGATGTACGATCACGGATTCAGTGAATGTCATTACACCGCACTGATCAGTCACAGTGACGTCGTATGTTGTTGACGATGATGGAATGTCTGTAACAGACGAAGATGCATCACCTGTACTCCATGAGTAAATGTAATTTCCTGAACCTCCTGTCATTGTTACTGTCACTGTCACCTCTTCGCCAAGGCATACTGCCGGAACGGAAATATCACTTGTTCCCTGCAGTGGTTCTCTGACCATGATGGTAATAGAGTCTGCGACTGATGAACAGCCTGCGGTATCTGTGGCATAAACTGTATAGAGTGTCTGCTGCGTAGGTGAAACAGTATGTGCAGTCGTATCGGGCAGGCTGTTGTTCCATGTGAATGAATAATCACCACCCTGTCCTCCTGTTGCTCCTGCATTCAGTTGTGCAGATGATCCATAGCAAATGACAAGTTCACTGGTGGTAAGATCTACGATCACTGCCGGTGGTTCTGTAATGGTTGCATCTGTTGAATCTGCGCAGCCGTTCATGTCAGTCACTACAACCTGGTATGTACCTGCAGCAAGACCTGTAGCTGTTGTATCTGTCTGCACAGGCGAAGTGTTCCATTCAACGGTAAATGGCGCGGTTCCTCCTGTGTAGCTTACTGTCGCAGAACCATCATTGTCTCCATAACATGTTGCATTGGTCACTGAGGTGATCGTCACAATAGGCGAAGGATTGTCGGTGATCGTAACAGATGCAGTATCAATACATCCATTCGTGTCGGTGACCTGCACCAGGTATGTGCCTGCCATCACTCCTGAAAGGGTGTCATCTGTCTGGACTGGTGAGCTGTTCCATGAATACGTGTATGGAGAAGCTCCTCCGCTCACATTGGCGATAGCGCTTCCGTTTGGAAGACTGCATGTGGAGCTTCCCGGCGTGAGTGTTGTTGTTAAAACAGCAGGCTCTGTGATCGTAAATGAGTGTGTGGTTGAACATCCGTTCGAATCTGTTACCATCACCTGGTATGTTCCAACAGACAACCCGTTCGCTGAAGAAGATGATTCCGTATTCGGACTCCAGCTGTATGTATATGCACCTGTTCCACCAGTGGCAGTGACCGTTGCAGTTCCCGTTGAATCACCATTACAAAGTACATTGGTCTGGCTTCCTGTTGTCGTTAATGAATCAGGCTCTGTGATCACAAAACTTTTGGTAAGCGTACATCCGCCTGTGTCACTTACTGTAACGGAATACGATCCGGCAAAAAGATTCAATGCGGTATCCGATGTACTTACCGAAGGTGACCAGACATATGAATATATCCCGGAACCTCCCGTAACACTAATGGATGCTGAACCTGTTGATCCACCATGACACAACACGTTTGATTGTGCCTGCGCTGCCACCATGCCTGCAGGCTCAGTGATCGCGAAGGTGTCGGTTATGCTGCATCCGTTTGAATCGAACGTTTCAACGATGTATGTACCGGCAGACAGGTTCACTGCTGTTGCGGATGCACTGACAGCAGGTGTCCAGCTATAGGTATAGCTTCCTGTCCCTCCACTTACCGTAACAGTGGCAGAACCCGTAGAGTTTCCTGTACAGATCACATCTACCTGGCTTTGAGTTGAAGTTAATGGAACTGGCTCCGTGATCGTAAAGTTCTTTGTTACTGTACATCCATTCGCATCAGTAATGACCACCGTATAAGCTCCTGCTGACAAACCGTTCGCAGTATCTGTTGAACTCACGTTTGGCGTCCAGCTGTAAGTATATGAACCTGTACCACCTGTCGGAGCAACTGAGGCAACACCAGTACTTCCACCGTTACAAAGCACATCGGATTGTGCCTGCGTTGCTACAAGCTCAGATGGTTCTGTAATCGTAATGTTTTCTGTTGCTGTACAGTTATTGGCATCTGTTACAGTTACCAGGTAAGAGCCTGCTGCAAGACCAGTCGCTGTTGCTGAAGTGCCGCCTGCAGGAGACCACGAATAAGTATATGTTCCAGTGCCTCCAGTTACGTTGACCGTCGCTGAACCATCTGCTCCCGCAAAACATGATACATTCACACTTGTATGTGATACAGAAATAGAATCGGGCTGGGAAATGATGAACACTGCGGTGTCCTGGCAGCCCTTTGAATCGGTGATCACCACACCATAAGTGCCCGCTGAAAGGCCAGTCGCCGTAGCTGCTGATCCACCCACAGGAACCCACGAATAGGTATAAGCCGGTGTACCACCGCTAACCACAACTGATGCAGCACCATCTGCTCCACCATAACAGCTTACATTGAGTTGTGATTTAACCTTTGATAAAACGACAGGTTCCGCGATCGTGACAGATACAGTACCTGTACATCCTGAAACATCTGTGATGTTAACAACATAGGTGCCGGCAGCAAGTCCGGTAGCAGTTGCTGAAGTTCCGCCAGATGGTGACCATGAATATGAATATGATCCTGTACCGCCTGTTGCAACAATCGTGGCAGTTCCATCACTGCCACCAAAGCAGGAAACATCTGTATGAGTTTCGGTGCCTGATACCGCGGTTGGCGAGGTGATCGTGAATGTAGATGTGATCAGGCATCCTTCAGCATCGGTGACGGTCGCTATATATGATCCAGCAGAAAGCCCTGTCGCTGTAGAAGAAGTACCACCTGAAGGAGACCATGAATATGTATATGAACCTGTTCCTCCTGTAACTGTGACTGTCGCTGTTCCATCAGATCCGCCGTTACAGGTAACGTTTGTCTGCGACTGAACAACACTGAGTGCAACCGGTTCTGTAATTGTTACGGTTGTTGAAATGCTACATCCATTGGCATCGGTAATCGATACGGAATGTGTCCCTGCACCAAGGTTGGTCGCGGTTGCGGATGTACCGCCTGATGGTGACCAGGAATAAGTGTATGCTCCTGTTCCACCCGTTGCAGTCACTGTAGCAGTGCCATCTGTTCCGCCATTGCATGAAACATTTGACTGGGTGGATGTCACAGCAAGTGCAACAGGTTCAGAGATCGTGAATGTTGAAGTGATCATGCATCCCTTTGCATCTGTAATTGTAGCAGTGTATGAACCTGCGGATAACCCCGACGCTGTTGCAGCTGAACCGCCCGAAGGTGACCATGAATAAGTATAGCCTGCTGTACCTCCTGAAACAGTCACTGATGCCGAACCATTTGAACCTCCATTGCAGCTGACGTTAAGCTGAGACTGTACAACTGATAATGCAGTTGGCTCTGTGATCGTAACTGAAGTGTTGTAGCTGCATCCTGCAGCATCTGAAATAAATACTGTATATGTTCCTGCGGATAAGCCGGTGGCTGTTGAAGCTGAACCTCCTGATGGTGACCATGAATAGGTAAATGCTCCTGTACCACCTGTTGCTGTTACCGTTGCCGTACCATCCGATCCCCCATTACAGGAAACATTTGTCTGGCTTTGTGTTGATGTTATTGATCCAGCTGCTGAAATATTGAACGTTGATGTCATGGAACATCCGGCAGCATCTGTGATCGTTACTGTATAACTTCCTGCACTTAGACCTGTTGCAGTCGCTGCGCTTCCTCCTGAAGGTGACCATGAGTATGTGTAGGTACCAGTACCGCCAGATACAGTCACCGTTGCAGTTCCATCAGATCCTCCGTTGCATGCAACATTCGTTTGTGCCTGTGTCGCTGATAATGCAGTGGGGGCAGTGATCGTAAATGAACGTGTTGCCGTGCAGCCATTCGCATCTGTAACTGTCACAGTATAACTTCCTGCTGAAAGACCTGAAGCTGTGGCTCCTGTTCCTCCTGATGGGGACCATGAATAGGAATATCCACTAACTCCACCAGATACGCTCACTGTTGCGGTACCATTACTACCTCCATTGCAGGAAACATTTGTCTGGCTGCCCGTTGTAATCAATGCTGTTGGCTGTGTGATCGTAAATGCCTGTGTGCGGACACAACCATTGGCATCAGTGATCGTCACGGTATAATTTCCTGCAGAGAGTCCTGAAGCGGTAGCAGCTGTGCCTCCAGATGGTGACCAGCTATAGGTATAGGTTCCTGTTCCTCCTGATGGTATTACAGAAGCTGATCCGTTAGATCCTCCATTGCAGTTTACATTCGTCTGACTTGCTGTAACTGTAATTGCTGTAGGTTGCGTGATGGTGTATGATCGTGTTGCAGTACATCCATTTCCATCTGTGACAGTAAGGACATAGGTGCCCGCAGCAAGGCCAGTAGCTGTTGCACCAGATCCTCCTGATGGTGACCATGAGTAGGTATATACCGGTGATCCTCCTGATGGTGTTCCTGTGGCCGATCCATTACTTCCGGCATTGCAGCTAACATTTGTCTGCGACCCGGTAATGGTCATGGATGGTGGTTGTGTGATCGTAACGGTCTTGGTCACTGTTCCGCAACCTCCGTCAGTCACTGTAACAGTATATGTTCCTGCTGACAGGCCTGTGGCGGTCTGTCCTGTTCCTCCTGATGGTGACCATGCATAGGTATAGGTTCCTGATCCTCCTGATGGAGTGACAGTTGCCGATCCATTGGTACCACCAAAGCAGGTAACATTCGTTTGTGTTGTAGTGGCAGTCATCGAACTTGCTGCAGATGGACATGTTACACAGCTGGTTGTCTGATAATAGATCCCTGTCATGAAAAACCCGTAACAGTCTCCGCTTGATGTCACTGTCATGTTTGCTGTAGCCTGGGCATTCGTGATGGTTGTATTCACTTCAATGTAATTGTACCAGTCCCAGGTTACAGGCGCGTTCGTACCATTCAGGGTTACGCCTGTTGGAGCCATCTGGAAATCCGCGACAATCGCAAATGCACGGGCAAGGGTTGAATTTGAACAGGCATTGATCCCTGTGACCGTTTGTGTTGTGGTACCACCATTCACCACCACCATTCCATCGTGAAGCACAATGTGACCACGGTAATTGGCTGTAGGATCACTGTAGATAATAAACAATGTTCCACCATCAGCATCATCAGTGGAGATCGGTGGGTTCGTTGGAATTCCGCTTACTGTGTATGTTCCATTGCCGGTAACGATTGAAGTGACATCAGCCCGGTACGTATATGATCCTCCATAACCCCAGCATTTGTCAGGACCATTGCCGATCATGGTCATAGGAAAAACCTGTGAAGTTGCTGCAGGGTTCACCACCGTTGCATTCACAGCCATCCCACTTCCTGAAGTTTCGATATAGAAATATGCACGTTCGATCACTGCGCAGGCAGGAATGCCGCTGATCACGAATGGTGCCGGCTGATTCACTCCTGCAGGGGTGTATCGCTTTCCCAGCTTTTGCGAAGCACTCACATAATTCAGTCCGCACTTTTGCAGATTGAACGTTTGTCCTAATGTTCCGTTTCCATTCAATGGAGATACGGATGGTGAAGCGGACTTATTATTTTCAAGATACTCCGTTGTACCTGGAATTGCAGATTCTGTGAGCTTTTGGGCCATCCCGAAGGACACAAAAAAGCTTAAGAAAATAATTTGAATGACTGATTTAAACACGCTTAAATGTTTTTAACGTGCGCAATTTACATAATTAAGTGCTTCGAATTACAGGATAGCCAGTGCTGTCAACTGGTTAATGGAAGATGTAGTTTCTTAAACAACACTTTAAGATCACTATTCCTGACAACAATTCTGAGACTCAGCTGATTCATAAAGTTTCCTGAACTGGCAAAGACTGGAACCCCTAAGCCAGATGTTTAATGATCCGTAAATATCACGTATTCACTAAAGATATATTCACTGGAAATTAAACAATACATCGCATGATCATTCTGAATTAACACAATCATACCATTGTATTTATCCTGAAATTCAATTTGCATAATTGTTGATTTCAAATAACCTTTTACTCCATGAAAAAATTAATAACAGGGATACATCATGTCACGGCCATAGCAGGAGAACCGCAAAAGAACCTGGACTTTTACTGCGGCATCCTGGGCTTACGGCTCTTAAAAAAGACCATCAACTTCGACGCCCCTGAAGTGTATCACTTTTATTATGGCGATGAAGATGGAAACCCCGGAAGCATTCTTACTTTCTTTCCTTATGGCGATGAGATCAAAAAAGGCAGACACGGCAAGGGAATGCTGAACACCACTACTTTTTCTGTTCCATTGAGTTCAATAGACTTTTGGGAAAAGCGGTTAAAGAAATTCGAGGTTCCTTTCAAACATGCGCAGGAACGTTTCACTGATGAAGCAGCGATGTATTTTGAAGATCCGGATGGTTTGGGTTTAGAGCTCATCTTTAATAACAAGGATGAAAGGAAAGGATTTACATATGGACATATACCACTGGAGCATTCCATAAAGGGATTCTACAGTGTAGAGATCTGGGAAGATGGTTATGAGAAAACTGCTTCAATACTAACGGAACAGATGGATCATACACTGATCGCGGAAAAGGGCAACAGGTTCAGGTATGCAGCAGTCGACACCCCTGGGAACTACATTGATCTCCTGTTCGCGACAGAAGGTTTAAAGGGATTGGGAGGCAGAGGTGCAGTACATCATATTGCATTTGCAACACCTGATAAAGCGACGCAGCTTGAAGCCAGGAAAAAAATCATGGACAGGCAGTTAAACCCGACACCTGTACTGGACAGGCAATACTTCACATCGGTTTATTTCAGGGAACCAGGAGGAGTGCTTTTTGAGATTGCGACAACAGGACCAGGCTTTGATATCGATGAACCGCACAATGAGCTTGGAAGTTCTTTAAAGCTGCCTCCGCAATATGAATCATTCAGGCCACAGATCGAAGCACAGGTTGTACAGGTAGAAATTAATCTTGAACCATTTAAGTGATGCATGAAAAAAATGTGATCCAGACCGGCGCTGATCCTTCATCAGCAAGGGGTGCGATGATCATGCTGCATGGTCGTGGAGCCGATGCGCGTGATATACTTTCCTTAGCATCACATCTTGAGGTAAAAGACTTTACACTGCTGGCTCCGCAGGCAACAAACAATACCTGGTATCCTTATTCATTTCTTGCACCTGTCGCTGAGAATGAACCCTGGCTTTCCTCAGCACTTGAACTAGTTAATCATTGCGTTGAAAAACTTTTAGCGGATGGATTAAAACATCAGCAGATTTATTTTACAGGATTTTCACAGGGAGCCTGTCTGACTCTTGAGTACATCACAAGAAATGCACAGCGATGGGGCGGAGCGATTGCCTTTACAGGCGGACTGATCGGTAAAACGTTAAATCAGGAAAACTATACGGGTGATTTCTCAGGTACGCCCGTTTATATTGGAACGAGTGATCCGGATCCACATGTCCCGGTGCACCGCGTTCATGAAACTGTAAACCTGATGAAAGAGTTACATGCAAATGTTTATGAAGATATTTTTCCAAACATGGGACATACGATCATTCCATCAGAGATCACGCATGCAAATGATCACGTATTGAAAATAAGTTAGAGTACCACCAGCAAGCTCCGTCGCATTTCTGATCCGCGTCTGACTTCGAGGATATATGAACCTGCTGTAAGCCCAGATGAATCAAATGAAGCTGTAGAAGATAGTATCAACTTTCCGGAGAGATCAAAGAGAATAACCGCATCCACCTGAGTACTGAAGTTAAGCTTATCGCCACGTGATATCGGATTAGGATAACAGGTAAGCTTCGGCATTGACCATTCATTCACTGCCAGCTGGATCGATCCTACCTCTACTCCATTCACCCGGTATCCTGACAAGGTTTCAGAATATGTTCCGAATGAAAATTCATAATATGCCCTGATCCCTGTTATAGTGTCGAGAATAAAGTGCTCACCATAGTCAAAGATCTGCAAATAGGAACATTGCAAAGTATCAATATAACGTGCATCAGACATGATTGTAAAAGTGAAATCATTGGACTGATCGTTATGACTTGCATAACCTCTCCATTGAGGTATTGAGCCCTGATGGTACCATGGTGATGGCTTTGTAAAGACAGCAGACTGATCGGGATTGCTGAAAAGTTTTTCGAATGTACTGCGAAGGAACACCTTTCTCATTCCTGGTGTGGATACGATGTTGCCATACCTGTTTAATGTGACACGGTCGATGATGTAAACCACAGAGTCTGCATACACTGTTGCCTGAGTTATTGAATCATGGAAATATTCTGTATAACCCGGATCCTGGATATTCATCGGATCATTCTCCGCTTTCCAGAGAAGAATATCCGAAGCCTGAAGATGAAAAAATGAATGGAATGACGGAACTGAAAATCCGTATTGCTGACCACCTGGAAGCTCAATGCCTGCCAGGTTATAGGTTGTCGGAAATGACATAACCACAGGATATTCAATAAAGCCATAATTTTTGCTGAGCTTATACTGAAGTCCATTCAGCTGCATGTTCGTTGAGGAAGTTGAAGAAAGCGTAAAGTATTTTACAGAGTCATTCAATCCAAGGAATTGCTCATACCTGACAGAATCATACGTGATCTGAATATCTGGAGAAACATTCCATGAAGCTCCTGCATTTATTTTAGGAAGAAAATAGTTAATTCCTAATCCGCTGCAGAATACAGTATCATTCCTTTCAACAATATTTCTCATTAAATAAGGCACTTCTACCAGTGTATTGATCAGCGAATCTTTCGAGATGCCGTTCAATGAATCACAGGTTAAAGGGATTCCGTTGTCATCATAATTAATATTGAAAAGGTATTTTTTATTTGCGGTTGAAACATCTACAGAATCAAGCCTTACAGAGATCAGGTCGATTACATCGGATGAATAAAATGCCTTCATTCGATATGGAAAAAGGCTATAATCCTGGGCAGATAAACCTGATGATATAAAGACAGTTAGAATGACGATCAGTAACCTAAAATAAATATGCTTCATTAAATTAAATTACAACATTTTCATTCAAGTGACTGATCAGCAAGCAACAAAAAAACCTGTGACATGATCACAAATTAATTTCCCGGATACTGGCATCTGCCTTGAACATAAACGCGAATGAAAAAATTCGTGCTGATCGCGCTTCTGGCAACACCGTGTTTTACGACAGGCCAGGAGATAAACAACTTTTCACCGCTCACACCCGGACCTTCCACACAAACCTTCCGATTCCCGTGCAACATGAACATCCAGGTGCTCGGACAGGAAGGTGACATGCTTGATCATGAGGTGTTAAATGGTTCACCAGATTACACAGGGTTTCTGTCAACCAACGGAAATTCACGGTCAGGAACACTCACGATACACCATGACCTTCAACAGGGATCCGTATCAACGCATTCACTGGACTTTGATACACTGTCCGGATCGTGGCAGCTAACCGGTACACGCTATGTTGATTTTTCACCTGTCGTTTCCAGTATGAATCCCTGTGATGGCGGAATGACACCATGGGGTACTGCAATTGTGAGTGAAGCCAACATGACCCATGGAGATCTTGACGGCAATGGATATGAAGATATGGGCTGGCATATTGAGATCGATCCACAAACATCTTCAGTGATTGATCATGATGGTGATGGAAAGGGAGAAAAGCTCTGGGCACTGGGAAGGATAAAACATGACAACATCGCCTTTTGCAAAGACAATGTCACCGCATATTTCGGTGCAGATGACATCTACGATGGATACCTCTATAAATTTGTCGCCGAATTTCCACGTGACCTTACAAACGGAAAGCTTTATGTCTTACGGATGACAAGCCTGGGAGACACAACTGGTCAATGGATGCCCGTACCAAATACATCACGTGCAGACAGGAATAATACGATCACCTTATCTCAGCAGGCAGCCGCATTTAACTTCAAGCGTGTTGGTGATGTGGAAGTAAGCGATGACGGTAAAGTCTATTTTGTATCCACCATAACAGGTAACATTTACAGGTTCATTGATCAGGGAACACATGTTTCACAATTCACACATTTCGCCGGAGGAATGAACTATAACGTTCCAACAGCGAATGGACATGTATTAACGACATGGGGAGCTGGACATGATGACCTTGCCATTGATCATACAGGTAACATCTGGGTAATGCAGGATGGCACTCTGTCAAACATCTGGTTTATTCATAAAGATCATACACAGCAAGCTCCTGATGTCAGGCTTTTTGGTGTGGCGCCTGATGGTGCAAGGCCGGCAGGTTTAACCTTCAGTCCTGACAATCACTTTATGTTCCTTTCATTGCAGCATCCTTCCGCAGGAAACTCGATGCAGGTCACCGACATAACAGGCAGAACTTTCACATACAACAAACCAACAACACTTGTGATCGCAAGAAGAGAAATCTTCGGTCCGTCATTGAATGCATCGATCACAACACCAGCGAGGATCTGCACAAGTGATCAGCCCTTCACCATTACAGCAACTCCTGCAGGCGGGACATTCAGCGGCAACGGAATTGACTCATTTAGCTTTAATCCTTCTATGGCTGGTGCAGGAATTCATGATATCATTTACAGCTATAGCGACTCCACGAAATGCCAACTGGAAACATCAGCACAATTCATTGTGGAAGTTTGTTCATCGGTTGCAGAATTAAATGAAGGGGAGCTAACATTATATCCTAATCCATCATCCGGCACGTTCAGGATCGATTGTTCACCTGATGATCAGATCAGCGTTTTTGATGCGTGTGGGCGAGCTGTAGAATTTCATAAAAGAGCTCAACATCACATTTACATTGAGCAGCCCGGAACATATATTATCGCAGCAGGAAACAAATTTACAAGGGCCGTTGTGATACATTAAGATAAAAAAAAGACGCCCTGCAATGCATGATTACAGGGCGTCTTAGCAAATGATAAAGAATTATGCTACAGTTGTAATGCCGAGCTTTTTCTTTAAGCCTTCTGTTGTAATAGAGCTAGGTCTTTCAATAGGATGACCTAACGCACGATCCCAGATCAGTGATGCAAGTACACCAAGTGCTCTTGACACACCAAAGAGAACAGTATAGAAATCGTATTCCTTCATTCCATAATGAACAAGCAATGCTCCTGAGTGTGCATCCACATTTGGCCATGGATTCTTGATCTTTCCGGTAGATTCAAGGATCGGAGGTGCGATCTCATAGACCATCTGAACGATTTCACACAGGTCATCATTCTTGATATAACGCTTGTAGAAATCCTGTTGTGCTGTGAAGCGCGGATCTGTTTTTCTAAGAACAGCATGTCCATATCCCGGAACAACCTTACCTTCTTTCAGAGTTCTTGAAATGTATTCAGAGATCTGCTCTTTCGTTGGCAAGCCACCACCCAGCTCTTCACGCAGGTTTGTAAGCCATACCAGCACTTCCTGGTTTGCAAGTCCGTGAAGAGGACCAGCAAGACCGTTCATGCCAGCAGCAAACGAAAGGTACGGATCGCTGAGTGCAGACCCAACCAGGTGCGTAGCATGTGCGGAAACATTTCCTCCTTCATGATCAGCGTGAATTGTAAGATACAGACGCATCAGGCGTTTCATATCGAATTCTTCGTAACCAAGCATGTGTGCAAGGTTTGCTGCCCAGTCAAGCTTATGATCAGGCTCGATGTGTTCGTTGTTCTTGTATTTTCTTCTGTAGATATAAGCTGCTACACGTGGAAGACGCGCGATAAGATTCATTGAATCCTCATAGGCATAGTCCCAATAGTCCTTTTTGCTGATGCCTTTACGGTAAGCTGCCGCGAACAGTGATTCAGTTTGCATTGCAGTAACCGCGATGCTGAACTGTGTCATAGGATGCGTGCTTAAAGGAAGTGCATCGAGTGTATCAAACACGTGGCGTGGGACGATGCTTCTTCTTGCCCATTCATTGCTGATGTGCTTAACATCTTCATGAGTCGGGAGTTCGCCGGTAAGCATCAGGTAAAAGATCCCTTCAGGAAGAGGCTCTGAACCATTCGGTGCTTTCGGCAGCTGGTCACGCAATTCAGGAATTGTATATCCTCTGAAACGGATACCTTCTTCAGCATCAAGCTTCGATGTTTCCGTTACCATACCAACAATACCTTTCATTCCCTGGTACACCTGAGCCATGGTGTATTCTCCAAGCTTTTTGTCACCGTGCTCTTTGATCATCGTTTTGATCTCAGCTGCAAGGGGTAATGCTTTCTCCTTGAATTTTTCTTTTAAAATGTCCATTTGCCTATGGTTTTCCTCGTGTTTTTTAAGTGCTTTAAAAATATGTATTAGGAGATGATATTACAAGCGGTTTGCAATATACTTTAACTTCTTGCCCGGGTAATTTGAAGAACCGCCTAACATTTCCTCGATTCTTAGCAGCTGGTTGTATTTTGCGATCCTGTCGCTGCGTGATGCCGATCCTGTTTTGATCTGTCCGGTATTCAATGCCACAGCAAGATCCGCAATTGTGGTATCCTCTGTTTCACCTGAACGATGGCTCATCACAGCAGTATATCCGTTTCTATGCGCCATATCCACCGCGTTGATCGTTTCTGTCAATGTGCCGATCTGGTTCACCTTTACAAGGATGGAGTTCGCGATTCCTTTATTGATGCCTTCTGAAAGCCTGTTTACATTCGTTACAAAAAGGTCATCTCCGACAAGCTGAACTTTACTGCCGATCTTTTCTGTAAGAAGCTTCCAGCCATCCCAGTCATCTTCTGCAAGACCATCCTCTATCGAGATGATCGGATATTTGTTTGACCAGTCTGCCCAGAAATCAACAAGCTGTGCGGAAGTCATCTTCTCTTTTGATGATTTCTTGAACACATACATTTTTTCTTCAGGAAGATAGAATTCTGTAGAAGCCGCATCCATTGCAATATAGATGTCTTCTCCTGGTCTGTATCCTGCAGATTCAATCGCCTTCAGCACCACTTCGATGCCTTCCTGGTTAGACTTCAGGTTAGGTGCAAAACCACCTTCATCACCTACGTTTGTTGAATAGCCTTTATCCTTCAACACTTTTTTCAGATGATGGAATACTTCCGTACCCATGCGGATCCCTTCAGAAAAGCTTTCTGCTTTTGCAGGCATGATCATGAATTCCTGGAAGTCAATGCTATTGTCGGCATGTGCACCACCATTAATGATGTTCATCATTGGCACCGGCAAAGTGTTCGCATTTACACCTCCGATGTATTTGAAAAGGGATTGTCCGATCGAAGCAGCAGCAGCCTTTGCAACAGCGAGAGAAACTCCGAGGATCGCGTTTGCGCCCAGGTTTGCTTTGTTATCTGTTCCATCAAGCTCGATCAGTTTAGCATCAATTCCGTTCTGATCGTAGATGTATGAATTCTGAAGCTCTTCGTTGATCACCTTATTTACATTGGCGACTGCTTTCTGAACGCCTTTACCAAGGTAATAGCTCTTGTCTCCGTCACGAAGCTCAACGGCTTCATGAGCACCTGTCGAAGCGCCGGAAGGAACAGCTGCACGTCCAAGATGCCCGCTGTCGGTAACAACATCAACTTCAACTGTCGGATTCCCACGTGAATCAAGGATCTCACGGGCCTGAATGTTTGCGATAAATGCCATTGGATATAGATTAGAGTTTAAAGTTTTAAAGTTTAAGGTTTAAAGTTTAAGGTTTAAAGTTTATTCCCATTTAAACACTTTCACAGCCACTGCATAAACAATGACTGCCCAGATAAGAAGTACACCGATCTGCGGCCAGCAATCGAACAGGGTTGCCCCTTCAAAAGCGACCATTCTCAGCGCATCATTCAGGTATGTCAAAGGTAATGCTTTGCTTATGGGTTGAAGCCACGCAGGAAAGGCATCTATTGTAAAGAAGGTTCCTGATAATAAAAATTGCGGCAATGTAATGATGTTGGCTATCGGAGGTACCGAGCTTTCATTTCTTGCAATACCTGAAACAGTAAAGCCAAAGCCCATAAATACCAGAAGCCCGAGTGTGGACAACACCAGCATGTCCACGACTGTCCGAATGCCATTAACAAGTGTGAAATCAAACGCGTAATGTCCGATGAGAATAATAAAGACTGCACCTGCCAGCGCAAAGATGAGCCTGCTCAATGCTTCACCGATCACAATGCTTGAACGGTTGATCGGTGTTGCGAAAAAACGTTTAATTACAAGCGTGACCCTGAGACTTAAAAATACGAATGCGGTTCCAAACACACCGGTGCTGAGCAAGCTGAACCCAAGCTGTCCGGGAAGTATGAAATCAATGGTTTTGTACTCTCTGCCCCTGACCTTGGATTCCTGAAGTATAGCAACACGAGGCGGTTCATTGATAGCCAGCATATTTGCCTGCACCAGAATATTCTGCAGCACGGATTTAAAGATGTTACCCTTTTCAGGAGATGCTTCCGTCGTTTGAAGTTCAACGATGAATGCAGGAAACTTTTCGGTGTTCTTTCTAATGTTCAGGACCGCATCGATCTGTCCTTTTTCAAGAAATTTATTCAGCTGATTTTCGTCCTTTTCTTTTACAAGATTGACAAGTGTCACCTGTTCAAGCTGATGGTACACAGGGTTGATGGTATCAGAGCCCGGAGCTAGTCCGACTTCCACACGGATCCCACCGTTACCGATAAAGCCAAAGACAAGTATAAAAATGAGCGGAAAGGCAAGCGTGAAGATCACAGCGCTCGGGCTGCGGACCATCGACCGCAAACTCGCTTTTGCAATTGCCAGTGTGGCAGTGATAAATGAAGGCTTACTTTTTCTTTCCATAACTATTCACGCCATTCCTTGCCGGTAAGATGAATAAAGACATCTTCCAGGTTTGCCTTCTTTACTGCTTTTTCTCTTTCAAATCCAGTATTTACAAGATTATCGATCAATGCATCCGGAGTGTCCAGGGCGATCATATTCCCGCTTTCAATAAAAGCAACACGGTCACAAAGCTGTTCGGCTTCGTCCATGTAATGTGTCGTTAATACGATGGTTGTGCCTGTGGATCTGATCTGCTTAATAAGATCCCACAGGTTACGTCGTGCCTGTGGATCAAGGCCTGTGGTTGGCTCATCAAGAAAGATCACTTTAGGATCATTGATAAGGCTTGTGGTGATGGAGAAACGCTGTTTTTGTCCACCTGAAAGATCCTTGTATTTGGCTTTAGCCTTATCCACGAGGCCAACTTTTGCAAGCATCTCCCGGCTATCTACAGGCATCCCATATAAACCGGAGAAAAGGTCAAGTAGCTCGAGCAGGTTAAGTCCCGGGTAATAACCGGCAGCCTGCAGCTGAACACCAATGATCTTTTTAATAGAAGAAGAATCTGAATCAAGTGAAAAACCATCGACAATGATCTCTCCGGAAGTTTTATCACGAAGTGTTTCAATGATCTCCAGCGTAGTGGTTTTACCGGCCCCATTTGGACCAAGAAGCCCAAAAATTTCGCCCCGAAGGACATCGAAGCTGATTCCGTTCACAGCTGTAAAATTCCCGTATTTTTTTACGAGGTTCTTTACGCTGATGATAGGCTGAATCGCGTCCGACATATTTGCGCCGGCAAAGGTAATTGAATTTTGGGATCAGGAAATGTTTATTGGCAGTTCGAACAGCTACATCGCAGGATCAAAGCTGCCCTGTGACTTTTCGATTTTCTTTTCCACTATGGTGATCACCAGAAGTGAAAGGAGCAGCCAGAAAAGTCCCGCGCTGAAACCGGCAATGACATCACTCGGATAATGCACCCCGACATACACCCTGCTCAGCCCGATCAGCAGGATGAGCACCAGAAGGATCAAAGTGATTCCATGCTTAAGCACAGGATTCTTCACAAAAAACCAGACGATGTAAATGAGCAACCCGAAAAATGAAAAACTGAACATGGCATGTCCGCTAGGAAAGCTGAATCCTGAAACATCAACCAGCTGATCAAGCACCGGACGAGGCCTGTCGAAGATCCTCTTTAATATCAGGTTTATGGAGATACTTCCAACCGCAACCACAGGAACTTTTATAGAGAACCATCGGTGTGGCTTTATGAACAGGAAGTAGATAAAGACTACGAAAAACGGGAACACCATGAATTCAAAATTTCCCATGAATGTGATGCCTGTCATGAATGAATCCATGGCCGGTGATGAAAATTCACGGATAAAGGCTGTGAAGTTATTATCGAAATTGCTCAGCTGATTTCTTAAGAGAGCACTGGCGAACGTGTAGAAAAGAAAGAGGCAGGCGACACCAACGGACATAACCAACAGGTATTCGACTGAAAACAACGCAAGCTCTTCAATGAGAAGTGTCTTTATGCGTTTTAGCCTTCTTAATCTTCGCCTCATGCTTCCTCCTTCAGGAATAGGAGGTAAATTTCATGCCAATCAGGCTGAGATTTTCTTCGCAGCGATCCTGGCTTTTTCCATCAGGTTCACGAAATCATCGAACAGGTATCGGGAATCATGAGGTCCGGCTGAAGACTCCGGGTGATACTGAACACAGAATACATCCTTGTTTTTCAGTCTGAGTCCTTCGATGGTCTGGTCGTTCAGGTTGATGTGAGTGATCTCAACATCCTTCGCGTTCCTGGTATCTTCTTCAGAAACTGCAAACCCGTGATTCTGGGATGTTATTTCCGACTTTCCTGTAAGCAGGTTTTTAACAGGATGATTGATGCCGCGATGGCCATGATGCATCTTGTATGTTTTGATTCCGCAGGTTTCCGCGATAAGCTGATGGCCCAGGCAGATTCCAAATAACGGGATTCCAGAATCCATCATTTTACGAATGAGCGGCTTTGTAAATCCCATTGCTCCCGGGTCACCAGGGCCATTGGACAGGAAAAATCCATCAGGCTGCCATTCAACGAGGTCTTCAAATGATGCATTGTATGGAAACACTTTAACATAGATGTTTCGCTCCACCATGCATCTCAGAATATTCTTCTTTACCCCAAAGTCCACCACGGAAACTTTAAATTTCGCATCAGGACTTCCCATGAAATATGGCTTTTTGGTTGAAACCACGGAAGAAAGCTCAAGCCCCGCCATTGACGGAACAGCCTTCAGCTTTTCTTTCAGTTCAGCGATATCGAGAATCTCTGATGAAATGATCGCATTCATGGCTCCTTTTGAACGGATATGACGTACGATTGCGCGTGTATCCACATCGGAGATCCCAACCTTATTCTGCTTTGTGAAATAGTCCTGCAGAGAGCCATGGGATTTAATCCGTGATGGTGATTCCGAGAAGCTTTTACAGATCAGCCCCGCAATTTGAATTCCATCGGATTCAACTTCTTCTTCATGCACTCCATAATTTCCGATATGAACGTTGTTCATCACCAGAATTTGTCCGAAGTACGATGGATCAGTGAAAGTTTCCTGATAACCGGTCATTGCGGTATTAAAGCAGATCTCTCCAGTTGCAGTGCCTATGGCTCCAATGGCTTTTCCATGGTAAACGGTACCATCTTCAAGGAGGAGCACTGCTGCAGGGCGGGCAATATATTTCATGAGTTAAAAGCAAAAAAAAACGGATAAGGCAAAATTACCTTATCCGTCTGATTAAAAGATATTGTTAAGAAAATTATTCCTTATCATTCTTTGTTTTTCCTGTTTTCTTAGCGGCAGCTTTCTTTGCAGGAGCTTTTGCAGCAGCTTTCTTAGCTGGCTTTTCTTCAGTTCCTTCAGCTGTTTCAGGAGCTTCTTCTACAGCTGTTTCAGCAGTACCTTCAGCGCTAGCTGCAGACTTCTTGCTTCTTCTTCTTGTAGGTTTAGCAGCTTTTTTAGCAGCGCCAGTTCCAAGCATGTTTTCGTTGTAGTCAACAAGCTCGATAAAGCACATTTCAGCATTATCACCAAGGCGGTTTCCGGTTTTCAGGATACGAGTGTATCCACCTGGGCGAGCCGCGATCTTCGGAGCGATATCTCTGAATAGTTCAGCAACAGCTTCCTTGTCTTTCAGGTAGCTGAAAACAATCCTGCGTGAATGAGTTGAATCAACTTTTGACTTAGTGATAATTGGCTCAACAAATTTTCTTAGCGCCTTCGCCTTAGCAAGCGTGGTATTGATTTTCTTGTGAATGATAAGCGAGGTCGCCATGTTTGACAGCATGGCCTTTCTGTGTTCGCTTGTTCTGCTAAGATGATTAACTTTTCTTCCGTGTCTCATTGTATTTGATCTTCAGTCCTTCCTTGCAGGAAAGGGTGTTGCTTTATTTTAATCTTTGTCAAGCTTGTACTTTGCCACATTCATTCCGAAGTGGAGTCCTTTAGAGTGAACCAGGTCTTCCAGTTCAGTCAGAGACTTTTTACCGAAGTTTCTAAACTTCAATAGGTCGTTCTTGTTAAAAGAAACAAGTTCGCCAAGTGTTTCAACATCAGCTGCTTTCAGGCAGTTAAGAGCTCTTACTGAAAGATCCATATCGTAAAGCTTGGTCTTCAAAAGCTGACGCATGTGAAGTGAAGTTTCATCAAACTCTTCAGTTTCAGATTTTTCTTCAGTGTCCAGGGTGATCTTCTCATCGGAGAACAACATGAAATGGTGGATAAGGATCTTTGCAGCTTCCTTAAGTGCATCTTTCGGGTGAATTGAACCGTCAGAAACCACATCCATTATAAGCTTTTCGTAATCTGTTTTCTGTTCAACCCTGTAGTTTTCGATGTTGAACTTTACGTTCTTGATCGGAGTAAAGATCGCGTCGATAGGGATCAGACCGATAGCCGGGTTAGCAGGCTTATTTTCATCAGCTGCCACGTAGCCTCTACCTTTTTCGATATTAAGCTCGATCTTAAGTTTTACAGAGCTTTCCATGTTAGCGATCACCAGGTCAGGGTTCAGAACCTGGAATCCAGATGTGAACTTGCTGATGTCACCAGCTGTGAAAGTGCTTTTACCAGAAACGTTCACGATCACTCTTTCGAAGTCGTGATGTTCGATCTGTCTTTTAAAGCGAACCTGTTTAAGGTTAAGGATGATTTCAGTAACATCCTCTACTACGCCTTTTATAGTTGAGAATTCATGGTCAACACCTTCGATTTTGATCGAAGTGATCGCATAGCCTTCCAGTGAAGACAGTAATATTCTTCTAAGAGCATTGCCAATGGTAATTCCATAACCTGGTTCGAGAGGACGAAATTCGAAAGTTCCCTCACGATCGGTTGAGTTTACCATGATAACCTTATCAGGTTTTTGAAATGCCAGAATTGCCATGTTACTTTTATTTGGTTTACGTTAGTGAGTAATTGGATTATCTCGAATACAATTCGACGATCAGCTGTTCCTTAAAGTTTTCAGGGATCTGATCTCTCTGAGGAAGTGTAACCACTTTACCAGTCATAGTATCGGTGTTCCACTCTAACCAAGGAGAAGATTTAGCTCCAGCATTCTGAACAAGCTCAAGTGACTGTGATCTCTGTCTGATGCTAACCTGATCACCCGGCTTAAGAATGAAAGACGGAATGTTCACGACTGTACCATTTACCGAGATATGGCTATGAGATACAAGCTGACGGGCTGCGTTTCTTGTAGGAGCGATACCTAGTCTGTAAACCACATTATCAAGTCTTGTTTCGATAAGCTGAAGAAGTACCTCACCAGTGATCCCTTTCGCACGGCTTGCGCGATCGAACAGTTTACGGAACTGTCTTTCAAGGATACCATAGGTATATTTCACTTTCTGCTTTTCCTGAAGCTGGATGGCATATTCCGACTGCTTCATTCTTTTCTTTGCCAATCCATGCATTCCCGGAGGATAGTTCTTCTTCTCCAGTGCTTTATCAGGTCCGAAAATCGGTTCTCTGAATCGTCTTGCAATCTTTGACTTTGGGCCTAAGTATCTTGCCATTTTAGTCTTGTTCTCTAGTTAAAAATTAAACTCTTCTTCTTTTTGGAGGACGGCATCCGTTGTGTGGAAGCGGTGTTACGTCAACAATCTCCGTTACTTCGATGCCTGAATTATGGATCGTACGAATAGCCGATTCTCTTCCTGCACCAGGTCCTTTAATATAAACCTTCACTTTTCTTAAACCTGCTTCGTGAGCAACTTTGGAGCAATCACCTGCTGCAACCTGAGCAGCATAAGGTGTGTTCTTTTTAGAACCTCTAAAGCCCATTTTACCAGCTGAAGACCATGAAATCACCTCACCATTATTGTTAGTAAGAGAAATAATGATGTTGTTGAAGCTGGCGTTGATATGTGCTTCACCAAAAGCATCTACCTTCACCACTCTTTTTCTGGTTGTTTTAGCCGAGGCTGCCGTTCCTTGTTTTGTAGCCATTTTAAATTTATTCCTTTAACTAAAATCAGTTATTATTTAGTTACTTTCTTCTTGTTAGCAACTGTCTTTTTCTTACCCTTTCTGGTACGAGAGTTATTCTTTGTACGCTGTCCTCTCACAGGAAGACCTGATCTGTGACGAACACCACGGTAACAACCGATATCCATCAGACGCTTAATGTTAAGCTGATTCTCAGAACGAAGTGCACCTTCTACTCTGATCTCTCCGATGATTGAACGGATCTTTCCAAGTTGATCATCAGACCACTCTGACACTTTAGTATCGAAGTCAACTCCGGCATCAGACAATATCTTCTGTGCCATAGGTCTTCCGATCCCATAGATGTAGGTCAATCCAATTTCTCCTCTTTTGTTCTTTGGTAAGTCTATACCAGCAATTCTTGCCATTTGTATATAATATTACAGCTATTCTTATTAAACCGTTATTGCGCCAGCTTTATTACTTCTGTCTTTGCTTGAATTTAGGATTCTTTTTGTTTATCACATAAAGTCTCCCTTTCCTTCTCACAATTTTACACTCGGCGCTTCTTTTCTTTACAGATGCTCTTACTTTCATCTTCGTAATGTTAATTATTTGTATCTGAATGTAATTCTACCCTTTGAAAGGTCATATGGAGACATCTCCACTTTCACCTTATCTCCCGGAAGAATCTTTATATAATGCATTCTCATTTTACCAGAGATGTGTGCTACTATCACATGTCCATTCTCAAGCTCAACACGGAACATCGCATTGGATAATGCTTCGATGATTGTTCCATCCTGCTCTATTGAAGACTGTTTCGCCATTTACTCTGCTATTATTTTTAAACCTCTGTTTCTTAATACTTCTTCCACAAAACTGAAAGAAGACAAAATATCCGCTTTCCCTTTTCTTATTGCCACCGTGTGCTCAAAATGCGCGCTCGGCTTTCCGTCTGCTGTTGTTATCGTCCACCCGTCACGTTCCTGAATGATCTCTTTCTTACCAAGATTGATCATCGGTTCGATCGCTACCACCATTCCATCCTTCAGCATCGCTCCAGCTCCTTTTCTACCGTAATTAGGTACTTCAGGACTTTCATGAAGATTCTTTCCAACTCCATGACCAACCAGTTCTCTCACCACTCCGAAACCATGAGCTTCCGCTTCAGCCTGAACGGCATTGCTGATATCACCCACTCTGTTTCCTGTGACTGCCTTCTCTATTCCTTTCATCAGGCTACGGTAAGTAACCTTCAGAAGCTGTTCAACTTCAGGCTTGATCTCTCCAACAGCGAATGTATATGCTGAATCGCCATAAAAGCCATTCTTCACTACTCCGCAATCCACAGAGATCACGTCACCCTCTTTAAGTTCATAGTTCCCAGGCATACCATGTACAACCTGTTTATTCACCGAGATGCAAAGTGTATAAGGAAATCCGTTATATCCTTTGAACGCTGGCTTTGCAGACTGCGAAGTAATGAATTCTTCAGCAATCTTGTCAAGAGCCAGTGTTTTCACACCCGGTTCTATGACCTTGCCTACTTCAGCAAGGGTTTTTGCAACAAGCAAAGAACTTTCTCTAATCAGTTCTATCTCCTGGTCGGTTTTAAAGATGATCATCGTTACTTAACTGGCCATTGCCGGCACTGACGATCTTCCTTTAATACGACCTGACTTCATCAGACCATCGTAGTGGCGCATCAACAGATGAGATTCAATCTGCTGCAGCGTATCCAACACGACACCTACAAGGATCAAGAGTGATGTACCTCCATAAAAAGAGGCAAATTCACCTGAAACACCAAGCTTGCTCGCGAAAGCAGGCAATATAGCTACCAGGGCAAGGAACAGTGATCCCGGAAAGGTGATCCTTGACATGATTGTATCAATGTATTCGGCAGTCTTCTTACCTGGCTTGATGCCCGGCACAAAACCTCCATTACGCTTCATATCTTCCGCCATCTGGTTAGGATTGATCGTAATAGCCGTATAGAAATAAGTGAACGCGATGATCATGATGGCAAACGCAAAGTTATGCCAGAAGCTCGTGTAATCACTGAATGTCGCAACAAATCCTGTCATTGCATCTGATTCAGAAAATCCTGCGATAGTAATAGGAATGAACATGATCGCCTGAGCGAAGATGATCGGCATTACACCAGCAGCATTCACTTTCAGCGGGATGTACTGACGCACACCACCATACTGCTTGTTACCAACGATTTTCTTGGCAAACTGAACAGGAATCTTTCGGGTTCCCTGAACAAGCATGATCGATAGCACCACAATGAGGAACAGGAACACCAATTCAATAAGGAAGATCACAAGACCACCACCCTGGCTTTCAAGACGTGAAGCAAATTCAGCGATGAAAGCAAAAGGAAGTCTGGCGATAATTCCGATCATGATGATCATAGAGATACCGTTACCGATACCTTTATCCGTGATCTTTTCACCCAGCCACATTACGAAGATCGTACCTGTAACAAGGATCAGGATCGTAGTGAACCACCATAGTGGACCAGCATCCGTCACCACACCAGGCTTGTTGATCACCTGTGAAGCGATGTATCCTGGAGCCTGTCCAAGCGTTACAATCACAGTAAGCCAACGAGTGATCTGGCTAAGCTTCTTACGGCCACTTTCACCTTCTTTCTGCAAACGCTGGAAGAAAGGAACTGCCATGGTAAGTAGCTGGATCACGATGGATGCAGAAATGTAAGGCATGATACCAAGTGCGAAAATAGAAGCCCTTGAGAATGCACCACCGGCAAAAATGTTAATAATTCCAACAATACCTTCTGCAGATCCTGCATCAGCAGCTTCAAGCGCCGCTGAATTCACACCTGGAAGCACAACGTAAGAGCCCAATCTGTAAATCAGAAGTAATCCCAGGGTCATGAGAATTCTCGCCCTGAGATCTTCGATCTTATAGATGTTCTTTATTGTATTTATAAAGTTCTTCATGTTAGATGCTTACTGTGGCGCCGCCAGCAGTTTCGATAGCAGATTTAGCTGTTGCAGAGAAAGCGTGGGCAGTCACCTCGACTTTAGCCTTAAGCTCACCTCTTCCAAGGATCTTAATTCTATCTTTTTTACTAACCAGACCATTCTCGGCAAGAACCTGAGGATTGATCGTGTTAACTTTCTTTTCGTCAACCAGTTTCTGAAGAGTATCAAGATTTACACCCACATATTCGATGCGGTTTACATTCTTGAATCCAAACTTAGGAACTCGTCTTTGAAGTGGCATCTGACCACCTTCAAAACCAGCTTTACTACTGTAACCTGATCTTGACTGTGCTCCTTTGTGACCTCTCGTAGAAGTACCACCTCTACCGGAACCTTGTCCTCTACCAATTCTTTTTCTGGTCTTTGTCGAACCTTCTGCAGGTTTTAAATTATTCAGTTTCATCATTTACAGGCTTTTCAGATTTCCGTTACAGAAACCAGATGTTGTACCTTAGCGATCATACCAAGAATCTGCGGTGTAGCATCAGCTTCTATAGTCTGGTGCATTTTAGAAAATCCAAGAGCTTTAAGAGTTCTCTTTTGACGCTCAGGACGGTCGATACCGCTTTTGATCTGTGTTACTTTGATCCTTGCCATCTCCGATCTATTATTATCCGTTAAATACCTTTTCCATTGATACTCCTCTGTTTTGCGCAACTGTTGCAGCATCTCTCATGCTCTGAAGAGCATCGATAGTAGCTTTAACCACGTTGTGCGGGTTAGAAGACCCTTTTGACTTTGCAAGTACATCGGTTACACCAACGCTTTCAAGCACAGCACGCATCGCACCACCGGCAATAACACCAGTACCGTGAGAAGCAGGCTTCAGGAATACTCTTGAGCCGCTGTATTTACCAAGCTGTTCATGAGGAACTGTTCCCTTGATAAGAGGAACCTTGATAAGGTTTTTCTTAGCATCTTCGATCCCTTTAGAAATAGCATCAGTTACTTCTTTTGCTTTTCCAAGACCGTAGCCTACTACACCTTTTTCGTTCCCTACAACTACGATAGCTGAAAAGCTGAATGTTCTACCACCCTTGGTAACCTTAGTCACCCTTTGAACACTCACAAGCTTATCTTTCAGTTCGATTTCGCTTGACTTAACTCTGTTTACGTTTGCGTTTGCCATTTTTTACGTATGCCTTTTCTTAAAATACAAGTCCGCCTTCTCTAGCTGCATCAGCTAAAGATTTAACCCTACCGTGATACAAGTAACCGTTTCTGTCAAAAGCACAGCTCTTGATTCCGGCTGATACTGCTTTTTCGGCAAGTGCTTTACCTACCAGGCGAGCCTGTTCTATCTTATTAACCTTTTGATCGGCAATATCCTTAACCTTTGATGATGCTGACGCAAGAGTAACTCCTGTAAGATCGTCGATCAACTGGGCATAGATCTGTTTGTTGCTGCGGAACACGCTCAAACGAGGGGTTTCAGCAGACCCGGTAACAACCTTGCGGATTCTTTTTTTAATCCTGCTTCTTCTATATTCCTTTGTCAAAGCCATTTTTAACCGTTTTTATTTACCAGCAGATTTACCTGCTTTTCTTCTCAATACTTCGTTAGCGAACTTAATACCCTTGCCTTTGTATGGTTCAGGCTTTCTCAATGAACGGATCTTTGCCGCAACCTGGCCGATCAGCGCTTTATCAGCTGATTCAAGAACGATGGTTGGGTTCTTACCTCTTTCAGTTGTAGTAGTTACCTTGATCTCAACTGGAAGATCAAAAGCAACGTTGTGAGAGTATCCAAGTGAAAGCTCCAGCAACTGACCTTTGTTCGCAGCCCTGTAACCAACACCCACTAACTCCTGCTCTGTTCTATACCCTGTAGAAACACCTTTAACCATGTTTGCTACAAGAGCTCTTGACAGACCATGAAGCGCCTTATGTCTTTTCTGTTCAGTTGCTCTTTCAAATACAACTTTACCATCACCAACATTAATGCTGATTGCAGGATCAATTGTTTGTACAAGCTCGCCTTTAGGTCCTTTAACCTTTACAACGTTCTTATCAGAAACCGATACTTCCACACCTGATGGAAGATCAATTGGCAGTTTTCCTATCCTTGACATTCTATACCTCCTTCTTAGTAAACGTAGCAGAGAACTTCACCACCAACGTTGTCCTTGGCAGCCTGCTTGTTAGTCATAACTCCGTGTGATGTACTCACAATCGCGATACCGAGGCCATTCAATACCCTAGGAAGCTCAGAAGCTCCTGAATACTGTCTTAAACCCGGACGGCTGATTCTTTCCAGTTTCCTGATCGCTGGGATCTTTGTTACAGGATGGTACTTAAGAGCGATCTTGATAGTACTCTGCTTCTTCTCGTTCTCATCGAACTTGTAGTTCAGGATAAAACCCTGCTCAAACAGAATCTTTGTGATTTCTCTTTTTAGGTTCGAAGCGGGAACTTCTACTACTCTGTGGTTCGCCTTAATAGCGTTCCTTAATCTTGTTAAATAATCTGATATCGGATCCATTGCGTTTATATGTTACCCCACCTGGGATAATTATATTAAACTTCTAGTTACTTCTATTATTTCAACCCTTTTAATAAGAGCGTTCTCTTAAATTGGGACGGCAAAGGTAGGAAAAAATTGTTATGAACAACAATCTGTGCGAATATTTTTAGAAAAAAAATACTCTCAGGGTAAAATCGTGAGTGTTTCCGTGACCTGATCACTTCTATCTCCGTTTACAGCAGTCAATTCTACCTGGTATTGCCCGGGTAAAGTAAAAACATGCGAAACCTGCATTCCTTCTCCTTCTGTACCATCTCCAAATGTCCATCGCAGCTTCTCAGCATTGTCACTACAGCTTGTAAACTGAATGGGCACCTTGGCATGAAGATCCTGGCGCTGCTTGTCAATTGTATAGCATGCTTCAGGCTTTACCTTACAGCCAGGCAATACAATCAATAAAACAAAACCTGCAAACCAGTACTTCATAATGGGGGCGCAAAGATACAAGAAATTCAATTCAATTTACTCCCATTTCAGAATATGGTCAATACCAGGATCTTAAAAGCGAAATGCCAGACGGTTTTCAAATGCGGAAACACGTTTCTCCTGCGAATTACAATAAAATCCTGATTCAGGTTCTTAAACTATGCTAAAAGATTACCTATCCTCGTTTCCCGAAAGGATAAAAGTTACTGATTATGGAACAAACCAGGGAAATGCAGAAAATTATCAGGGTCGAGGCATTCACCATACCCGGATCCAGGTTGGTTTTTAAAATGCTGTCGTCAGAAACTTAATGTAGCTGTCTGGCAGGTTTTCATGTCCCAGCTGTTCCAGCACATCGTAATGCCAGTCGGTGAGGGGACAATACCCAAAACCATATCGAAAACCCAGGATTACCCATGAAAAGGCGGTAAGGGAAAGTGTCAGAAGATTTAATCGTTTCGTTTTCCTGAAAGCCCATCCGGAGATATTAAATATGACCAGGGCGGCATGAAAGAACATGAAGAAATAATGGAGGGCAATCAGCATGACAGGAGTAACAAATAAAAAAGGCTGCCAGAAATTGACAGCCTTTGAATTTTAGGAGTAGTAAGATTACCAGCTAGCTTTAGTAACGCCCGGGATCTTACCGGCAAGCGCCATTTCTCTGAAGCAGTTACGGCTGATGCCGAATTGTCTGATATAACCTCTAGGACGACCAGTAAGCTTGCAACGGTTATGTAATCTAACCGGAGAAGAGTTCTTAGGAAGCTTTTGAAGACCTACTACGTCACCAGCAGCTTTAAGAGCGGCTCTTTTTTCAGCGTATTTTGCGACAAGTTTAGCTCTTTTAACTTCCCTTGCCTTCATTGATTCTTTAGCCATTCCTTATTTCTTTTGATTTTTAAATGGTAATCCAAATTCTTTTAACAGTGCAAATGCTTCTTCGTCAGTTTTTGCAGTAGTAACGAAGGTAATATCCATACCCATGATCTTGTTCACCTTATCGATGTTGATTTCAGGGAAGATGATCTGTTCAGTAACACCCAGGGTATAGTTTCCTTTTCCATCGAAACCTTTTTCGTTGATACCACGGAAGTCGCGGATACGAGGCAAGGCAACAGAGATCAATCTGTCAAGGAATTCATACATGCGCTCACCTCTAAGGGTAACTTTCACACCGATAGGAACACCTTTTCTAAGTTTAAAGTTAGAAATATCCTTTTTAGATTTCGTAGAGATGGCTTTCTGACCAGTAATGGTCGTCATTTCAGTAACAGCTGATTCGATCAGTTTTTTATCTGAAACAGCTATACCAACACCCTGGTTAAGACAGATCTTAGTGATCTTCGGAACCTGCATAGGGCTTGAATACTGAAATTTTTCCTGAAGAGCGGGAATTACTTCCTTCTTATAGGTTTCTTTTAATCTAGGAACGTAAGTTGCTGTTGCCATTATTTAATAACCTCCCCTGTCTTTTTTGAATAACGAACCAGTTTACCGTCTTTTTCATCGGCTTTTCTACCAGTTCTGGTTGTTTTACCATCAACGAGAAGCATCAGGTTAGAGATATGAATAGATGCTTCTTTTTTTACGATGCCACCCTGAGGGCTCTTAGCATTAGGCTTCGTGTGTTTAGAAACTTCATTCACACCTTCCACAATGACTCTAAGTTTATTGCGATCTACAGAGACAACTTTTCCCTGCTGACCTTTTGCATCACCGGCGATAACTTTAACAGTGTCGCCTTTCTTTATATGTAATTTTGCTTGCATGTCAGTTGAATAACGAAGTTAAAGTACTTCTGGTGCAAGAGAAACGATCTTCATGAACTGTTTCTCTCTTAATTCACGTGCAACCGGTCCGAAGATACGGGTACCACGCATTTCATCTGCAGCATTAAGCAATACCACAGCGTTATCATCGAATCTGATGTAAGAACCATCGGCACGACGAACTTCTTTTTTAGTGCGGACAACTACGGCTTTAGAAACTGCGCCTTTTTTCACGTTACCTGAAGGAAGCGCATGCTTGATAGCCACAACGATCTTATCACCTACAGATGCGTATCTCTTCCTGGTTCCTCCAAGCACACGGATACAAAGTACTTCCTTTGCTCCGCTATTGTCAGCAACCTGTAATCTTGACTCCTGCTGTATCATTTTATGAGAATATTATTCAGTATTACTTAGCTCTTTCTACAATTTCTACCAATCTCCAGCATTTGCTTTTGCTGATAGGTCTGGTTTCCATGATCTTCACGGTGTCACCGATGTTGCAGGAATTGGCATCATCATGAGCAACGAACTTAGTTGTTCTTTTGATGAACTTTCCATATTTAGGGTGCTTTACCTTACGTTCAACAGCCACGACAATTGACTTGTCCATTTTGTTGCTGGTAACCAACCCAACTCTCTCTTTTCTAAGATTCCTATTTTCCATCTGGATCATATTGTAACGTTATTCTCAGCTCTTTCTCTTCTGCGGAGCTCGGTTTCCATTCGCGCAATAACCCTGCGGGAATTCCGGATCTTCAGAGGGTTCTCCATAGGAGAGACCGCGTGATTCATTTTCATTTTTACCAAGGCAGCTTTCTCCGTTTTTACTTTTTCAAGTAAATCAGTAGTAGAGAGTTCTGCTATCTGAGTCTGTTTCATTTTATTCCGGTGTCCTTAATTATCAAACTTTTTCTTCTGTATAATCCCTGCGTATAACGAATTTCGTTGTAACAGGTAACTTTTGTGCTGCAAGGCGAAGAGCTTCTTTTGCAACTTCCAAAGGAACACCGTCTGCTTCGAAGATCACTCTTCCAGGCTTCACTACGGCAACCCAATATTCAGGAGCACCTTTACCCTTACCCATCCTTACTTCAGCGGGCTTCTTTGTAATAGGCTTATCAGGAAACACATTGATCCAGATCTTTCCTTCACGTTTCATATAACGTGTAACTGCAACACGGGCTGCTTCGATCTGACGTGCTGTAACCCAGGCACCTTCAGTTGCCTTAATCCCGAAAGATCCGAAAGATAGTTCAGAGCCGCGCTTGGCGTTGCCCTTCATCTTCATCTTGTGCATCTTTCTGTATTTAGTCCTCTTCGGCTGTAACATGGCTAAAATATTTTACCAAAAACTAGTCTGGCTTATTACTTCTTTTCTACTTTCTTTCCTTTTCCACCAGCCTTGCTGAACTTTGGCGCAGGGCGGCCTGAAGGCTGTTGTTTCTGATTTCCACCCTGGTTCTGTGCACCGAAGTTTGGAGAAAGATCTCTCTTACCATAAACTTCACCTTTACAGATCCATACCTTTATACCAAGGCGGCCATAAGTTGTATGAGCTTCAGCTAAAGCGTAATCAATATCAGCACGGAATGTATGAAGTGGTGTTCTACCTTCTTTATATGATTCCGTACGTGCCATTTCAGCTCCCGCAAGACGACCTGCGATAGAGATCTTGATACCTTCAGCACCCATTCTCATGGTTGAAGCGATAGACATTTTCAAAGCACGACGGAAAGAGATACGACCTTCGATCTGGCGTGCGATGCTGTCAGCTACAAGCTGTGCATCAAGCTCCGGACGCTTAATTTCGAAGATGTTGATCTGAACCTCTTTCTTGGTGATCTTCTTAAGCTCTTCTTTAAGCTTATCCACCTCTTTACCACCTTTTCCGATGATAATACCCGGTCTTGCCGTATTGATCGTAACAGTGATAAGTTTCATTGTACGTTCAATAACGATCTTAGAAATACTTCCTTTTGCAAGACGAGCATTCAGGTATTCTCTGATCTTGAAATCCTCTACGAGTTTATCCGCGTAGTTCTTCCCACCATACCAGTTTGAATCCCAGCCTCTGATGATACCTAAACGAGCCCCGATCGGGTTAGCTTTTTGTCCCATTTAACTTCTTATGCTTTATTTTCAGTTGTTTCGAATACTTTCGTTCCCAGGATCAGCGTAACGTGATTGCTCCGTTTTCTGATTCTGTAACCACGTCCCTGAGGAGCAGTTCTTAATCTTTTCAGCTGCACTCCGCTATCAACAAAGATGTCCTTAACAACCAGGTTGCTATCTTCAATCCTTTCACCTTCGTTTTTAGCCTGCCAGTTAGAGATTGCCGAAAGGAGAAGTTTTTCAACTCTACCGGCAGCTTCTTTGGAGCTAAATTTTAAAAGGTGAAGAGCCCTGTCAACAGGAATACCTCTTACCATATCAGCAACTAGTCTCATCTTACGAGGAGATGTTGGGCAGTTGTTCAGTTTCGCAAGATAAGTGGTCTTAAGAGCCTCTTTCCTCTTTTCTGCTGCAAGTTTTTTTCTTACTCCCATGATTCAGCAATAATTATCTTTTACCCTTGTCTTTGTTACCGGCATGTCCACGGAAGATCCTTGTTGGAGAAAACTCACCAAGCTTGTGACCTACCATGTTTTCAGTTACATATACCGGAATAAATTTATTCCCGTTGTGTACTGCGATTGTTTGACCTACGAAATCCGGAGAAATCATTGATCTTCTTGACCAGGTTTTGATTACAGTCTTCTTGCCAGTTTCAGCCTGAGCTAAAACCTTCTTTTCAAGTTTGTAATCGATGTAAGGTCCTTTTTTTAATGAACGAGCCATTTAGTGTAACGCCGTTATTCTATTAATACTACTATTTCTTTCTCTTTTCAATGATATACCTGTTTGAAGCTTTCTTCGGATATCTTGTCTTATATCCTTTAGCTGGCATACCATTCCTTGATCTTGGATGACCTCCTGAAGCTCTACCTTCACCACCACCCATCGGGTGATCAACCGGGTTCATTGCAACAGGTCTTGTTCTTGGTCTGATACCTTTCCATCTGCTTCTACCTGCTTTACCGGAAATTTCCAGTGCATGGTCAGAGTTAGATACTGCACCGATCGTTGCTTTGCAGTTAATAAGGATCATTCTTGTTTCCCCTGAAGGAAGCTTGATCACAGCATATTTACCTTCTCTTGCTGCAAGTTGTGCATAAGATCCAGCGCTTCTTGCGATCATTCCTCCCTGGCCGGGACGAAGTTCGATGTTATGAATCACAGTACCTAGAGGAATCTCGCTCAATACAAGTGCGTTTCCAACTTCTGGTCCTGACCCTACTCCTGAGAATAAAGTTTGTCCAACTTTCAATCCGTTTGGAGCAAGGATATAACGCTTTTCTCCATCAGCATAAGCTAGAAGTGCGATACGAGCGCTTCTGTTTGGATCGTACTCTACAGACTTAACGACTGCAGGAACGCCATCCTTGTCACGCTTGAAATCGATCAAACGATAGTTCTTCTTGTGACCACCGCCGATGTAGCGCATAGTCATCTTACCAGTGTTGTTCCTACCTCCTGATTTTCTGTGTGAAACCATGAGGCTCTTTTCAGGAACATCTGTCGTGATCTCATCAAATGAGTTCGCAACTTTGAATCGCTGGCCCGGTGTAAGTGGTCTTAATTTCCTTAGTGCCATCTCAATTAAATATTGCTGTAGAAGTCGATTGTTTCGCCCTCTTTAAGGGCTACAATTGCTTTCTTATGCCTGTTAACTCTTCCTGTTACAATACCAGCCTTGGTATTTCTGCTCTTCATCTTTCCAATGTAGTTGATGGTATTGATCTTCTCAACATTCACCCCATACATCTGCTCAACCGCCTTCTTAATCTGAAGCTTGTTTGCATCGCGGTCAACAAGAAAGCCATACCTGTTCAGCTTATCGCCGGTGGCAGTCATCTTTTCGGTAATAACCGGTTTTATTAAAATTTCCATGACCTGATTAGCTTAAGATCGTTTCTATTTCCTTTAGTGAGCTTTCTACAAGAAGAAGAGTTGTCGCATTCAACACATCATAAGTGTTTAATTCTGAGGCTCTTACGACTTTAGCGTCGCTCAAATTTCGGGACGACAAATATACGTTTTTATTTGATTCTGGCAGCACCAGTAAGGTTTTTTTGCCATCCAGCTTCAAATTCTTTAGCATTTCAAGATAACTCTTCGTTTTTGGAGTATCAAAATTGAAGTCTTCAAGAACAGTGATCGAGTTGTCTTTTGCCTTATATGTAAGTGCTGATCTTCTTGCAAGAGTCTTCACTTTTTTATTCAGCTTAAAAGAGTAATCACGAGGGCGAGGACCGAATACACGACCACCTCCTACGAACACAGGAGACTTGATGCTACCAGCACGAGCGCCACCTGTACCCTTTTGTCTTTTCAGTTTTCTTGTTGAGTGAGCAATCTCTGCTCTCTCTTTTGCCTTATGTGTTCCCTGACGCTGATTAGCCAGATATTGTTTCACATCAAGGTAGATCGCGTGATCATTCGGCTCAACGCTGAAGATCTCATCAGTCAGAACAGCTTTCTTCGAAGTTGCCTTACCGCTAATGTTATATACTGATAGTTCCATTTTACTTCTCTAGATAAACGTATGAACCTTTTGCACCTGGAATTGAACCTTTGATCAGAACAAGATTCTTATCCGCAAGGATCTTAACGATCTCAAGATTCTGAACCTTCACTCTATCTCCACCCATTCTTCCTGCCATTCTCATTCCTTTGAAAACTCTCGACGGCCATGAAGATGCACCCATTGAACCTGGGGCTCTTAACCTGTTATGCTGACCGTGAGTCTGGCCTCCAACACCCGCAAAGCCGTGACGCTTTACAACACCCTGAAAACCTTTTCCTTTTGAAGTGCCGACAGCGTCAACGAAGTCTCCTTCAGCAAAAATTCCAATAGTTACTGTATCGCCTAAGTTCAGACCTGTTTCGAAACCTCCGAATTCAACGATCCTTCTCTTGGGAGTGGTGTTTGCCTTGGCGAAGTGACCTTTCATTGCAGATGAAGTATGCTTTTCTTTCTTTTCGTCATACCCCAGCTGAATAGCTGAATAGCCATCATTCTCCACGGTTCTCACTTGTGTTACTACACAAGGACCAGCTTCCACCACTGTGCATGGTATCATCTTACCATTGGCACCGAAAATACTGGTCATTCCGATTTTTTTACCTATAATCCCAGACATATTAATTTATTGATGATATATACTTAGTTCCTTACTATAAGGCTAACCTCAAACCTTGATCTCCACCTCTACTCCACTTGGAAGCTCAAGCTTCATTAGAGCATCTACAGTTTTTGATGTGGAACTGTAGATATCAAGTAGTCTTTTGTATGAGCACAACTGAAACTGCTCTCTCGCCTTCTTGTTTACGTGTGGCGAACGAAGCACAGTAAAGATTCTCTTGTTTGTAGGAAGTGGAATTGGACCACTTACTACAGCACCAGTAAGCTTCACTGTTTTAACGATCTTCTCAGCAGACTTATCTACCAGGTTGTAATCGTAAGACTTTAACTTAATTCTGATCTTTTGGCTCATTATATTCTGTTTCTCAATTAAACTTTTTCAGCTTTTCCTTTAACTTTTGCAACAACTTCTTCCTGGATGTTTCTTGGTGTCTCAGCATAGTGAGAGAATTCCATGGTTGAAGATGCACGTCCTGATGTGATCGTTCTTAGTGTTGTCACATAACCAAACATTTCTGATAGAGGAACTTTAGCCTTGATAACCTGAGCACCTGCTCTGCTATCCATACCTTCCATCTGACCTCTTCTCTTGTTCAAATCACCTACAACATCACCCATGTATTGCTCTGGCGTCAATACCTCCACTTTCATGATCGGCTCAAGAAGTGTTGGCTTGGCCTTCGCGCAAGCTTCACGGAATGCAATCTTCGCACAGATCTCGAATGATAGTGAATCTGAATCGACTGCGTGGTATGAACCATCTGTCAATCTTACTTTCAGACTATCCATCGGGAATCCTGCAAGTACACCATTCGACATTGCTGCCTTAAATCCTTTTTCAACTGCAGGGATGAATTCTCTTGGAATGTTACCACCTACAACTTCGTTAACGAACTGTAGTCCTTCTTTTCCTTCATCAACAGGGCTAATTGATACCTGGATGTCAGCGAACTTACCACGACCACCTGTCTGCTTCTTGTATACTTCGCGGTGGTTAACAGACGCAACGATTGTTTCTTTATAGTTAACCTGAGGAGCACCCTGGTTACACTCTACTTTAAATTCTCTTCTCAGACGATCTACAAGGATCTCAAGGTGAAGCTCGCCCATACCGCTGATTACAGTCTGGCCTGATTCTTCATCTGTCTTCACTTTGAATGTAGGATCTTCTTCAGCAAGCTTGTTCAATGCTACACCAAGCTTATCAAGATCCGCCTGAGTTTTAGGCTCGATAGCGATACCAATTACCGGCTCAGGGAATGACATTGATTCAAGAACGATCGGATTTGATTCATCACAAAGTGTATCTCCTGTTCTGATATCCTTGAAACCAACTGCTGCTCCGATATCTCCTGCTTCAATCTCTGTGATCGGGTTCTGCTTGTTTGCATGCATCTGGAACAGACGGGAAATTCTTTCCTTGTTTCCGGTTCTTGTGTTCAGTACATAAGATCCTGAATCAAGCTTACCTGAATATACACGGAAGAATGCCAGACGGCCTACGAATGGATCCGTTGCAATTTTAAATGCAAGGGAAGCAAAAGGCTGCTTTGAATCCGGTGTCCTGTGTTCCTCTTCACCAGTTTTTGGGTTGATACCCGTAATGTCTTCGATGTCAAGCGGGCTAGGAAGGTATTCCATAACTGCATCAAGCATTGTCTGAACACCTTTATTCTTGAACGATGATCCACACATAAGTGGAACAATGCTCATATCGATAGTAGCCTTACGGATAGCTGACATAAGTTCAGCTTCAGTGATCGAATTAGGATCATCGAAGAATTTCTCCATCAGCTTATCATCGTACTCAGCAACAGCCTCGATCAGCTTTTCACGGTACTCTTCAGCAGTTGCTCTCAGATCATCAGGAATAGGCACTTCAGTGAATGTCATACCCTTGGTAGCTTCATCCCACTGAATACCCTTGAATGTCACAAGATCCACAACGCCACTGAATGTTTCTTCAGCACCGATTGGAACCTGAAGAGGCACTGGCCTTGCACCAAGTTTTTCCCTGATCTGTCCAACTACGTTGAAGAAATCAGCTCCTGCACGGTCCATCTTGTTCACGAAACCGATACGCGGAACTTTATATTTATTTGCTTGTCTCCAAACTGTTTCAGATTGAGGTTCAACACCACCAACTGCACAGAAAAGAGCTACTGCACCATCAAGTACACGAAGAGAACGCTCAACTTCCACTGTGAAGTCAACGTGCCCTGGAGTATCGATGATATTCATCTTATACTTATTGCCTCTGTATGTCCAGAAAGTTGTTGTAGCAGCAGAAGTAATTGTGATACCTCTTTCCTGCTCCTGAACCATCCAGTCCATTGTTGCAGCACCATCATGCACTTCCCCAAGCTTATGGTTGATACCTGTGTAGTACAGGATACGCTCGGTTGTAGTGGTTTTACCAGCATCGATGTGGGCCATGATGCCGATATTTCTAGTGTATTGTAAGTCCTTGCTCATTTCTTTATCTCCTAATTATTGATGTTCCTACCAATAACCCTTATCAATCGTGTTTATTATCTAATTAAAAGCGGAAGTGAGAGAAAGCCTTGTTTGCTTCTGCCATTCTGTGAGTATCTTCTTTCTTCTTGAAAGCAGCACCTTCTTCCTTTGCAGCAGCTACGATTTCTCCGGCAAGCTTCTGTGCCATTGATTTCTCATTTCTTCTTCTTGAATAAAGGATCATCCACTTGATACCCATAGAAACTCGTCTTTCAGGACGGATTTCCTGCGGGATCTGGAAAGTAGCACCACCAACACGGCGGCTTCTAACTTCTACCTGCGGAGATACATTTCCAAGCGCTTTTTTGAAAGTTTCAAGTCCGCTAAGGCCTGATTCTTCAGTTCTTTTTTCTACGATTTCCATCGCATTGTAAAAAGTTTCAAAAGCCAATGACTTCTTCCCGTCATACATCAGGTTATTCACGAATCTTGTTACCAGGATATCGTTAAACTTCGGATCAGGCAGAAGTAATCTTTTTTTAGCTCTAGATTTTCTCATTTCTTAATCTCTATAAATGCAATTATTTCTTCTTTTTAGCCGGTGCAGCAGCTCCTGCCTTTGGCTTCTTAGTTCCATACTTCGACCTTCTCTGGTTACGTCCTTCAACTCCACTTGTATCCAGCGCGCCTCTCACGATGTGATATCTCACACCTGGAAGATCTTTTACCCTTCCTCCACGGATCAACACGATAGAGTGTTCCTGCAGGTTATGGCCTTCTCCCGGAATATAAGCGTTAACCTCTTTGCTGTTGGTTAACCTTACCCTGGCTACCTTTCTCATTGCTGAGTTTGGCTTCTTTGGCGTTGTTGTATAAACCCTCACACAAACCCCTCTTCTCTGCGGACAGGAATCAAGAGCGGCCGACTTACTCTTATTCGGCATCTTGGAACGACCCTTACGGACTAACTGCTGTATCGTAGGCATATTAAGCTGTTATTTACCTCTTTTAATTAATGTTTTTACAGTAAAAAAATTGCACCCCAAACGAAATTTGGGACGGCAAAGGTAGGAAATTTTTGTTATAAACAAGAGCCGGTGTAAAAATAATTGCTCTTTTTACAGAGAAAATTTGCTCACGGGAGATAATTGAGCTGCAATTCCAACGTTGTAGCATATTCTTTTAGAAATCTTCGCCGTTTTCGACTGAGCTTTCCGGAAAGAAAAATTTACAATTCCTTACGCTTCACTTTTACCCTTCTATTCCTTCCTGACGCCAAATGTACTTATTTCATCCCAAAATGAACGATGATTTTTTCATCTATGGTAACCAACTGAAAATGAAGCTGAAGCTAATAGAATAAAAAAGGTGAAGGTTATAGAACCTTCACCTGGCAAAAAAATGAACTGTATTAATCAGTTAGTTGCTTTTCTCGCTCTTAACCGGCTTTCTCTTCCCGTTAACAACCAGAAGGTCCACATGAGAATGTGCAAGCAGCTTCTGGAAATAGCTTTCCTGGAATGTTTCGTTGAATTCAATATGTGCCGGACGAGCTCCATTCACCAATGATTCGGAAACCGTTACACTTTTAACCCCTTCAAACGCTTTAACGCGGTTCGTGAATTCTGTCACCTCTGCGCCTGTTGCAAGACCCTGAACTGCAAAATCAAGCTTCTTCTTTTCCTTGTCTTTAAAAACCCTGTCTGATCCCGGATTGTCTACCAGCACTCTGATCTCTTTGGCGCTGATCTGCGCACTGACATCAGATGTAAAAAACATAAAAGTGATTAATGAGCCTAGAATAAAAAGTGCTTTTTTCATTTTAACTATCTTATGGTTGATGAACTGAATTTTAAGCTTGTACAGATAACAGTGGGCTAATTTATAAGAATACTGGTTGAAAAACAACTTTTTACATTTCACCTGCACATCTCCCTCCCAAAAGTCAGAAGCACATCACGTTACATCTCTTTCTTCCAGCTCCTGCAGACCCTGCCTATCGCGAATTATTGCCTGCTTCAAAACGCTGCTTATAAAAGCCGGCAGACTGCAGATCTCCTTTCCGCTTATAATGATCAAACAGAAATCTCGATAACTGCCTGTTCGACGGGTCAATGTCGGATGCCCTAGCAAGATAAGACACGCCGGTCAATGTATCTCCTTTGTGAACATAGATCTTCCCAAGATTCAGGTACAGTGATCCATCCTGGCTTATTTTCAATGCTGAGAGGTTCACCTGCATAGCCTCAGCAAAGCGTTGCTGCTTCACTAGAGCACCGGTAAGATGCGTATATGCAAGAATAAAATCCGGTTTAAGCTTCACAGCGTTCCGGTAAGAATGAATAGCCTCAGTAGTGTCTTTTAAGGCCAGCTGTGCTGCTCCCAGGTTTGACCAGGCCTCGACATACACACTATCCAGCTCTAGCGCCTTTAGAAACAATGCCTTTGCCTCTTCATGCCTGCCCAAATAACTCTGATAGATCATTCCCAGATTGTTAAGGGAGGTAATGTATTCGGGATAGATCTCAATGGACTTTTTATAATGATCAACGGCTCTCTTAACGATTTCCTTCTTTTGTGCCGTGGTCTGCTTTGGGTCTTTCAGAACTTCCTGAACAAGCAATGCGCCTGATAATGCGTGCAGCTTTGATGACATTGGCGCTTTTTCAGAATCTGCTTCATATAGTGTCAGATGATCTTTCCAGTCAACATTTCTGGCCATTCCCTGTATGGTAAACACAAGACAAATTATAACGATCATCGTACTGTAACCCGATTTCGGGAAAAGACGCTTCTCGGTTTGAGATGAATGATGAAACACTTTGTAAAATATCGCGACAGCTGCAATACAGAATCCGATGGATGGTGTGAACATAAACCTCTCTGCAACCACTCCAACCACCGGCTTTACAAGGTTCAGGAACATGGATGAGGATACACAGAAAAACACCAATCCATAATACAGTGGATCCCTGATTCTAAACCTGACCACAAAGTATATGATCAGTGAAACGCTGACTGCAAGGCCAACAAACGCATAGAAATTCCATTCTAAAATCTCCACCACATTGTACCCATAATAACTCAGAAGCTTTGATGGAAAGATCATATTCACCACGTAAAAACCAAACGTGCTGAAAGCTGCTACGATCCTCGGCATAATACCTTCGATAAAAAACAGCGGATTCTCTACAAACACGAAATCACGCTTGTTCCCTATATCTGCCAGCAGCGAGCCCACACTCAGTTTTCCTGCAAAAAAAATGAGGCCCAACAACACTCCAATAACCATTGTCCTTTTCAGACTTGCTATCTTAAAGAAATACAGTGTGAATGGTATGAGGAACAGAAAGGTAAGCACATCGGTTTTAGATAACAATGCGAGCACCAGGAACAATACAGTCCACACATAATGAAGCATGCGATTTTTTTCAACCGCATCAATAACAAAGTTCATCGACATCAGCCCAAATAAAAGGCTGAGCAAGGCATCGCGGTTCTTGAGACTCACTACTACTTCATTATGAAATGGGTGCAGCAGGAAGATCAAAACAATCCAGAACGAAAACGCTGCCGTATGTTCTCTGAGGATCCTTCTCAGGAAAAGGAACAAGACAAAACAGCATAGAGTGTATAGAACAATATTGATGAAATGACCGATATGCGGATTTTGTCCGAAGAATTCATTCTCCAGCGCGAACGTAAGCTTTACAACAGGCCGGTACCCATACTTCGCTTTCTCACCATCCATCACGTACCTGGAAGTAAAGATGTCAGGGATCGCTTCGACACCTTTCATCACCTGGATGTTATTGTATGTTACAAACTCATCATCGAGGCTATATCTGTTGCCGATCGAGTTACCAAAAACAACTAGACAGATCAGAAACAGGACAAGAAAGATCTTTGATGGATTCTCAAAAAAAGATGAAGCTGAGGGTAACTGTCCCTGGGATTTGGCCTTCTTCACTGATTTCTATGCGATTCGATGTATGTCACGTAAATCAAATATACTAAACACCGGATACATTTTTTACATTTGAAACAACGATACTGCCTGTGAATACTCCTGTTTCTATAAAATCCATTTCGTGTCACCTTCCTGAAAAACAGGTAACGAATGCGGATCTTGTGAAAGAGTTCCCGTTTCTCACAGAGGCCACCATTCTTAAAAAGACAGGCATTCTGAAACGACATGTCAGGAATGCTGAAATCAATGAGATAGGCTCAGACCTCGGATATCACGCAGCTGAGAAGCTTTTTGCAACGAATAGTGGCTTAAGGGAAAAGATCGATTTTATTTTGTTCTGCACACAGGGTCTTGACCACAAAGGTCCGGCAACAGCCTGCGTACTGCAGGAAAGATTAAAGCTTGGCAAAAAGTGCGGCGCGATTGATATTCCAATGGGTTGTACCGGATTTGTGAACGGACTGGGTGTTGCAAAAGGATTGCTCGCCACCAGGCAGGCATCGAACATCCTGCTTGTAACGGCTGAAATTGCAAGTTCAGTGATCCATCCAAAAGATCATGAACTGCGCATGCTGTTCGGAGATGCCGGTGCTGCAACATGGATCGCTTCAGATGATGAGTCGGCCATGATCGGTGAGTTCATTCATGGTTCAGATGGCAGCGGTGCACCAAACCTCTTTGTACATTCGGGCGCGACACGTCAGCCTGTTTCCCAGGAATGGCTTGATCTTCATAAGGAAGCTGATGGCATGCTGCAGGGTAAACTTTCCATGAACGGAATGGAAATATTCCTTTTTGCATTGCGCACAGTACCCGGAATGATCGATGAACTTTTAAAGAAATCCGGGATGACCATGGACGATATTCAGCATTTTGTCTTTCATCAGCCTAACCTTTTCCTGCTTAATACATTAAGAAAGAAGCTGGCCATTCCTGAAGACAGATTCATCATATCGCTTGAGAATACTGGCAATACGGTTTCATGTACTATCCCCATTGCCTTGGAGGAAGCCAAAAAGAACAATACCTTTAAAAAAGGTGATCGCATACTCCTTGCCGCATTTGGCATCGGATATTCCTGGAGTGCAACGATCATCACAATCAACTGATGGAAATTAAAGATCTGATAGAAAAGCTGGAAACAGAATTTGCCTTGCCTGCTGAAACATTAAAAGCGGAAACTGATTTCAGGGAAATTCCTGAATGGGGATCTATGCATGCACTGATCATTATCGCTGTTGTGGACACAGAATTCGGTGTAAGCCTGAACGGTGAAGATCTTCGCAAGGCATCAACACTCAACGACCTTTACACGATCGTTAAGAGCAAGCAGAACTAATGGCATATTTCGCTGTCAGGGGAATTGAGCTAAGAGCACTCAGTGCTGCTGTTCCGGCTAATGAAGAACGGAATGAGCATTACACAAGGCTCAGCCATTCTGAACTTAAGCTCCTGATGAAAACCACAGGTGTGGAAAAAAGAAGGGTCGCACCAAAGGGTATGGCTACATCAGACCTCTGCTTTGAAGCTGCACAAAAAATTCTTAAAGAGCTTGAATGGCATCCATCCGAAGTGGATCTTCTGATCTTCATCAGCCAGTCACGCGATTATTACCTCCCATCTACATCAGCAATTCTGCAGGACAGGCTTGGTCTTTCTGTTTCATCCATGACTTTTGATATTGGACTTGGATGTTCAGGATTTGTATATGGCCTTTCTATCGCAGCATCCTTGCTTCAATCAACCGGGTTTAAAAAAGCACTTGTTCTCTCAGGAGATGTTTCATCTGCAACCTGCTCTTACAATGACAAAAGCACCTATCCACTCTTCGGAGACGGAGGAGTGGCCTGTGCATTGGAAAACACTGGCAAAGATCATAGTTGGCATTTTGACACATATACCGACGGTTCAGGACATGAGTCGATCATAATTCCCGACGGAGGGATCCGCAATCTCCTGTCAGAAGCGTCTTTTGAAAATAAAATCTATTCTGAAGGCATTGAACGTTCGAGGTTGAATCTTGCTCTCAACGGCATAGACATCTTCAACTTCAGCATATCGAAGATCCCTCAGAGCATCGCCCATTTCGAACAGCTTACAGGAAAAAATTCAAGGCAGCATGACTATTTCATTATGCACCAGGCAAACATGCTGATGAATGAAACCATCAGGAAAAAGACAGGCTTCGATGCATCACAGGTCCCCTACTCCATCAGGGACTTTGGCAACACAAGCTCTGCTTCTATCGGGCTTACCATGGTGACACAGCTTGCCGACCAGCTCAGATCAAAGAAACTAAACCTACTGCTGTCAGGATTCGGTGTCGGGCTTTCCTGGGCAAACGCATCCATCACAGCGGACTCCATTGTATGCCCAGATCTTATTGAGCTATGAACGCATTTCAACTCACAAACAAAAAGATACTCGTTACAGGTGCTTCTTCCGGCATCGGTAAAGCGATCAGCATCCTGCTCTCACAAGCAGGCGCTTCACTGATCATCACAGGGCGTAACAAGGAACGTTTACAGGAAACATTTAACCTCCTACATAAAGATTCTTCACATCAGCATATTGCCGCTGATCTGTCTTCATCAGAGGACATTGAAAAACTTGTTGCAGGTGTGAGCCAGATCGACGGACTCGTTCACAGTGCAGGAATATTAAAGCCATTCCCGATCAAGTTTCTTACAGAAAAGCATTTCCAGGAAATTCATTCGGTCAATTACCAGTCACCAGTGCTGCTTACAGCATCTCTTCTCAAATCACGAAAGATCAACGATCACGCATCGATCGTGTTCATTTCTTCGGTCTCAAGTCAATATGGATACAAAGGCGGCGCGCTGTATACAGGCACCAAAGCCGCACTTGATGCTTTCTCACGAACGCTTGCACTGGAGCATGCCGCACAAAAGATCCGTTCGAACACGATCAATGCAGGCATGGTGAAAACAAAAATTTTCGATCAGACCATTGATATCATCACCTCTGACATGATGGATGCACATGGCAATTCGTATCCTCTTGGATTTGGTGAGCCAGAAGACATTGCACATGCCGCTTTATTCCTGCTGTCTCCTGCTTCCCGCTGGATCACCGGTACATCGCTTGTGATGGATGGTGGATTAACCGCTGGCACATAAATACTTATCTTAGCAAGGTATGCCTTCGATCTCCGTCATAGTTCCCGTCTTCAATGCCCAGGAATCAATTGCTGAGCTCACGACGCAATCAATCTCCTTTCTTCGCACAGAGAGCATCATACATGAGATCATCCTTGTAGATGATGGCTCAAAAGACAAAAGCTGGCAGATCATTAAAAATCTGACCACTGAACACAAGGGGATCGTAAAAGGAATCAGGCTGTCAAAGAACTTCGGACAGCATCAGGCGACCATTGCAGGCATTGGAAAGGCATCGAATGACCTGATCGTAACCATCGATGACGACCTGCAGTTTGACCCTGCATCCATTGGTTTATTGCTGATGAAAGCAAAGGAAACCGGTGCAGACATTGTGTATGGACTTCCTGAGAAATCAGAAACTAAAACATTCTCCAGCAAGCTCTGGAAATTCCTTGCAAGAAACATCAACAATTCAACCGGAGAAGGATCATCTTTCAGGCTTATAAAAAAAGACATTGCAAAAAAGACAGCGTCTCATCTGCAACCTTTTGTATTTATCGATGAAGTGTTCAGCTGGTACACAAGATCCATTTCATTTGTAAAGGTTCCGCACAAAAAAAGAATTCTCGGAAAGTCAGGATACACAAAAAGAAAGCTCGTCTCACTCACGAGCAATCTCATCTTTTTCTATTCATCAGTGCCTTTGAAAATGATGACATGGACAGGCATGTTCTTTTCCATGGTCACATTCATTCTTGGAGCTTTCTTCCTTTTCAAGAAGCTATTCTTTAAAGTGACCGTACCAGGCTTTACTGCGCTGATCGTGACACTGCTTTTTACTACAAGCATCATCCTGCTTTGCTTCGGGATCATCGGTGAATACATACGCCGCATCTACCTTGTTATGAATTCAGTGCCTAATCATCATATAGCTGAAGTGTCAGAATGATCATTCGCAAGTATGGCATAGAGCTCCGCAGGCTTACTGATTCTGACCTTGAACTTGTAAGAGAACAAAGGAATTCTGCTCATGTCAGGAAAGGCATGTTCTTCAGGGAAACGATCACACCTGAAATGCAGCGCACCTGGTTTGATTCCCAAAACAACAAAAGCAATTACCATTTCATAATTTGTGCGGAAGGAAAAAAGACCGGGCTGATCAGCGGAAAAAATGTTGATTTTAACAAAGGCACATCGGAAGGAGGAATATTCATCTGGAACGAACAGCATCTCGGCACTCCTGTACCCGTGATCGCATCTGTCATTATGGCCGAGCTTACATTTAACCTGCTTGGACTGAAAAAGACCTATGCCGAGACCCGCACAGACAACCCTTCAGCGCTTCGATACAATTACCTGCTCGGTTATGAAAAGCTCGAAGAAATCAGGCCAGAGCAAAAGGTTATGCTTGTACTTACACATGAAAATTTCAGAATGAAGGGTTCGCGGTTTCTTGATGTGATCAGAAAGTCAGCGAAAGAAGAAACACCGCTTTCATGGAGTGATATTCATTTTGATCACCTTTCAAAAGAGGAGATCGATCATCTTTATTCAGGTTTGCCATCACATATACAATCTGCCGTAAACGAACGATTATGAAACCGAACGCATGGTATTCATTTCAGGGAGGGAAACCGACAGAAGAACACATTTCCTTTTATGATCCTGCGCTGTTTCCATGGGTAAGCGAGATCAAAAAAAACTACAGCCAGATAAAAAATGAGATCAGTGCAATTGTAGAAAAGGAACGCGCATCGATGCCTGTTTACTTTAATACATCACTGGTAGAAAAAGGCACCAGATGGAAAACCTTTTCTTTCATGTTCTGGGGAATACAATTTCCGCGGAATATGAAACAGGCTGCGGTGACTGCATCTGTCATGAAAAATATTCCAGGGATAGTTTCATGTTCGATCAGCATGCTTGAAGCAGGATCACGCATCAAGCCACACAGAGGCGACACGAATACGATCATACGTTGTCACATTCCTATATCCATTCCCGGAAGCCTGCCTAAAAATGGATTTCGAGTTGCTGAAGATACACGTGAATGGAAAGAGGGAGAGGTTTTGCTCTTCAATGATTCAGAAGAACATGAAGCCTGGAATCTTTCCGAAAAAGAGCGGGTTATTTTGATCCTTGATGTACTAAGGCCACAGTTCATGATGGATAGAAGTCAGATCTGTTCGAATGTTTTGTCTGGCCTTGGATTGCAGTATCTCACCTCGTCGCATGCATCAAGATTTATCTACAAAAAACGCTGGCTCAGGTTATCACTGCAAAAAGCACTTTACTTCCTCGTACGTGGTGCGCTACCTTTTTACCGGATACTACGATAATTGGCGCTTTCCGCGGACTCCCTCCAGAACCTGAACTTCCTTGACACAATACGGTTAAAGATGAACCGACGCATTGAAAATGGGAGAAGATTGAAAAATCTTAGATATACGAATAACCCATGTCCATAAGCAAGAGAAGCAAGATGCTTAAAAGAAGTCTTGCTGACTGTACTCTCACGTTCATATCCAAGCCTTGAAGCAAGACGCGCAGTGTACTGGTCAATGGTGTTTCTCTGCTGATCTGTGATAGCACCTTTCCATTTGTGTATGATGGAACCGTCACGCTGTTTCAAGAGGCTTTGATGATGAGCTTCAAGCAACAGATTCTTTCCCATGAGTTCCTTTGCATACTGATGTGTTTCAAGCATTGATGTTTCATACGATACCCCAAGGAACCAACAGATCCTGTTCAGCTGTTCCTTTGTGTCAACGACGAGGTCCTCATGCCTGACATGTATGTAATCCGCACCGGCAAGATCCCGAAGGATCGTGGTGTTGACGTAATTCCAGCGATAGGATAGACTGACAATATCTTTTCGTTCAAAATTCACATTCATCATCGACATCACCTGGCCACGCGGATCACGGGTCATGTAAATGAACCTGGCATCAGGATAAAGCTTTCTCAGTAATGGAATATGAAGCGAATGAACCGGATTCTTATCGCCTGTAAGCAACACCTCCGATTTATTATCGGCTGAACAGGATGAACGAATTACTGCCTGGCAAAGCTTGCTGAATGATCTTTCGGGGCATGATAACAACGATGACTTTAACCTTTCACGTGACACATTCCACATAGTGAAATAGGGCTCCTTGTATAGATCATCAATAAAATCTTCGAGGATGTGGTCATCAATGAAGCGCATCTTCCCATACCTCGCATACAGGTATGTAATGAACGGTGATTCAGTGGGAATGATGATCTGTGAATGAAGATCGAGCATCAGCTGCAGCAGGGTTGTTCCTGACCGCTCCCTGCCAATTATGAAAAAGACCCCGGGGCCTTTATCCCTTGTCATCTTTATCCGATGTGAAGAGCTCCTTTTTCTTTTTATAATCCTTACCGAAGATCATTTTGAATACTCCGGTTGCAGCTTCCCTTACTGGAAGAGGCATGTTGTAGTATGCTTTTATGAAACGCAGCCAGATGAACAGCTTGAACGATGTATAGGAGCGCTCAGACTGAAGCATATTTATTCTCTTACCAACGTGATAACCATATTCAAGCGCTTTTCGGCCTGCGATCATGTCTGCAGTCACCACATCTTTTTCATTCATTCCTTTTTTCCATTCATCCACTTTACTGATGTTTACAGGGTTGTAGATGTTGGCATGGAACTTCTTTACGAATGGTTCAATATAGCTGAATCCATCATTCATCCTTTCATGAAAATCGAGCATTCCCGGGTGATATGATAATCCAAGGAATTCACAGATCTCTTTTAAATGTTTCTGTGGATTCGCGACGAGATCCTCATATCTTAAGGACAGCACAGTTCCCGGGTTCAGCCGCTTTTGATGCTCCACACGTTCATTAAAGAACACCCATTTGCTTGCAAGGAAAGCTACATTCTTTATCGGAAACACTTTCATATGCGAATGAATGTTGTCGCGATGATCCCTGATGAGATGAATGAACTTTGAACCTGGAAAGATCTCAAGCAATTCGGGAATGAACACGGTATAGATTGGATTCTTATCTCCGATCAGCCGGATCTTATCTTTTTTAAAGACTGATTTGTAATTGAGGTAGACCACCTTGCACAAGGAAGCAAAATCTGCATCAGTTCCTAATGAAAGGAGATCAGACAACAGCTTATCTTTATCAACTTTCCAGAGCGTTGAAAACTTTAAGTCGCTGAACAGGTCATTATAAAAGCTTTTTATAAGTCCGGGAGTCCATTTCTTCACATGACGGTAGCGGCTCTTCAGGTGAATGATCAATCTTGATTCAAGAGGAATGATGCAATCAGGATGTGCATCGAGGATCGTCTGAAGCAAGGTAGTGCCCGACCTTCCTTTTCCAACAATGAAGACCATAGGTATCTCATCAAGTTCCTTCCGCGTCATCATTTGAATTTCCGGATTAGGTACAGGATCAGCGTAAGCACAACCGACACCAGGATCATTGAAGTTATCGGGGCATAAAACGAGAAGTTCTCTTTTTGTATCCTGATATCACCCGGAAGTCTTCCAAACCAGCCAAGCTTTGATCCGCCAAAATGAAACAGCAATCCCGCGGCGAAGATCACCACACCTGCAATCATCAGGAACTTGCCAATACCGGGATTCATGGAAACGATTACTAATTGCTTAAATGTAACCAGATTCTGCCTTTTTATCAACAAAACTCCTCCATACGACACGATTAATTTAACTTTGAAACACACGTATCACAGGCTTTCCGGATGTACTACACCCCACTGTTCTGCGTTATTTCCTGATAATCCGATGACTGAAAAATATCTTGAACAACTCAATGAGCCGCAAAGGCTTGCCGTAGAGACCACTGAAGGACCTGTAATGATCATTGCCGGTGCTGGTTCGGGTAAGACCCGTGTGCTCACTTTCAGAATTGCGCACCTTATCAATAAAGGCGTTGACGCATTCAATATCCTGTCACTGACTTTTACCAACAAGGCTGCGAAAGAAATGAAAGAGCGTATCTCTCAGATCGTTGGCCCTGAAGCACGGAACATCTGGATGGGTACGTTTCACTCTGTGTTTGCCAAGATCCTTCGCTTTGAAGCTGAGAAGATCGGGTATCCTTCGAATTTCACAATCTATGATACGGATGATTCGAAGAGTCTCATCAAAACGATCCTTAAAGAACAGAACCTTGATGACAAGCAGTACAAGCCCTCAACTGTTCTTGGCAGGATCTCCTCCGCTAAAAACAACCTGATCAGCTGGCAGGCTTATCAGCAGAATGATGACCTGCAGGCAGAAGACCGTATGGCCCAGAAGCCAGCCATGGGAAAGATCTATGAGATGTATGCCAAGCGTTGCTTCAATAGCGGTGCCATGGATTTTGACGACCTGCTCTTCAATACCAATGTATTGCTAAAAAACTTTCCTGAAGTCCTTGATAAATACCAGGATAAATTCAGGTACATCCTTGTGGATGAGTACCAGGATACAAACTTTTCACAGTATGTCATTGTTAAGAAGCTGGCAGCACGATTTGAAAACATCTGTGTTGTTGGTGACGATGCACAAAGCATCTACGCCTTCCGTGGAGCAAATATTCAGAACATCCTGAATTTCCGAAAAGACTATCCTGATCTTAAAACATTCAAGCTTGAACAGAATTACCGTTCAACCCAGAACATTGTGAAAGCGGCGAATCATGTGATCGCAAACAACAAGGATCAGTTCAAAAAGGAAGTCTGGACAGACAACGATGCCGGCAATAAGATCAAGGTTTTCAAGACACTTACTGATAACGAGGAAGGGATGGCTGTTGCACAGTCGATCTTCGAGATCAAAATGAATGAGCGTAAGCTTAACCGTGACTTTGCAATACTTTACCGTACAAACGCACAGTCGAGGGCAATGGAAGAGGCATTAAGAAAGCTTAACATTCCATACAAGATCTTCGGCGGACTTTCCTTCTACAAACGCAAAGAGATCAAGGACCTGCTGGCATATTTCAGGCTCACGATCAACCAGCATGATGAAGAAGCGATGAAGCGTGTGATCAATTATCCTGCACGTGGAATCGGAAACACCACGCTCGACAAGATCTCCGTTGCTGCTTATGATAACGGAGTAAGCATGTGGACGGTGATTGATAACCTTTCTGATTTTAGTCTTGGAATAAACAGCGGAACTGCTGGCAAGCTTTCTGAATTTGCCATGCTGATCAGGAGCTTCAGTGGCATGGCTGCAACGAACAATGCCTTTGATATTGGAACATATATCGCGTCACATTCAGGGCTTCTTAAAGATCTGTATGCAGACAAAACACCGGAAGGCGTAAGCAGGTACGAAAACATCCAGGAACTACTTAACGGAATGAAGGAATTCACCGAGAAGTCACAGCTTGATGAAGAAGGTAATGAAGTGAAGCCATTCAGGCCTCTATCCGATTTCATGGCAGACATTGCCCTGTTAACGGATGATGAAGAAGATGAAAAGGACCAGGACTTCAATAAGGTATCGCTGATGACAATTCACTCCGCGAAAGGGCTTGAGTTTCCATACGTGTATATCGTTGGTATGGAGGAAAACCTCTTCCCTTCCCAGCTGAGCCTCAATTCAAGGTCAGAGCTTGAGGAGGAACGAAGGTTGTTTTATGTCGCGTTAACAAGGGCCGAGCAGATGGTGACACTCTCATTTGCTGCCACACGTTATCGCTGGGGAAACCTGATCTCCTGTGAGCCGAGCAGGTTCCTTGAAGAGATACCTGCAGACTTTCTTGAGATGCCTGTTTTAAAGCAGCGTTCACCAGAGCCCGGATATGATTCAAACAACCCGAGATTTCAGAGAAGGGAACGACCGGAACGTCAGGTTTCTGCACCAGCTCCAAGAACACCACAACCACAGAGGAAGCTGGTCAAAATGACGGCGGCTTCTAGTGCAGCAGCATCAGCAGACTTTGAAGGTGATGATACACGCAACCTTGCAGAAGGCATGGAAGTGGAACACGCGCGTTTTGGAAAAGGGAAAGTCACCAGGATGGAAGGTGTATTTCCAAATCAGAAAGCGACCGTGATGTTTGCAGCTGCAGGAGAAAAGCAGCTCATCCTGAAATTTGCGAAATTGAAGATCATCTCCTGATGATCATGAATAAAAAAAGGATCCGGTATTCACTTTCCGGATCCTTTTTTTATGCGATGAATCGTAATTACATCTTATTCATTCGCAGCGTCTGTGTGCCTGATTCACTCATGATCTTCACAACATAGATCCCTGTAGCTATAGAAGGCATCGAAAGTATAGCTCCATCCGAAGTGTATGTAATGGTTACATCCACAAGTGCCCCCTGGACATTGTACACAAGGATTTCCGATCTGCTCATGTTTCCAGTTAAGATCACCTGCTCAGAAAATGGATTCGGATAAGCAGCGATCACCTCTGCAGCAGAATTCATAACATCTGTGCACGTGCTGATCTCTGTCGTTACGGTATCAACTCCTGCACATCCGAAAGCATCAGTCACAGTGTACAGAATTTCAAACGGAGTGTCCATTCCGGCAGCAGCACCTGCATTCATTACATGCAGTGTATCATTAGAAATTCCTGCGCCTGTGAAAACACCTCCTGAAGGGGAACCAGAAAGTACAAAGTAAGGTGTCGTTGTGCAGATCACAGAAGGGATTGTCGAGATCTGAACCACAGGCAGCGTATGCGTGTAAACGGTGATCGTATCCGTGTCACTGCAGCCGTTCTGTTCGCCTGTTACGATATAGGTTGTCGTATCTGAAGGCATTACGGTAATGCTTCCTGAAGTTGAACCTGTGGACCATATATAGGTGTCCGCTCCAGTTACATTTAGCACGACGCTTTCACCTTCGCACACATCAACTTGTGTATCTGTAACAAGTACAGGATTCGACTTTACATTCACGATTACCGTATCGGTGGCTGAGCACCCATTGTCTGTCACTGTAAGAGTATAGGTTGTGGTAACAGAAGGTGATGCAATTATAGTTTGTGTAGATGCACCAGTGCTCCAGAGGTACGTGTCTGCTGAAGCAGATTCCAGTGTATCAGAAGCTCCGCTGCAGATCTCGGTATCGGCTCCGGCGTTGGCAACCGGTGCTGCATTGATCGTAAACGTTAGCTCAAGTGTATCGTTGTTCGTTTCCTGGTCTCCGGGTAACGCTGTGTATGCTTCCACTGCAACGGTTCCGCCTGAAAGAGTGTTTATAGTTCCAAGCTGTACCGAGACCGTAGCTCCCATGGCCAGAGTTCCGGTATAGGTTGTATTCAGCGTGGCAGTCACACTTCCTGTAATGAGTGCTGTAACTGGCACCGAGGTGAGCGTAGCTGTTCCATTGTTCCTGATCGTTACAATAACATCCTGCGCTGAATTACCGCAGCCATTGTTTACAGGCTGATCGATCGAAACAAGTTCGGCATCGTTTTGCACCTGTGGAAACTCATATGCTCCCGGGTCAGGAGTTGTACTTCTCGTCGCTCCTGTGATATCATCAACCACCGCAGCCAGTGAAACTCCTCCGTTATCTATCACTGCACTGGTCGGAATAGCTGTGCCTGTTGCAAATAACGGATCTGTCTGAAAACTGTTAACATCCTGACCGCTCGCAGTGCTCCAGCTGCTAAGTGTCGCATAGTGCACAGGTGTCGCGGAATTTTTTGTCACCACATTTCCTGATGGTATATGGAACACATTATGATTTGATGTGACACCTGTTGAAATGTTCGTAGTACTTCCAAGAATGATTCCTGCCTTGTTTCCTGCGGATGTCCTGGTGACATAAAAAATATTATTCATCATAACACTTCCGCTGGAAGAGATCTCTTCATAAAAACCTGCTGTATTACCGGTTGCCGTTGCTGTATTGTCATCCAGTATCACTGTATTGTTGTAAAACAACCCTCCACCTGTTCTTGCTGAAATTCCATAAACTGTCGCAGCAGGAGCATTGAACTGATGTACAATGTTATTGATGACCTTATGTGGTTGCGCGGAACTGTTCCAGAAAACATAGATCCCTCTCACAGTTGTTGTCGTAGTTGATAATGCACTCACCACATTCTTTTCTATAAGGCCGTTGATGTTTGCACTCTGGGCAAGCTGAATCCCATTTCCTCCTTTGATCCTGATCGTATTCTTCGACACCTCAACTCCGTTCGTCTCCCTCAGGTAAACACCATTGCTGGACATATCAAGGAGTGTATTATTCTTAATATCAACGTTTGTTGAAAGGTCTGATGTAAGCCCATATACTGAAACACCATATCCACCAAAGGATGTCTTGCAGTTGGTTATGGAAACATTATGATAGCTTCCTGCAGCGAGGATCGAAGCGGTATCCCCTGAAGCCACAATTCCACCAACCAGCGTCGACGTGGATGTACCCATATCAACTTCAACACTGTCAATGGTCACATTCGTGGCAGATCCTAAAAGATGAATCCCCATGAAGCCGGAAGTTGCACTGTTGTCTCTCACGATCTTCAGGTTTCTGATTGTGAAATGCTGCTGGTTCGCGAGACGAATGATGTGCCTGTAGGTCGCTGTGGTAAGATACGTGACCGTTTCGCCATTACCGTTGATCGTAACAGTTGCATTCGGTCCTATCCCAGGAATGCCATTGAACTTTACCTGTTCGTTATAAGGCCCGGAATTATCCACCACTGTCACGACAACATGATCAGAAACTCCGCACGTTGTCAATGCTCCGGCAAGGTCATTGAATGTTTGAAAATTGGTTCCACCTGTGATCACGGTGGAGTTAATCGTATAGTTCCCATTCATTGGTGAACATGGTCCCTGAGCGTAGAGATTCTCCAAAGAGAAAAAACAACATAACAGGAATAGTATGGTAGATCTTTTAATCATATCAGCTGGTTTTAGTTTGAAATATTAAGTATCCTTTCCCTTTAAAATTAAGGATTACCTAGCTTCTATTTAAGAATCAACATTAAAATCAGGTGAAAAGTCCAGATGTTCTGATGAACCTTTGAATGAGGCGGATCAATTGACAGGTAGCTTTCGCCCTCTTGTCATTTCACGTTTACCCGGAGGTCCCGGAAGAGATTCGAAAACAAAACCTGCCTCTCTGAGCGCCCGTTTGACAGCACCCTTTGCACAATATGTGACAAGGATGGAATCATCTGACATCAGTTCATATACATGCCTGAAAGCTTCCAGATCCCAAAGCGGCGGAACGATTGCAGGAGCGAAGGCATCATAATATACAAGGTCAAATTTTTCGTCTGACCTGAATTCATGCAACCCCTGTGTGTACTTTACAAAGGTAAAATCATCTGATAACCGGGTGTGCAGTTCATTGTCGGAATGGATCGTTTCGAATGCCTTTCTGAGGTTAGGGTCAATCAGTTCCGGATAATTTAATTTTTCTGCAAGCTCGAAGCTTACTGGATATGGCTCAAGCGCATGATACTCTGCTCTGATCTTTGCTTTTATCGATTCAGCAAGGGTGAGCAGACAATTCAATCCTGTACCAAAGCCCACTTCCAGAATCCTGGCCTGTTTGTGTTTCTTAATGATCTCATTAAATCCATGATGAATAAATACATGAAGAGATTCTGTAAGCGCACCATGTGTTGAATGATAGTTCTCTTTTTCTCCATCCATCTTTAATGAATGAGATCCATCTTCCGTAACGATAATTTCCGGCATTTCTATTTTACTAACTTAGGAGGATATGAAATGTGCACTGCTTCTTACAATTTGTTTTGTGCTGATCGCCTGCAGTTCCTGCAAATCTACAAAACGTAACAAGGGGCTTGATTGCCCAAGGTTCTCATTAAATATGGATGTAATCAAATGATCATCTTGAAGCTTCCTGCTTAACAAGAGTGATGGTCTTCACAGAACCACCGGATTGCACATGGATGTAATAAGTTCCTGCTGATAATGCTGAAGTGTTGATGTTGTCGTGGTCACTAAACAGTGTCTGCTGCAATACAGCCTGTCCAGCGGAATTTACCAGCTGATACTGATCTCCGGCGTTTAATCCTGTAAGCTTAATCTCCTCATTGAACGGATTCGGACTCACACTCACAGAAGCATGATCATTTTTCCTGATGCCTGAAACAACCGGAGTGATTGTCACGCTTCTATAAAGTACATTCCCTGTCGGGATATCCTGCCATACAATGTGCGCGGTTGAATTCATGACAGCCACATCAGGATTCACCTGGCCTCCTGCATGAGAGGTGTTCACAGTATCACGCCACAAACCCAGCTTCGATGGCTCACCTGAAGCATTGAAGGAAAACAGCACCTCTGCATTCGCGGAATACGTTTCCTGCCATGTAAGAACAGATACCGGACCTTCTATAGCGATCTTCGGATAATTCTGAACAGCAGTGGATGGTATCGTTGCTGATACTTTTTTATGTACGACAGGAGCGAGAGACTGAAGGCCGGTGCTGCTGATGTAAATTCTTAATCCGCTGGAATTGCCCCGCCACACGGTGTAGAGGCTATCGTTATACAAGACGCCATCAGGTCCGGTGGATTGACACTGGCTGCTCACTGAACCTGTCACATCCACTGCATCGGATGAGATGTAGGTATCTCCATGGTCTTCAGACTTTGATCCAAAAATGGTTCTCAGATTACTCTGGTTATTTCTGAAAAGCACAAGCTGCAGAGAATCTCTGATCAGTAATGTTGCAGGACAACAATCACAAACTTCACCAGGAGCAATGTTTTTCGTTGCTTCAACAGGAAGCATGAATGAATTACCGAGATTGACACCACGTGCAGTAACATACCGTGGATCAGCCCATCCTGCATCATTATCCATGTAAACAACAATCGGATCTCCCTGTCTGTTCACAGAAACTGACGGAAGCCAGGGGATATTACCATTTGCCGGATCGATCCTGATGGTATCAGAAAAAGAGTTACCTCCATCGGTTGAGCGAACAAGGTAGATGCCAGCTGTGGCTTCAGGAGTTAGTTTAAAAACAACATAAATGGTATCACCTTTCACTGCCATGTCCGGTCCTGTCCAGTCCTGGATATACGCATTCGTTCCTGCAGGATTCAATGAGATGGGTGATTGAAAGACTCCGCCTGAAAACTTCGTGAACTTGACCTTTCCGGTAGTCTGGTTACCCCAGCATACGATTGGTGAACCATCTCTTAACACAGCTACCCTCGGACGATAATTCCCCTGCCCGGAAGATGCAGGTACAACCTGGTTCCATTGAAGTGTCTGTGCCGTTGCTTCACATAATATGACACCAAACATAAACAGACAGATGGTCAATGGACGAATGATGTTCATTTATTACGCAGTTAGAAATTGAACGTTCTGTTTATAATTGAATCTATGATGTAAACAGAAAGAAATTATTTACTCATGATCTTAAACTCAGTCCTTCTGTTCAGCTGACGTCCTTCATCTGTGTCATTCGTCGCGATAGGCTTGGTTAAACCGTAACCTTTCCAGGTAAGCCTGTCAGCAGAAATTCCTTTAGACACTAAATAATCAACCACTGATTTAGAACGATTATCTGAAAGCGTCAGGTTATACTGCGCAGCACCTTTGTTATCGGTATGTCCTGAGATCTCGATCTTGATCGTTGGATTGTCATTCAGAAGCTTCGTTAGTCTTTCAAGCTCCGCAGTTGATTCAGGCCTTAATGTCGCTTTATCAAAATCAAAGAAGATGTTCTTCAAAACGATGGTGCTTCCCACTTCAACTTTCTTCAGCTTTACATCAAGGGTAACTTCCTTGTAGGCAGCTGACTCAGGAATATCAAAGTTCTCTGAATGGAAGAGGTATCCATCTGCCTTTACTGATAGACCATAATTTTTCCCTGAAGGCAGAGACACAAGGTACTTCCCGCTTTTGCTGTTTGACTTGAATTGCGCAACACTCGAGTTTGAAGTATTATCGGTTAGTTCCAGGCTCGCTTCGAGTGGAGCAAGTGTTCCAAAATCCATGACAATCCCTTTAAGGATAGTTACTTTGGCTGTAGTCAGTGCAACCGTAGGAGCAATGACTGTCTCACTAACAGGCGCTACCACACTGGCAAGAAGGTTATCTTCCGTATTCAAAACAAGCTGTTTTTCCGGACCGAGAAACGTGATCATGTAAAGATCCTTCTCACCCACTGCATCACTTTTCACTGAAGCATAATAACCATGCTTGCCACTTGCCGACAATACAAAGAACACATCATCATCCGCAGTATTGATCGGATATCCGAGGTTTACCGGTGTTGACCATCTTCCATTCTCAAACTCCGATTTGAAGATATCATACCCGCCCATCGAATTATGTCCCTGTGAACTGAAATACAAAGTCTTTCCATCAGCCATGATGAATACACCATCTTCATCATACTTTGTATTGATCACAGGACCAAGGTTCACAGCCTTATCCCATTTTCCTTTTGCATCCTTTGTGCTCATGTAAATGTCATGATCACCTATACCTCCATCTCTGTTGCTTACAAAAAAGATCGTTTTACCATCATACGACAAGCTTGCAGATGGCTCATGCGAATCAGAATTAATTGGTTTCGGCATTCTTTCAGGCTTGGACCACTTCTCCCCTTCAAGCTTGCATTCGTAAATATCACCACCACCTTTTTTCTTGCCCATGTACACAAGCAATGTCTGGCCATCAGGTGACAATCCAACAGTTGCATCATGATCCTCTGTATTGATCGGAGCACCAATATTTTTAGGAGCTGTCCACTTTTCATTGAAACGGTAAGAGATATAAATATCTTCGAAAGGTTCGTTAATGTCTTCTGCAATACCACCTCCGGTAGTTTCAGGTCTTCTTGAAGTGAACATCATCACATCCTCATCTGCGGAGATCACCGGTACATAATCAGGATAAACGCTGTTCAGTGATTTACCGACATTGTCTATGAATACCCGCACAGGCTTCTTCATCAGCTCAATTCCATTGTCACATTCCGCAAGCCTCTTGTCAACTTCTGCAAGCATTTCCTTTTCAGATGACTTCAGCGTCAGCTTGTACTGGTTGTAAAATTTCTTTGCATTCGCCCAATCCATATGTAGGTGATAGGATCTGCCCAGCTTGTAAAAAAGATCAGGGAAGATGAGCGGATTCAGATCCAGGGCTTTCTTAAAATGATCAAGCGCTTTCAGCTTATAGCTTGAGCTGAGGTAACAGTCACCAAGCTTATAATTCAGCAATGCATTGTTCGGATTGAACTCATTCGCTTTCACATAAAAGGTCAGCGCTGTTTTATATCTTGTAGGCCCGAGAATATACTGCTCATCACCAAGCTTGATGTTCTGCCTGGCTTCCTTCAGACCTTCCTTACCTTCTTTAAAATTGGCCTTTTCAAATTCAACATTCTGCGCGAATGAAGAATGAATTCCTAAAGCCAGTGCGAGTACTGTGATTATTCTTTTCATACGCTTACTTGCAATCATTTAAATAACCTGATATTCCCGGAACCTTCAATGACTGTGCTTTCATCCAGTCATCACAGGCACCATTTGGATCCCTCAACATTTCCTTTACAATTCCCCTGTTTAAATAAGCAAATCCATAATTCGGATCGAGTTTAATTGCCGCCGTACAATCATCCACTGCAGCATTCATATCCTTTAGCTTATACTTTGCAGAAGCCCTGTTATTAAAAGCGTAAGCATATTTCGGATTGATCTTTAAAGCCATGTCAAAGTCAGAAACCGCTCCGGCGAAATCACCCATGTCGAATTTGGCTGTACCGCGGTTGTTGTAGGCAACATAGTAATCCTTCTTGAGCCTGATCGCTTCTGAATAATCAGCAATAGCACCTTTGAAATCACCTTTCTTTCTTTTTGCACTTCCACGGTTGTTGTATGCAAAGGCCATTTCAGAATTCAGCAGGATCGCCTTGTTGTAATCCGCGATCGCTCCGTCCATATCATCCAGCATTTTTTTCGCACTGCCGCGGTCATTGTATGCATAAGCATAATCAGGCTTCGCAACGATCGCTTTGTTGAAATCCTCGATAGAACCTTTATAATCCTTAAGCTCGAAGCGAATGCCACCACGTGAATAGTATGCAGAGGCCTGGCCGGAATTCTTTTCAAGAGACCTGGTGTAATCATCCATTGCCCCGGTTTTGTCATTCATTGCATATTTCACTTTTGCTCTCATGAAATAAAATGACTCGTCCTGGCTTAGCTGTATAGCCTGGTCAAGATCAGTAGCTGCACCTTTATAATCCTTCAGCTCATATTTCACCGAAGCACGGTTAAACAGTGCCTTATCAAAGTTTGGTCTGAGGCTGATGGCTGAATTAAAATCCGACAACGCCGCCTGGAAATTCTTCGCATTGAAGTTTGAGATTCCGTTGTTATAAGCTTTCTCTGCCTCCTGCTCAGGGACAGAGATGTTTGTAGCTCTCACGGTATCCTGGCAAAATGCACTCACTGAATGCAATGAGAGGAATAAGATCAGCATGGGTACTAGTTTATTCATAGTGGTTGGTTCTCTTTATCAAAGATAAAAATTCAGGCATTTTAAACAACCTGCATTTATAAGGTGTGTAAATTCTTTAATTTCGGCCTTCTAACTCAATCCGATGACCAAGTTTAAACCTTTGTTCCTGCTGGTGGCAGCCATGCTTTTGTCATGCAACACGAATCAGCCGGGAAATGTAGCGACCAAAGATGTTGCAGCAGAAAGCAAACGATTCAATGAATTCCTTGATAAAGTGTTTGATGAATCTGTTGACAGAGACCCCAGGTACCAGACGGTTCTGGGCATCAAGAAAGACTACGACAAGTGGACCGACCTCTCGGATGAATTCGCTCAGAAAGAAATGGAGATCCTCAAGTCTAGCCTTGAAACCATGAAGAAGGAATTTGACCTGGCCAATCTTGATGAACAGGCAAAGGTCAGCTACCGCCTTTTTGAATACCAGGTGAATGAACAGGCTGACGGATTCAAATACCGTTTCCATAATTATCCGTTGAACCAGATGGATGGTATACATTCAGACGTACCAGCCTTTCTGATCAACATGCACCAGGTGAGCGACATGAAGGATGCTGAAGCTTACATCGCAAGACTTCAAAAGATCCCGGCAATGTTCGACCAGGTTCTTGCAGGCATGAAGATCCGTGAAGAGAAGAACATCATACCGCCAAAGTTTGTCTTCCCGATGGTAAAGAATGACATCACTCAGTTCCTAACAGGACAGCCTTTTGACAACTCTAAAACAGAACACAGCCTTCTGGAAGATTTCAGCAAAAAGGTCAACGTACTTCAGATCAATGAGAACAGTAAGCTGATGCTGATCAATGAGGCGAAGGAAGCACTCACAGCTCAGGTAAAACCTGCATATGAAAAGCTGCTTGCTGCATGGAATGAGCTTGAGAAAAAAGCAACTGAGGATGATGGAGCATGGAAATTTCCTGAAGGAGAAGATTACTATAAGTATGCGCTTAAGCGTGTGACGACCACTGAAATGTCACCCGACGAAATTCATGAAATGGGCTTAAAGGAAGTGGCACGAATTCACCATGAAATGCGCGCCATCATGAAGCAGGTGAATTTCAAAAGCGACAACCTGCAGGATTTCTTTGAGTTCATGCGCACCGACAAACGTTTTTATTATCCGAATACTGAAGCAGGAAAGAAGGAATTTATGGCGAGCTCGGTGAACATCATCGAAACCATGAAAGGCAAGCTTGATGCGCTCTTTGTAACCAAGCCCAAGGCACAGATCGTCGTGAAAGCGGTTGAATCATTCCGTGAACAGTCTGCAGGCAATGCATTCTATGAAGCTCCTGCAGCGGATGGTTCGCGACCAGGTCGTTACTATGTAAATCTTTATGACACCGAAAACAACCCGATCTACCAGATGGAAGCTCTGGCATATCATGAAGGGATACCAGGCCATCACATGCAGATCGCCATTGCACAGGAACTTCAGGGTATTCCTAAATTCAGAATGTTTGGAGGGAACACAGCCTATATCGAAGGATGGGCGTTATATAGCGAAAAGCTTGGTAAAGAGGTTGGATTATACCAGGATCCCTATTCCGACTTTGGAAGACTTGCCATGGAATTGTTCAGAGCTGCCCGTCTTGTTGTGGATACAGGAATTCATTATAAAAAATGGAAACGCGATCAGGCTCTTGCCTATTTTAATGAGAACACACCAAACCCTCCGGGAGATAACAGAAAAGAGATTGACCGTTATGTGATCTGGCCAGGTCAGGCTACAGGTTATAAGATCGGAATGAATAAGATCATCGACCTTAGAGAAAAAGCTTCAAAAGAACTGGGCGACAAATTCGATATCAGGGAATTCCACGATGTGGTCCTGACATCAGGATCTCTTCCGTTATCGGTACTTGAAGAACAGGTTAACAATTACATTTCAACTAAAAAAGGCGGCAAGTCCTGAAAAATCAAATGGCTAAAAAAGAACAAAGCAAACCCAAACCAGCTAAATCGATCCTGAACGATCGGTCAAGAAAGTTTCTCGAAAATTACCTGAACAACCCCTCACCTACCGGCTTTGAATCAGAAGGTCAGAAACTGTGGCTCGATTACATCAAACCTTATGTGGATGATTATATGGTTGATCCTTATGGAACAGTTGTAGGCATCATCAATCCAAGGGCATCATACCGTGTAGTCATTGAAGCACATGCCGATGAGATCTCATGGTTTGTTCATTACATTACCAACGATGGGTTTATTTACCTCAGAAGAAATGGTGGTTCGGATCACCAGATCGCTCCTTCGAAACGTGTGAACATCCATACCGATAAAGGCATTGTAAAAGCTGTCTTCGGATGGCCGGCGATCCATACTCGCGAAGCAGGAAAAGAAGAAGCTCCTTCACTGAAGAACATTTTTCTAGATTGTGGATGCGCAAACAGGGAAGAGGTTGAAAAGCTTGGAATCCATGTAGGATGTGTTGTTACCTATGAAGATGAATTCATGGTGCTCAACGATAAATTTTATGTTGGTCGCGCACTTGACAACCGTGTGGGTGGATTTATGATCGCTGAAGTGGCACGACTGATCAAAGAAAGCAAGACAAAGCTTCCATTCGGACTTTATATCACGAACTCCGTCCAGGAAGAAGTTGGACTAAGAGGAGCAGAAATGATCACCCAGCGTATCAAGCCGAACGTGGCAATTGTCACGGATGTTTGTCATGATACACAGACACCCATGATGAACAAAGTGATGAATGGTGACCTTGCATGTGGTAAAGGGCCAGTACTTACTTACGGGCCTGCAGTGCAGAATAACCTGCTGAAGCTTATCATAAACACAGCGAACAAAAACACGATCCCATTCCAGAGGCAGGCAGTTTCGAGAGCAACCGGAACCGACACGGATGCTTTTGCCTATTCAGGAGGTGGTGTGGTATCAGCTCTGATCTCGTTACCGCTTCGTTACATGCATACTACTGTGGAATCTGTGCACAAGGACGATGTGGAGAATGTGATCAAACTGATCTTTGAATCACTGAAAGTCATCAAAGCCGAACAGGATTTCCGTTACATGAAGTGATCAGAAACCTGATACCAATTTCAAAAAGAAACCCCGGAGAGCTTGTTCCCCGGGGTTTCTTTTTTGACATGAAAACTTATTTATTAATGATAAGCATAGAGCTTGCTGCCCGTTTTATTCTTGTAGGTCCATTCAACCTTCAATCCCCACGGACAACCATTCGTTACAACATTTCCGCTATTGTCGGTACCAAGTGTTGTGATCAGACCGAACTGCTTTGAAGCGACTTTAATATCCAGTTTGCCCTTCACAGGTTTTCCTGCAGTACAGGTACTGTTCCAGATGACAGGATCTGTAACCTGGCTGGTAAACTCATCGCCATCACGAGTGGTGCCCCAGTTCTCAATATTGGGAAGATTGTTCCGGTTGCCGGTTCCTTCTCCTTTGATCTGGTAAACACTGTTAGAATAAGTATGGGTGTACTGACGGGATACATTAAACGTACTTGTTTTCCCATCATCGAACTTCACGCTAAGTCCATTGCCATCCACCTTATGAATAACACTTGGCTGCAGGCCGAGCACCATAAGCACCACGTTACCGCCACTTGAGTTGGTGAGGTTGGTTGAACCATTGAACAGCAACCCGATATTGTCTGCTGTACGAGTCACCTTGTAATCAATGAAGTCAAAGCGAAGCACGGCACCAGCATCTTTCCAGCGTTTTCCTGATGTGTAATCCTGAAGTGTAAGTCGGAGCTTACCTGAACGAATTCTCCCGTTGCAGTTTGATGTGCCATCGAATGTCAGCGTGATGATACCTTGTGAACGAAGTGTAGTATCTGTCGTTGCACCGCATACATCAGGAGCAAGAGCCTGCACCCTTCCGTTGATATTGCTGTTATTGGTAGCAGAGTTCGAACCATCCACGACTGCTGCATCGATGCCTTGCTGGATATTGTTGTTATCCTCAGACACCTGGCCTGTTTCGTTTTTAACGATCTTGTTTTTCCGGCAGGATGGTAACACTGCAAGAACGGAAACTGTCACAAGAGCTAGTAGTACTACTTTTAGTTTCATCTTTTTTGATTTCTGATCAAATATATTAAATATTCATTGCTGAAAGCCAGATGCTAACGCATTCCAACCTGAAGCCTGTACAGCATGAAACTTGCATTACAGATTCATCAGGAAGAATGACCACCTATGACATCCGGTTACCACAAGTTTTATTACCAGCGTAAGTTAAAATCTGCGGCATACATCATTGCAGGAATACTCTCTGCAGGTCTTGGCCTGAAAGGCTTTTTGATGCCCAACAGCTTTATCGACGGAGGTGTAACAGGTGTTTCGCTGCTGATCGCAGAGCTTACCGGGTTTCCATTATCGGTGCTGCTTATTGCCATCAACCTGCCATTTATCTTATTAGGCTTCAGGGAAATTGGGAAAAAATTTGCTATCAATACGATCCTGTCGATTGCAGGATTATCATTGTCATTAATGATCATTCAATTTCCTGCAGTGACTTCAGACAAGCTGCTGGTATCCGTGTTCGGGGGATTCTTTCTTGGCCTCGGCATTGGTCTGTGCATGCGCGGCGGATCAGTGATCGATGGAACCGAGATCCTTTCGCTCTTCATAAGTCGTAAATATTCATTGTCCGTAGGTGACATCATCCTGGTGATCAACATCGTAATTTTCAGCGTTGCCGCTTTCGCGATAAGTCTTGAATCAGCATTCTACTCCCTGCTTACATACCTTTCAGCATCCAAAACCGTTGACTTCCTCACCGTCGGAGTGGAAGAGTATATCGGCCTGATGGTAATATCAAACCGTTCGGAAGAAGTACGTAAATGCATTATTGAAGGACTTGGAAAAGGCGCAACTCTTCTGAAAGCAAAAAGAGGATTCGGAAGAAAGAATGGTGTGCTGAATGAATTTGATATCGTTTATACCATTACCACCAAGCTTGAATTGTCAAAGGTCAAAGAGATGATCGAACGGATCGATGAAACCGCTTTCCTGATCATGCACAACATTCATGATGTGAAAGGAGGGATTATTAAGAGAAGACCGTTTCATTAAGTTTAAAGTTTAAAGTTTAAAGTTTAAAGTTCAAGGTTTAAGGTGGCAGCGGGATTGAGGCAGGGATATGGTGGTTGTATTTGAATGCATTTCTGGATTAATAGCTTAAATGCGATCCTTCCAGTTGTTCCGTTCAGTGATGGTAAGGGATCATATAGTAAAACTCTGAGCCGATGTTTTCTTCACTTTCAACCCAAACTTTGCCTCCATGTGCACGAATGATCTCACGACTCAGGTATAAGCCAAGGCCAAGACCTTCTGTTTTTGAAAGCTTCTGCACTCTGTAGAGCCGCTGAAACACCCGTGGCATATTCTCCTTCGGAATACCCGGTCCGAAGTCTTTCACTGAAGTAACGATGTTGCCATCTCTTTCAAACACTGAGATGATCACATCTTTCTGATTTTTGGAAAACTTCACCGCATTTGAGATGTAATTTGTCAGCACCTGGTTTATTCTATACCTGTCTGCCTCCACCATTACACTCGTTTCTCCCCGTTTAATGAATCGGTATTCCGGATAGGTCAGTGTTGCATCTTTGATTGTTTCATCAATAAACTCATTGTAATCGAAGAGTTCTTTGTTGATCTGAAGCTTTCCCGAGGTAACTTTTGTGACATCGTGCAGCTCCGATACAAGGTCCTGCAGACGATCAATAAACTCCATCAGCTTGGTGCTGAGCTTAAATGACTCTTCTGGTTTTCCCTGCTGAAAGAACCTCTCCGAGAGCTGTGCATAAGCTTTAAGGTTTGAAAGAGGTGTTCTGAGTTCATGCGTGACAAAGCCGATAAAGTCATTTCTTCGCTGTTCGTTTTCCTTTTTGTCTGTCACATCGGAGATCACAAGCAACACACGCTGATCTCGTATAAATCCCTGTTTGATTGGAATGCTGGTGATCGAAAAATACCGCTCACCAATGCCTGAAACATTAAAGAGGTATTCTTTTTCAAACGTATCGTTGTTCTTAAATGAAAGCTCAACATCTCTTAACACCGGAGACCATTCAACATTTCGCAATTCTGTGAGTGAAAGACCGTCGATTACTTTATCGGCCCTGAAAAGCTCGTGAAACCGGATATTGGCTTTGAGGATATGGAAGGTAGGATCAAGCACCAGCAACGCTTCATGCATCGACTGCATCAGGCTTTCATAAAACCAGTTGATCTCCTTATACTTGAGTGTACGCTCTTCCACCTTCTTCTCCAGTTCAACATTCAGCTTCTGAAGTTCTTCAGTCATGTTCCCCGCCATCTCCACTGCGCGTTTCCTGGTGTTTGCCATAAAGTACACAAGCACTGATAAAATCAGCGTCAACAGCATTCCTATGATGAGGATGATTGTAGGCTGGTTTGTCACATAAAGATTCCTCATACGCTGACTTGGCCATACATGCAGAGTCCAGTTATTGCCATACAGTTGAATGGTAGAAACGATATAAGGATCATCCTTACGGGGAGCTGAATTTACATAAGAGTAAAGAAGCTCATCAGGATCGGTAGAAGGCTTGTCATACAGGTTAAATGAAATATAAGAGATCGTATTCTTCAGCTCCTTCGCGACCAGGCCTTTGATAAAATCGGCGGTGATGAAAGGCGAATAAACCCACATAACAAAGTTTTCTTTTCTACTCAGTGAATCAGGTACTTCGATGGTTTGATAAATAGGAACATACATGAGAAATCCGGGTCGTTTTTTCTCATCCTGAACAAGTATCACCTTATCCGTAATTTCCGTTTTCCCTGTCTTCCTGGAAAGTTCCATCGCCTTACGACGTGTTGGCTCGGATCCCATATCAAATCCTATCGCTGTTTCATTCAACGGAACAGGCTCAATGAATTTGATCACAAACATGTCAGGTGCATAAGGTGTTTTCTGCATGCTCGTTATAGGGTATCCTGGCTGCTCCCGGGCAAACTTTCGTACGAATGAAAGCGAATCCTTTTTATCAACTGCAACACTGATCCCTATCCCATTGATGCCCGGATAAATTTCCATAAGCCTTGTTGACTTCACCCATTGCTTCCAGGTTTCTTTGCTAATCGGCCCTGTGGCGTGATATAAAGCTCCACCAGCATAGTGCGCATCTTCATAAGTCTTTAGTCTGTTCTTGAAAACATACACGGTTTCATCCGCAAGCGACTGCAGGTGTTCTTTTTCCCTTTTCAGGTTAACCATGGTGAAGTAACGCCACAGGATGATGCTGCTTGCACCACCTACAATCAATAGGAAGTAAGGAAGAAAACCAAATACTTTATCTCTGAATGTCATTAACGGTAATCCGTAATAAACGAAGATTGGATCGGCTTAAAAGGATAAAAAATGTTCCAAAAATTACCAAAATGGAAAATAGAAGATTCAAACTTTTAAAAATGAATTAACTCAGGAATAGGAAGTAAAAACCTCTTCAGTTTTATTTCCTGATAAAGATGAAGTGTCCGCCTGCATCACCTGTATTCTTCAGAGGATTGAATTTCGGTGTCTGCTCAGAGTTATTGGTTACAGGGATCTTGATCTTTTCAAAAACCTGTCCCGAGTCGAAATACTTGCTGCTATTGGCTTTTAACGCCTGTAATAGATAGTATGCGAACACTGAATGACCATCCCTTCCACCATCCATCACAGGCTCGATCCCGCCTGATGAAATAGCCTGCCTGCTATGAAGATTATAGACATTCGAGTAATATTTCTCACTGTTTTCAAATGGTACGGAAACAGCATTCCCCCGGAAAATATCACCACTAAAGCATGCATCAGCGATCAATAAAGTATGCTTTGATTTTATTCCTCCAATGTATGTCTGGATATCAGAGTTTGAAATGAATTGTGCAGTTGATTTTGTCGATGCATCAACCGGCACCCAGAAACCCTTATTCAGCTCTGACTTATATTCTCCATGCCCTGAATAATAAATGAGCACATTATCGTTTTCTTTCACATTCTCCACCAGCCATTCAAGTTCTGAAATGATCTTTCCTCTCGTTGCCTGCTCGTTAAAAAGTGTTTTGATCACGTTAAACTTATAGGATGAATTCAATAAAGTTGATATGGCTTTCGCATCATTCACTGCATTGTTCAGCGGAGTCCAGTTTCCTTTGTATTTATCTATCCCAATGATCAGCGCATAATAGTTCCCTGTTTCAAAAGCGACCTTGCTGGTATTCACATTCATTCCTTTCATTGGATCGCCACCTCCGCGATAAACTAATTGTTCATTGCTGTTCGCTGCAGACGGCTCTTCCTTAATGATCTGCACTGTCATTTCAGACTTCAGCCCATTCACATCTACCGCCTTAATGATCACAGAATTGTTCTGTTCGTTCAATGAAACAACTGCAGTAAAGTCACCTCCCTGCTTCACGATCGCTTCTGTACCATTCACAACGATCTCGCGGATTGCAACGCCGCTGCCAACGGTACCTTTTAATGTGATAGCGTCCCCTTGGTGTTTATGCTCACCATTCGCCGGAATTGCCGGCTCGGTCAATAAAATCCTGGGTGGTTTTTCAGAACTCCCTTTTGAAGCATACGCATCATAATTAAAAGGCTTGTTATCGATGAAATTGATTTCACCTTTAAAGTCACTGTTCCGTTCAAACTCCGATTTCCCTTTCGTCGATTCAACCAGGCTTAATGAATTACCCTCACCTTTCAGGTAATAGCGTTCACCCTTCTTTATTTCAAGGACAAGGTTGTTGTTGTAGTTATCCGACATTGGAGTGTATTCTGAAAATACGCCGGCCATGATCGTCGTACGGCCTTCATTATAATACCGGTATTCAAGCCTTCCTCCATTGGGAATTGTCGCGATCTCAAGGCTATTCAAATAGATCTTGAAATCCTTGCCGGTTTGGGTAAGCTTTTTAGCCCTGTAAACATAAATTGTAGCATAGTCCTGTGCCTTAACATCTGTAAAGCCTGCAAGAACTGCGATCAATAAAAGGAAAACAAGGTTTTTCATTCGCAAATTCAAATTGAAAGGTACGAATTTTCTCCTGAGCTATGGTTATCCCTTGATACTGCAATTCAGTAACACAGCACAAAACAGGCTGAAATATAAAAATATAGCGAGTGTTTACGGGGATAATTGTTTGAGCCGTCAGAGTTACCTTACTATCAGGCTTCCAGCTTCTGGTAAGTTCTGTGGATCTTCAGGTTGTATTTATCGATCCTTTCCATGTCAGGCTGCGGCTTTAGCATCTCTTTTTGGATTGCATGATCATACTTGAGGATCCTGGTGTAACGTACCCTGTTTCTGAACTTTTTCGAAAGCACGAATCTGTAAACATATCCAATCGTGTACGATCTCACAGGTCTGAAGTCTGGAGGATAGGTGAGGTTCTTATATGTCGTATATGATTCCGTTGATTCATCATCTGTCATCACTGTATTCTGTACCGTTGCGGAAGCAGATGCCGTCTGGTTGATGATGGATTCTCTGATCAGCTGCTTCCTGTATTTGCTTTTTTCAAGCTCCAGACTGTTTTGCGGCTCAAATGTGAAATACGTGAGGTAATCCAGACGATCTGTAAAATATGGAAAGATGCTTAATTCATTATTCTGTACGAACAATGCCTGTAGTTTGGTTAACTGCACCAGCTCATCAGGAAGTGATGTCAGTTCATTGTTATGGAGATAAAGGAACTTCAGCTCCCTGAGATTGCCGATATCCGCCGAAAGCGTCTTTAAGCCATTTCCCTGCAGGTGGAGACGCTCAAGCTTCTTCAGGCAGGTGATCTCTGACCCTGCTGATTTGATCTGATTACCGCTTATGATCAGCGACTTAAGCTCCTTCAGATTGCACACCTCGGATGGTATTGATGTAAAACTGTTATTGCTGAGTTCAAGCTCTTCAAGTTTCGTCAGGCTTCCAATCTCAGTGCCTAATGCAGACAGTTTATTATCTGAAAGATCCAGGCTTACAAGGTTTACAAATTTGTTTATTCCTGAAGGAACAGAAGTTAATCCCTGGTTCCTCAGATTCAGTTCGAGAACATTTTCAGGATGACGGAATGCGTCTTCCAGGTTGCTGAACTGATATGCGTTTCCGGTGAATTTCTGATTGATGATCGAATTCAGCTCAGGTTCAGAAATTACAGGTGCCTGAATTGGTGTCACTGGCTTTTCTGCTTCCTTTTTCTTTGCATTCTTTCCCTGGCCCAAAAGACCAGTGCCCAAAAATGCAGGAAGGAAAAATAATATCAATATAACTCTGCTGATCATAAAAAAAGCTGAACAATTAATAAGAGACAGAAGCATGACATGAGTGATGTCATACTTCTGTCCTATTCAAATGGAATATTATTTTCCGAAACAGCCGCCGTATCCGCAGCCTTTTTTCTTCAACTTTGCCTTACCCATCAGACCATCATCCTTTTTCTTTTCGAAATGGCCTTTGTTATCCAAACGGATCAATTGCTGTCCTAATTCAAGCTTTTCATAATTCAGCGCATGACGATTTGTTTTCGCAATAAACTGGATCGTGTTGTTCTGAACAAGAAGATCTTCTGAATCATCACGTCCGCTTTCAGTTACAAGTGATGAAACCTTTCCATTCTGGTAAAGAACATAAAGTTTTTTCTCCTTTGTGTAATATGAGCTTCCTACAGTCAGATTCTCTTCTTTTGAATAAAAATCTCTCATGAAAAGGCTGCAACCTTTATTCTTTCTCTCTTTTACTTTATAGAAGTAAAGATGTACTGTACTGCCATCACCGGCCATATGATATACATCAAATGGAGGTATGCTTAATGTGCTTGACACTTCAGATGCTGTCATTCCAGGATTGATACGTACAATCTTGTCAACAGTGGAGTACGGAGGCGCTACAAGCTTTGTACAAGCTGTTCCAAAAACCATCACTCCCATTAAAAAGAGACTTAAAACTACTTTGTTCAACATAAACGATTTGTTTGTAGGTTATTTTTTCGAAGGCTGAATATAGTATAAATTTCCCTTTCAGTGCATCAATAACTTATTCACACACACCCTGTTCAGCGTCGATATCTCGGTATCCTGCAATGCTTTGTTCTTTGAAGATGCATTACGTACTGTGGCTTTGGAGCCTCCTCCATAAAACCGGATGAATTGTGACAATCCTGTTAATGTTGCAGTGATGTAATGCCCCTGCACAACGCTTAATGCTGCATACCCTGCAAAGAGAAGACTTGTTGTCATGCTTGAAACCGCCTTGCCTGGTTCCTGAACATAAAATAGTCCTGCTCCCGGAAACACTCTGGATAACACCAGGGCTTTCCTTACTGAATACTGTTTTACATTTTTTGCTTTCCTGTAAGCTTCTGATACGCCTGATGTATCTTTCTGAAACGTGAGGAGCGTCTGCTCAAGAAGAACTTGTGCACTGTCAAGGCTCCATAGTTCATTCAGACTGATCACCTGCATTGATCGTAAATTCAGCTGTTCATCATTTGAAAGCAATGGAAAATCAACCTGTTCAAACTTGTTCAATGATCGCCGGAATTCATCTGAAAGAAATAACGTGTGACCTGCCAGATACGCATACCTGCTTTTTGCACTGTCTGCCATGCGTGCAGTATCAATATCATGCAGTTGTTCAAGTGCAAGATCGTAATCACTGGTCTGGTTATAGATCCCTGCGATCTTCATATTAAGTTCATTCTGAAGAAGAGAATCCGTTGTGCTGAATAACAGGTATTCATAATGAAGTCTTTGCTCCCTCAGACTGTCACCAGACTGCCCACACAAAGAACATGCGGCCAGCGCAAGATTAATAAAAAGTAAAAAGCGTATTGATCTGATCACTTGTTTTCATTTCAATGTTCTCAAGCTTCTCTGAATTTGCCCTGGAAACAGCTTTTGCGCTGCCATAGATATTCGAGAGATAGAAAACGGTTCCTATGCTGCCGAAGATATAGAACCTCGGACTTTCAAATCCTTTTATGATCAGCCCTTCCGCAGCCTGCGCATAATTAAAGACTACTGGAATAAATATGTTCAATGCTTCATATGGCTTACCTGCATACACTTTCCCAGATCCCGGAATTACTGCCGACATCATCGCTGCTACATAAGGCTTTTTCGTTTTAACCATGCTCTGCTCATGACGGAGAAGGTACAGGTTGAATTCAACAGCTGCCAGGTCTGTTTCCTTACATTTCGTTTTTTGAAACAGAGAATCAAAACGTTCATGCATGTTCCTTTTCTGAAATGATGCTAGCTGTTGTAACCGCAGGATCTCTTTATCTCTTTGCCTGTTCATGCTATCCGGAACAATCAGTAACCTGTTCAACAAAACAGAACAATGGTTGTATGTGAACAAGGCTTTCACATTGATTCTTTCATGGAAGCTTTTCATATTCACCTTTTTCAGGTAAGCCTGTGCAGAGTCACATTCCTGTAGCCTGAACCAGCTCATCCCGGTAAGAAAGAATGATGAGTCCGATTGGTCTGTAACCGGAATCATGCTCAGTACATAAAGGGCGTCTTTATATTTTCCGGAAGAATAGAGGTAGTCTGCAAACTGAACCTTGCGCCTGGATGAAAGTGTATCGATATGCTGGCTGCTGGAAAACAATGGCAACACAAGAAAGACCAGGAACAGCCAGCGAAGCATCATGATCTGTAGTTATTTAAATAATACACCAGGGCTTCAAGAGCCAGTGCAGTCGTGTATGCATCAGAACGCCAGACATGCTGGTACCTGATCGCGGAACCACCTGAAAAAAATATTCCTCCTGGCCAGTATGACATATTATGAGCTGAATAACGTGAGTTAAGCACAAAGCCCATCGCACGTTCAACATGGGTCTTCACAATATCTGAAGTTGGATCTCCTATAAGAAGAAGTGTGTTCAAAGCATACAATGTTACCTGAAGCTCATTGGCTGTAACAACAGATCTGCACGATCCATCAGGTTCAATGGCTTCAATTACCTGGTCAATGATGACGGACCGAAAAGGCTCAAGTGTTTTCGCTCCCGAGCAGATCGCTTTTGCCAGGGCAAAATGAAAGCTGAATTCAGAAGGATAATAAACTGCACAGGTCTGACAAGTTTGTTCATTCAGTGCACTTCCCAAAAATGAAGTGGCGTTGCTGATGCCTGCAACATCATGCATTCCGAAGAAAGCGAAACATCCAAGGACATTGGCATTCACGACACAATCCACTTCATTCACACCATAAAGAATATTCTGCTTATGATGATCAGGAAAGAACCACCTGAAGAAATTGCTTCGTTCCCATTCAGGGCCAAACCAGGTCAAATAAGCACCTGTACGATAATTGAACCCGGTTGTTTTGTTATACCAGTTCGTTTTGCGCTTTCCAAGGTCTTTGTACCGTTCAAACACCTTCCCGATGGTATCCTTTATGTCAAAGCTTCTGGCTTTCGGATCATTATTAAAAATTGAGTCCGACAATGCCATGGCAATGAATCCTGCTGCAGTGTCGTCAGCATCATCATAGATGTTCGCATAGTTCCTTATGAACTGATGCCTGTATTCAAAAAACCGTGGTCCACGCTGCCTGCACACACTACCTTCATGTCTGCATCGAAGATTTCCTCTACGCTCAAGCTCCGGCCAGAAGTTGAACGTATGCCCGTTTTTATAACGAAGAAAATTCGCTCGTGCAAGCCTGAGAACTGGCAGAAGTTCATTGTAGCTGCTATCCTGAAGATAGATCTCAGCGAGCATGTTGTGAATGAAAAGCGTGTTGAATCCATTGGAATCGTATGCAGACTTTCCTTTAGGTCCGAGAAACGGGATTGGCTTGATGTTCTCAATGTATGAAGGCCATTCACCAGCATAACAGGGAGACTGACAGTTTTCAGGGATCTGGCTTTTCACCAGGTATTGAATTGATTGATTGATAATCTCTTCGATAGAATCTCGCTCAATACATTTCACAGACCCTGGAATGAATAAACAGGCAAGCAGAAGCTTAAGGAAGATCTTCAACATGTCCCTCTTCTTTAAACTTGTAGTCAGGTATGTCATTGGCAGCAATACCTGAGCAACGGCTTAGCCTGTCACCAGTCAGAAGGATTCCTTTCAGCATTCCGAATTTTGAAACGGCGACACGACTGTACCTGGAACACGATGGATGATACATGCAGTCAGCGGCGATCACCACACCCAGGTATCGCTGATAGAATGTAAGAAGCAGGTTTGCAGGGCCTTTATACTTATTGGGTGCACGTTTGCCATAATCGGAAAGTTCATCGTGAACCGCATCCTGTCTTGTCACTTTTGTAACGATAAGGCTCCGCACCTCCTGTGAATACACGGAATCAGAAATCCCTGTGAAGAACAGGGCAACAAAAAAGAACCTCAGCACCAGCGTCATTTCCTGTAAAAATAATAGCTGAAAGGGTATTCCTGAAAAATATCTTTAACATGAAGGGTTCGGCAAACACAATTCATATCATCTTCAGATCATCATCTTTAACATGAACTTGCCTAATCTTTAAACAGATCAACTTTCACTGACTGCAGGATAACCATTTTTCTGACACGAAGCCTATGGTGATCTACAGCACTACAGTCAACGTTTTTACACAATACCATACTTAGATCCTGAATGCAAAAAAGGGAGACTCTTTTCAGAATCCCCCTTTGTAATTGTCAATCGGAAGTTGATCTAGTTCTTCACACACTTGATCATCTTTGATCCGGCATCCGATTTCAAGGCGATATAATAAATCCCTGACTCGAATCCTGAAAGATTGATCTCTGTATGATTTGTTGAGATCCTGCCCTCAAGCACAACCTCACCGATCACGTTATATACAACCATTTGTGTATTGCTGATATAATCCATTTCCAGATTAATGATTCCATTTGTTGGATTTGGATAAGCAGTAATTGATTGCTGGCTTATTCTTGAAAGTCCAACAGAAGTAACAGCATAACATGACGAAGTATCGCTACAGCCATTTACTGTAATGATCATCGCATAGTTTCCATTGGCAGTTGCAGTGAATGATTGATTCGTTTCACCCGCAATTACAGTTTGCAGTGTACAATTCAACCACTCATAGGATGCGCCTGTTACATTCGAAGTAAGGGTTACACCACTTACAGTTACCGATGTATCAACAGGAGTTACATCGACCTGCTGGGTTTGTGTTGAAGTGTTTCCATTGCCATCATTATAAGTCCAGGTAATGGTGTATGTACCAGGGACGGTATAAGTCAATGCATCAGTGGTTGTTGCAGATACAGATCCGGCACAGTTGTCCGTTGCCGTTGGAATATCTGTAACAGACACACTGCAGCCTGTGACATTCGGAAGTGAAGTAACATCTGCAACAGGTGCGGCATTATCTGTCACAATAACAGTCTGAGTTTGATTAGATGTGTTTCCGTTTCCATCATTGAATGACCAGGTAATGGTATGAGTACCTACGGTTGAATAAGTCAACGCATCGGTTGTTGTTGCTGTGATCACTCCTGCACAGTTGTCTGTTGCAGTTGGTACAGTAGTAACTGACACATTACAATCACCAGATACAGTCGCTAATGATGGAACATCCTCAACCGGAGCTGTGTTGTCATTCACGATTACAGTTTGTGCCTGTGTAGAGGTATTTCCATTTCCATCATTGTATGTCCAGTTGATGGTATAGGTTCCTAATGTAGAATATGTTAACGCATCTGTTGTTGTTGCAGTGATTGTTCCTGCACAGTTATCAGTTGCTGTTGGAGCTGTAGTAACATTCACACTGCACTCGCCGGTAATGTTTGGCAATGAAGCTACATCAGCAACAGGTGCTGTATTATCACCTACGATCACTGTCTGAGTTTGTGTGGATGTATTACCGTTTCCATCATTGTATGTCCAATTTATAGTATAGGTACCTAATGAAGCAAACGTTAATGCATCTGTTGTTGTTGCAGTAATTGTTCCTGCACAGTTATCAGTTGCTGTTGGAGCAGAAGTAACATTTACACTGCACTCGCCGGTAATGTTTGGTAATGAAGCTACATCAGCAACCGGAGCCGTGTTATCGCCTACGATCACTGTCTGAGCTTGCGTTGAGGTATTTCCATTTCCATCATTGTATGTCCAGTTGATCGTATAGGTTCCTAATGAAGTAAAACTTAACGCATCTGTCGTTGTTGCCGTTATAGATCCTGCACAATTGTCTGTAGCTGTTGGAGCTGTAGTAACGTTCACACTGCATTCACCAGTAATGTTTGGTAATGAGGTCACATCAGCAACCGGAGCAGTGTTATCACTGACAATCACAGATTGAGTCTGAGTTGATGTATTTCCATTCCCATCAGTGTAAGTCCAATTGATGGTATGCGTTCCCAGGGTTGAATAAGTTAGGGCATCTGTTGTTGTTGCTGTAATCGCTCCTGAACAATTATCAGTTGCTGTTGGTGCAGCAGACACAGTCACACTGCACTCACCTGTAGCATTTGGCAATGAAGCAAGATCTGCAACAGGAGCAGTCACATCAGAAACCGTAACCTGGAAAGAACAATTCGCTGTATTGCCAAGGTTATCTGTTGCCACATATGTAATTGTTGAAGTACCTAAAGGAAATGTGCTGCCACTTGCCAAGCCTGCAGTTTGTGTAAGAGTTACAGGCCCATTGTTATACAAAATCCTAACAAGTCCGTGACCGACGTTCGAGCCACCAGTGTTCACCTGGTTGGTTCCTGAGTTAAAGGATCCACCTCCACCGCCAACACCAGCTGTAGAGTTACCACCTGATCCTCCACCTGAATAGCCGCCTCCGCCGCCACCAACAACATAGCTTGATCCGCTACCTCCACCACCAAAGCCGCCATTGGCAGGAACATTTGACGGTCCACCTGAACCACCATTTACAAATGCTAAACCACCTGTACCAGCAGACCATCCATCAGCGCCATTTGTGAGAAGGCCTCCTCCTGCACCAGACTGGAATCCTGAAGCTCCTATGCCGCCACCGCTACCACCTGTTCCTCCTGCACCACCTCCTGCAGAACCGACACCGCCACTGGTTCCAACTTGCCCATGCTTATCAGGCGAATCTGTACCTTGTGAGCTTCCTCCGCCTCCACCTGCAACAACAAGTGGGTTGTTACTGATATCAGTAACGAAAGTGCCTCCACCTCCACCATTTCCGGCTCCATTAGATGGTTGCTGACCAACAAGGATCTTTAATTGCTGCCCCGGAGTAACTGTAAAATCTCCAGCCATACTCGCTCCCATCCCTGGCTGATAAACAGAACTGGTGTTCCATCCACCTTGAGCGCCACGCGCATCAATTCTAACAGATGTAACACCGGCAGGAACAGTCCAGGTGACGATTGAACCAGAATAGCTGAACGTATCAATTGAAGTTCCACATGGATTTGACGCAGTTGGAGTGGAAAAATTTACTACCGCATTGCATACGCCTGGATCCGTGTTAACTGTTATGTCTGCCGGACATGTGATTGTCGGACACTGTGCATTCACTGAATTCACAGCGATGACAGCAAAGAGACAAATTATTAAGCTTAATAGTTTCTTCATGACTGTATTATTGAATAGTTTTTACTTGAACAGAGAAATCTTTCACGGACTGCGTTTTGTCAATCAGGAGATTCATATTGCCTCCATTTATTGTAGCATCGTCATAGCCACTAAGCGATGAACCAGGTGACAGGACAACAAGTTCAGAACCTGTGACGCTCCCTTTAACATCATAAAGCTTCCAGGAGAATTTCTTCTCGGAGACGGATGTGTTTTCAAATTTCAGATAAAGGTATTTGTGGTTACCGATCACCTTTTCAGACAGCATCACATTCATTCCGTTTTGATTGGAAATGACTGTCCAGTTTGATGACGTTTCCATATTCATGGAATTCTCTTTTTCGTTTTGAGCCTGCACGTTGCTGCAACAAACCAGTGTTGCAAAAGCAAATGAAAGCATGACTTTTTTATACATATCAGTGGATTAAAAAATAGAATTTCAGCTTAAATAAAAGGTTCAAAATGACCTTTGATTGAACGTTATGAATTATAAATCAGGCGCAAAGATAGACTTCTATGTAAACTGCTGATATCATCTAGATTATATGCTGCTGAACAACACAAGTCTGTCTGAGATACGATATAACAGACTGGAAAACAACTCATTGAACATGATTGCATTGAGACCTTGCCTAAAGCACACTTCAAAAACTTGGATTAATTGCGGGAAATAAAAGAGTTTACCAAACTAGTATTCTAAAGAAGACCTAAAATTAAGGCATAAAATCTTTTGCGTTTTTCTTTGAGAAGTACTTTCGATTGTTCTTAATCGGAATACAAGAGCTTTACATTTCTCAACTTTATCAAAAAAAATACCGCTGAAAGAGCTACAACTCAATTCAGGAATTTTTTCCGGCCTTCTGGTGTTGAACTTCAACTTAGTCAATATATACTGACAGCAAGGGAAGCCCCTGTTTGATATGATTCACTGCTATTTTACCAGGACACGATGTGTATATAAGATCAGAATATCTGATTTACAACATTTTCAGTTAGTTCTTCTTACTTCTCATGATTGAATTCCTAAGATTGAATGATGATAACACTCAATTATTCACAACAATGAATTTGTGGAATAATAATGCCTTGAAGGAATTCTGATTTTTATCAAAGCTCTTTAATACAGCCGTCCTCATGAAGCACACTATAAAGTATAGAATGGAACAGAGAACATTTAATACTCTAACGCTTCTCATCTTCATAATAATAATATGCAGTGGTTCGGTACTTGGTCAGACATATCAAACGATAGCCAATGGAAACTGGAACACTGCTTCCACATGGCAGGGTGGTGTTATACCTTCTACCAGCAGCGACATTCCAACAACTGCGATTATAAACATCAGACATACCGTAAGCTACAACACAGGAAATACACTCAAGAACGGTGGAACGATCCGAATACAACCCACTTCAGGCACCGTTGCCCGTTTAACAATACCCACCAACATAAACATAGAAAATCTATCAACAGGAAAGATCTATGTGATCAACGGATCACTAGTACAATTCAGATTTGTCGGTGGTGGTAATTCAGGTGTTCAGCAAAGTGGAACATTTAAAAATATTGGAGGTTATGTAAGGGTTGAAAATGGGTATGTTGAAACAGCTCAGGACTGGACGACTGAAAGTGGAGGTATTCGAGTATTTATTAATTCATGTTTAAAGACCGGGCAGAACTTTTCTATATCAGGGTCAACAACCAAAGACACAATGATCGCAACAAACCTGTCGATAGGATGGCATGGAAGCGGAAACTTTCAGCTCTCTGATGGCAGCATCTATTTCAGTCAGACAGCGATACAGCTTGCCGGTACGAGCGGGAATTTTCAGCTAAGTTCAGGAATTGCGAATGGCGACATTGATTACATCACACTTAGAAATCATGTAACAAGTACGACTGGTGGAGGAGAGATCTCGGCTTCCTCTTCTTTAATAGTTACGGGAGGTTTGAACCTGGATGCCTATTGTGTAAGCACATCTTCCAAATACATACCGAATGGTAAATTTTCAGGCACTCAACTTTCAGACTGCAACCTCACCACCACATACTTTCCAGGACCATGTGGAAACCCTGTGGCTAATTGCACAACTGACGGATCATTAAGCTGTACTGATGATTCTGTAGAAGTATGTGCAGGTTCATTTCAGCCAGGAGTAAGCTATGCCTGGTCAGGACCTGGCAACGCGTCATCCCAGAATTCACGCTGTATAATTGCAACCATTAGTGGAACCTATACTGTTGTGATTACAGGTGTAAACGGAACTACTGCAACTTGCTCTACAAGCGTTGGAGGAAGTAACACACCTCCGGAGCTTTCATGCTCCAATGATGGTCCGCTGACATGTCTCAAAGATTCTGTTAACCTTACAGCAAATTCATGTACCGGAACAGGTATAACATACAGCTGGACAGGACCAGGTGGATTCACTTCAACATCACAATGTCCTGACAATGCAGTGGTGGCTGGTGATTACATTGTCACTGCAACACAGACATCCAACGGATGCTTTGCTCGATGTACAACAACTGTCGCGCAGACAAACACACCTCCGGAGCTTTCATGCTCCAATGATGGTCCGCTGTCATGTCTCAAAGATTCTGTTAACCTCACAGCAAATTCATGCACCGGAACAGGTATAACATACAGCTGGACAGGGCCAGGTGGATTCACTTCAACATCACAATGTCCAAACAATGCAGTGGTGGCTGGTGATTACATCGTCACTGCAACACAGACATCCAACGGATGCTTTGCACGATGTACAACAACTGTCGCGCAGACAAACACACCTCCGGAGCTTTCATGCTCCAATGATGGTCCGCTGACATGTCTCAAAGATTCTGTTAACCTCACAGCAAATTCATGCACCGGAACAGGTATAACATACAGCTGGACAGGACCAGGTGGGTTTACTTCAACATCACAATGTCCAAACAATGCAGTGGTGGCTGGTGATTACATCGTTACTGCAACACAGACATCCAACGGATGCTTTGCTCGATGTACAACCAATGTAGAAAGGAATGTTGTGAATCCTCTTGCCGAAGCATCTAACAATGGACCTCTGACCTGTTCGACAACTACAGTAACCTTAACAGCAAGAGACTGTCCACAGCAAGGCACAACATATGAATGGGATGGTCCGGCTGGTTTTAATTCATCCGCGTGCAGTCCGACAGTATCACAACAAGGTACCTATACCCTGACAGTTACATCAGGTAATGGATGTACCACAACTGACACCACGATTGTCACCAAAATAGAATGTCCGACAGAAATCCGGTGTTCTTTAACTCAAGGGTTTTATGGAAACATTGGAGGTAAATCATGCGCTACAGGGGAAGGTACACTTGAATTCATTCAATCAAGATTATTGACACCACTCGTTATCGGGAAGCCAGGAAAGTCTCTCACGATCACGTCTTCAGATGCTGCATGCCTCATCAAAAGGCTACCAGGCAGTGGACCAGCAAAAGCTTTACCATCTGGGAATCATACATTTGACAGCAATTGTAATTCAGGAATACCATTAAAAAACGACAAGTTCAACAATGTTCTGCTCGGCCAGACAATTACCCTGGGATTAAACCTGAGATTGGACAATGAGCTTGGAAGTATTGTAATTGAAGACAACTGGCTGATCACGATGGGTGCTGACCCAAACAATGATGGTTATTGCGGAACGTCAGATGACGTACAGATCGACAGTCTGACATTTGAAAAATATATCCCTGAATCAGTAATTAAAGCAATGATCAAGATCTATGGAAGCGCAACGGTAAATAATCTGTTCGATCTTGCGAACAAGGCACTTGGTGGTGAACCAACATCTAAAGCGAATGCAAAAGACATTACTATAGCTGTGTCATCTATCAACGAAGCTTTTGATCATTGTACATTCCTTGTTGGTTTTCAGAATACAAATCCACAGTTGAACAGGATTAAACTCACTTCCTTTACAGTGAAAGAAAACTCCGTTGAAAGGATAAAGGCATATCCGAATCCATTTATTGACAACCTGATATTTGAGATCGCAGTACCTAAGAACATGAATGGAACTCTTGAGCTATACACATCAACAGGAACACTCGTCGCAACAATCTATACCGGTGTTCTGGTAGCAGGTAAAGACTACAAATTTGAAATCAGTACACAGACATTAAGTTCGGGGCTTTATTTATATAAGTTCACGAATAATGTGGATGATGGATTCACGAGGAAAATTATCCTTGCAAGATAACCTATCTGGATCCCGGTCATTCCGGGATTTTTTTTAGCACCTTGCGAAGTACCTTGTTTGCTCCATTGATCATTTGAAATTTGTGATACTGTTTCATCATATCTATCGCACTTCACTAATTTTTCATTCTTCGCTCTCCACACTCCTTCTCATCCCGCCCATCCATCTCTATCCAGACTTCTGTACTGTATCGCTTCCGCAAGATGTTCAGTTCGTATCGTTTCAGATGTGGCAAGGTCTGCAATAGTCCTTGACACTTTCAGTATCCTGTCGTAAGCCCTTGCAGACAATCCAAGCTTTTGCATGGCATTTTTCAATAAAGCAAAACCTGTTTCGTCAATGCGACATATAGCCTGAAGCAATCTTGCATTCATCTGTGCATTACAGTGAATTCCTCTTTGTTCTTTAAACCTTTCTGCCTGGATCAATCGTGCTTTTACCACGCGTTCACGAACAGAAACAGAACTTTCACTTCCCCTGTCCTTAGAAAGCTCATGAAAAGATACAGGCGTCACCTCCACGTGCAGATCAATACGATCAAGCAATGGTCCTGAGATTTTATTCAGGTATTTCTGTACCACTCCGGGCGAACACACACATTCTTTTTCAGGATGATTATAATACCCGCAGGGACATGGATTCATGGAAGCAACAAGCATAAAGCTTGCAGGATATTCCACTGAAAACTTCGCACGTGAAATGGTAACAACTCTGTCTTCAAGCGGCTGACGCATCACTTCAAGTACAGTACGTTTAAACTCAGGCAATTCATCAAGAAACAACACGCCGTTATGCGCAAGCGATATTTCACCTGGCTGAGGATTACCACCTCCGCCAACGAGCGCAACATCACTCACCGTATGATGAGGCGATCGGAAAGGCCTCACTCTTACGAGCGATGATTCCTTTCCGATCTTCCCGGCAACAGAATGTATCTTGGTTGTTTCAAGCGCTTCATCCAATGTTAATGGTGGAAGGATGCCGGGAAAACGTTTTGCAAGCATGGTTTTTCCGGCGCCAGGTGGACCGATCAGAATCAGGTTATGTCCTCCTGCAGCAGCGATCTCCATTGCACGTTTAATGTTCTCCTGTCCCTTCACTTCATTGAAGTCACTGTCCAATGAGGGCTGTGAATTTTCTGTAATATCAATATTGAATGACTGAAGTACAGGACCTGTTCCTTCATTGAAAAAGCTGATCACCTGCTGAAGGTTTTCGGCTGCATAAACATCGATTCCTCTAACGATTGCGGCTTCCTGTGCATTTCCAACAGGAACGATCACGCCTTTGAATCCATCATCTTTCGCTTTCAAAACAATGGGCAGGATGCCCTTCACAGGCTGAAGGCCGCCATCAAGGCTCAATTCTCCCATAAGCAGAAACTCATGAAAGCGATCCCAGCTAACCTGATCCGAAGCACCAAGGATAGCCATGGCGATTGGCAGGTCGAAAGAAGAACCTTCTTTGCGTATGTCTGCCGGTGCCATGTTCACCGTTATCCTCTTGCCTGGCATCCTGAACCCAATGTTCTTTATTGCCGCTTCAATACGCTGCTGACTTTCTTTCACCGCATTGTCGGGCAACCCTACAAGAAAGAACTTCCGGCCTGTTGATGTATTCACCTCAATGGTGATTGTCGTCGCATTGATACCATACACCGAACTGCCGAAAGTCTTTACTAACATGCAGGCAAAAGTCTTCAGGATCTCAGGGAACTTAAAAGAAACATTCTTCATTCATTGAAGCGAAAAAGCTCCTTTCAGGTAATAATTATTCGCTATGGATCAACCTGTTACCTTCATTGCATACCTGTATTCTTGACAACAATACCACTTCTTAAGCCTGCATGCTTTTTAAAAACTCACCTGAACTTTAAATAGCAATTCGGATTATAGCGTCTGACTAAAGTTGAACATACAGATTATCAACCACTTCGTTCAGCTTGAATGACCTTATTCCCTCACTCAGGTTATACAGAGACGCATGTTTCATACACAAAATGTTTCTGTTTAAAAAAGTTTATCACATTATTAAACCTATACCTTCGTCATCCTTTTAAAACATTGAACCTCACCAATGAAACATACATTTACACTTTTATTTTTCTTCTGTTCAGCGCTCGGTGCAAAGGCACAGCAGGCATTTCCAGCAACCGGAAGTGATGTTTCAGGATCAGGAGGAACTGTGAATTACACAATAGGACAAGTAGTGTACACAACAGATTCTTCACCTCAGGGTACAATCACGAAAGGAGTACAACAGCCGTATGAGATCTTAACGATATCAGTTAAGGAAGAGGCGAAGAACATACAGTTGAATGTGTATCCAAATCCTACAAAAGACTTTTTACAACTCAGTTTCGAACATTCAGATCTTATGCAGATCAGCTACCAGCTATTTGAAAACACAGGAAAGCTGATTGAAGAAAAAAACGCTGATCATGCAACAACAATGATCTCGATGAATGGGTTAGCTTCAGCAACATACTTCCTGAAAATATACAGTAAGGGACAAGAAATAAAGACTTTCAAAATCATCAAAAATTAAAAATTAATCATGCGTAAATTATTTACCTTTTTTGCAGCCACGGTATTTTCAGCGGCGGTCTTTGCACAGTCACCGGAAAAGCTGAGTTATCAGGCTGTCATTCGTAACAGTTCAAATCTGCTTGTAACTAATCAGCAGATAGGGATGCGAATCAGCATACTTCAGGGATCCGCAACAGGAACCATTGTTTATTCCGAAACGATGACCCCAACCACAAATACAAATGGACTTGTGAGTGCTGAGATTGGAACAGGCACAGTGATTACAGGATCGATGGCAGGTATTGACTGGGCCAATGGTCCATACTTTATAAAGACAGAAACAGATCCTGCAGGAGGCACATCCTATTCGATCACAGGAAGCAGCCAGTTACTTAGTGTACCTTATGCACTATATGCTGCGACATCAGGTAGCACTACACCGGGTCCTCAAGGCCCTGCAGGTTCAACTGGAGCTACAGGAGCTGCAGGACCTCAAGGTATTCAGGGAGATCAAGGTGCGTCAGGTGCGCAGGGTGACATTGGAGCTACAGGTTCTCAAGGTATCCAGGGCGTTACAGGAGCTACTGGTCCTCAAGGAGATGCAGGTCCAACAGGCCCGCAAGGCGATATTGGTGCTACAGGAGCTCAGGGAATTATCGGTGTTACTGGAGCAACAGGAGATGTTGGGCCAACCGGACCTCAGGGTGATGTTGGTGCAACTGGTGCACAAGGAATCATGGGAGTAACCGGATCAACTGGTGACACAGGAGCAACTGGTCCGCAAGGTGATGTCGGTGCAACTGGTGCACAAGGAATCATGGGAGCAACCGGAGCAACTGGGGACACAGGAGCAACTGGTCCGCAAGGTGATGTTGGTGCAACTGGTGCACAAGGTATCATGGGAACAACAGGAGCAACTGGTAACACAGGAGCAACTGGTCCGCAAGGTGATGTTGGTGCAACTGGTGCACAAGGTATCATGGGAACAACAGGAGCAACTGGTGACACAGGAGCAACTGGTCCGCAAGGTGATGTTGGCGCAACAGGTGCACAAGGAATCACTGGAACAACTGGTACAACTGGTATCACTGGCGCAACAGGTTCACAAGGACTCATTGGAGCAACTGGTGCAACAGGTGTGACAGGAGCGACAGGAGCAACTGGTCTTGATGGTTCATTAAACGCATGGTCACGTACAGGTAACGCAGGTACAGCCGATGCAACAAACTTTATTGGAACTACAGATCTTGTCCCATTCAATATTCGTGTGAACAATACAAGATCAGGAAGAATAGACCCGAGTACAAGTACGACTCTATTTGGATTCGGAGCAGGATTAGTTAATACAGGACCATTCACTACTGCCTTTGGAGACGGTGCATTACAAAACAATACCGGCTTTAACAATACGGCTTTAGGATATTATGCACTGAATGCCAATACATCTGGAGCAATTAACGTTGCTCTCGGTGGTAATGCACTCAGAAATAACACAATTGGTCAAGGAAACACAGCCACCGGTAATCAGTCATTGACGAATAACATTTCTGGTAATTATAATGCTGCGTTGGGTCAGGATGCAATGAACAGAAATATCCAGGGAAATAATAATACTGCAACTGGTGCTCATGCATTATTTTGGAATACCACGGGTGGCAATAACACAGCAAGCGGTTACCAATCCCTCTATAACAACGTAGCAGGAAATGGATCTACAGCCTTTGGATATCATGCAATGCATTATGCAAACAATTCTGCAACATCTTTTACAACATACAATGTTGCAGTAGGATTAAGTGCATTGAAAGGATCTTCCACACCTTCAAATAATACAGGAACAATGAATACAGCAGTTGGCGCCTGGTCTATGGCTGTTAACACAGATGGTTCATATAACACAGCCTTGGGTATGAACGCTTTGGTAGATAACACCACCGGTTCAAACAACACTGCCGTAGGCTTCCAGTCATTAATAGCCAATGCAACAGGATTATACCTCACCGCCATAGGTGCCTACACACAGGCAAACAACCTATCAAATGTTTCGTTGCTTGGTTACGGTGCAACATCAGCAATAAACAATAAAGTCCGACTTGGTAATGGAAGCATTACAACAATTGAAGGTGCAGTGGCTTATTCATTTCCATCTGACGGAAGATTTAAAACGAACATTTCTGAAAGCGACGTAAAAGGACTTGACTTTATCATGAAGCTAAGACCTGTCGTATATAACTTTGACACACAGAAGTACGAAGAGTTTGTAAGCAGCAATATGCCTGACAGCATCAGAAGAAAGCGAACGGAAGGAATGGATTTCAGTAAGTCAACTGCTGTAAGACAAACAGGATTCATCGCGCAGGAGATCGAGCAGGCCATGTCAGAAACCGGATATAACTTCAACGGTATTCATAAACCTGAAAATTCAAACGATAACTACAGTGTTGCATATAGCCTGTTCACTGTTCCGCTTGTAAAAGCAGTTCAGGAACAGCAAAAAATGATCAACGATCAGAAGGACATGATCGAAGCTCAGCAAAAGCTTATTGAAGATCTTCAAAAGAAAATGGTGCTGTTGATTCAAAACAACTAAATTCTTTCTTCTCTTTAATAAAAGGGTTGAGATGCATATGCTTCTCAACCCTTTTTTATTTTGTATTGTTAAATATAAGTCGAACCTAAACAGCTTCATGCTCATACATTAACCCAATGAACATCAGACCTCTACAACCCCGATCTTTTAATTAATTATTTTCATTTGTCTCAATCAGCGATTTTAAAACATGACAATTTTCATGAATAAATTACATCCGTAATTCGGAAACGCAGTATTAACAGGGTCACCGGAGCGCATCAAATATCTTCGCCTCTCCTAAACCCTCGTTATATATGAATGATTTTACAGCAAAAACTAATCATCTTAAACATACTGAAGGTCAATGCAGTCAACTAGTTATTTGGGTGGTGGCGGTCTTGCTCGTTTTAATTTCTCATCGCTCAAATGCACAGTCTATTACGAGTTATACTTTCTCATCTTCAGTCGGAACTTTCACTCCACTTTCCGGAGGGACATTAAATGGCGGACAGGGAACTGTTGACGATGGTGCATGGAATTCCAATCCAATAGGATTTGATTTCTGGTACATGGGCAATCGTTACACTTCTATATCAGCGAGTACGAATGGATGGCTTGCTCTTGGCAACAGCATCTCATCCTATGGATATGTAAACAGTCTCTCTAATGCATCAACTGCCAACTCCACCACATTACGGCCTGTCCTTGCACCTCTTTGGGATGATTTGTCTATGCGAAATGTCAATGACTTTTCTTACCAGACAAGCGGAACAGCAGGAAACAGGATATTCACAGCAGAATATAAAAATGCAGAATGGCAATATGCCGCAACAACGGAATGTATTTCCTTCCAGGTGAAAATGTATGAAAGCACTGGAAAAATTGAATTCATCTATAGAACTGAAGCAGGTGCATTATCCGCATCTCCATCAGCATCTATAGGTATTACTGGAAATGTCAGCGGTTCTTATCTTTCACTCAATGGAACCGGAAGTAACCCGACAGCCAGTTCAACAGCGGAAACTACTTCTCTCAATACAAGACCCGCAACCGGGCAGACCTATTCTTTTACACCACCTGTTCCAGCCAATCCTTCAAGTCTGACATTCAGCGGTGTAACCAGTTCATCCATCACACTTGGATGGACCGATAACTCATCGAATGAAACCGGTTTCCTTATTTACCGTTCGAATGACAATGGCGCGACCTATGAATACATTTCAAAAGTATCTTCCGGAGTAACTTCTTATACCCAATCAGGCCTGTTTTCCAACACAAACTACACCTTTAAAGTGTATGCAGTCAGTGAAGGAGCATTAAGCACCGGATTTGCAACCGGCAGCCAGTCAACACTTGTATGTGGTAACTCTGTCGTGAACAGGACATGGGTTGGGGCTGGTAATGGAGGTTCAGGAACTGTCTTCAATGCTTCATCCAACTGGAACCCGATCGGATCACCGACATGTGCAGACAGTCTTTATTTACCAATAACAAGCAGCACAACGATCACACTCGGCTCATCTATTGAGGTTGGAGCAATCAATGCGATGATCAGTGGTTCCGGAAATGTTCTTACCATGAACACCAATGCATTCATACTACAGGTTAATCAGACAGCTACATACAACATCACATCTGGAGATGGTAACACACAATTAATTGTAAATGCTGACAATGGAGGCTCTATAGTATATACAAAAGATGCCACATTTTCAGCCAGTGCGGGATCACTTTACCCTATCAATGGAAATGGGAATTCAAATGGCACAGTAAAATTTAAAGGGAATGTCACCTTTAACGGCAACTGTTTTTCAAATACCGTGAATCTTCCTGCAAAGGTTGTCTTTGATGCAGCAACGTCCCAGACTGTTGCGTTCAACAACACAGGATCTTTGATTTTACTTGGATCCACATCAACAGACATTGGCGGACAAAACAATCCGTATGTTACAATCACAGGCTCCGGTAATAACAGCATCTATGGAAATCTGACTGTTTACGGAACATCAACACTTGAACTTACAACAAGTACATTAAACAGGTATTCCCCAGGCGGATCCTTAAACCTGTCTTCAGGGTCAACTTTAAAGCTCGGCGGAAATACAGGCGGACAATCAGGCAGCAACTTCCCGATGAATTTTTCCGTCATCGCATTTGATCAGAACTCCACAGTAAATTACAGTGGTGGAAATGGGATCAACCAAACCATCTATGCAGTACCATCCTACGGAAATCTGGCCTTTTCAAATAGTTCGGGAACAGGGGTCAGCACCAAAACACCCATTGCAGGACTAACAATACGAGGCTCACTCTCCATCGATGACAGCTTTTCCATTTTTCAGGGAGGAAATTCACTCACACATACCGTTCAGGGTAACTGGATAAACAACGGCTTGCCCAATAGCGGCTCGTTCATTTGCGGGTCTGGCAATACTATCATGATGAATGGAACCAGCTCTCAAATAATTATGGGAAGCAGCGCAACAACATTCAACAATCTGACTTTGAATAATGGAAATATCCTGACCTTATCTCCAACTTCCGGAATAACAACAACGGTGAGCAATCTTCTCACACTTACTTCAGGAAATGTGATTCTTGGAAATTTTGATCTGGCAATCGGCTCTGTTGGAACAAGTGGTAACATCAGCGGTGCAAATGCAACTTCATTTATTGTTACAAATGGAACAGGAACACTGAATCAATTCAACATAGGGAGCGGGAAAAGAACCAGCGTACTGTTTCCCGTTGGGATTAATTCAACAAGCTATACTCCTTTGCAATTGGATCTTGCAGGCACAACAGCAACAGACAATTTTAAAGTCGCGGTCCGACAGGGTGTAAAAGAACAGGGTAGCACAGGGAACGAACTTACTGCAAATGCCGTTAATCGAACATGGGAGCTGTCAGAAGGAACATCCGGTGGTTCCTCGGTTGTGGTGACATTGAACTGGTCTTCATCAGAAGAGCTCACCGGTTTCGACCGAGCAGCAAGTTCAGTAAGCTATACTTACAATGGAACATGGTGGGAAACAGATGTTACCGGATCCGCAACTGCAGCAGCTGGTATGTATTCCAGGACTTCAGGTATATTAACAACTGTTGCACCATTGAGGGTAGCGAACCATGGTATTACGCTGCCCGTTGAACTTGTTTCATTTGATGGTAAGTGCGATGAAGGCATGATCAAATTCGAATGGACAACTGCCAGCGAGACAAACAACGATTATTTTACCATCGAACAAAGTGTTGATGGTGAAACATTCAAGCCAGTAGGCTATATCTCAGGTGCAGGAAACAGCAACTACTCCATCAATTACCAATACAGGCACGAATCAGATGGAGCGGGGCTTTACAGACTTAAGCAAACAGATTTTAATGGAAGATCAGAAACGTTCAGGATCATTTCTGTAAAGTCATGTGCATCTTCAGATGAATTAAAACTCTTTGCAACTTATGCAGGATCAGATCAGGTGCATGTCAGCATATTCTCTCCCGCAGATCAGAAAACAATTCTTACCATTTATGAGAATAGTGGAAAACAAGTGTTCCATTCTGAAAACGAACTAAAAGCAGGCGCTAACATGATCCCTGTTGAAACAGATCATCTTAGTCCGGGAATATATTTTATAACCGTTTACAATGCTCAGTATGCATCGAGCATCCGGTTCATGTATCATAGATAAGTAATCATTAAAACCAATCAATATGAAACCACTATTTGCGTTACTTGCATGCACACTTTCAGTATCGGGTGCATTTGCACAAATGACAGGTGGCGAGAAGCCTGCTCCTTGCGCTGAACAGGCCATCAGCAACCTGTCATCATGCTTAAATTCAAACAACATCGTTTTTGACATGAAAGATGATGGCAATGGAACGATCACTATTACCGCTCAAGGAAATCCTCCTCCGGGACAGATCCAAAGCTGCATCGCACATTATAACAAGGCAAAAAAACTGTGTCCTGAAGCTCCAGCTGTTATTAATGGCACATCAACAAATGCAAAAAAGCAAGACGAAAAAGAAGGAAACTAAATGAAAACCTGGTCTCTGAGATTTATTTCGGAGACCTGGTTTTAAAATTTTCATCTGAACTTTTTTGATAATGAGATAATTACCTCCAATAATAAACGAACGATTCCAGCTGAATGAATTGGGCAGATAACTTAAACATAGCAAAAAAAGAATCAGCGGGATACGAAAGGATACTACAACAGGCGCTCTTTCCGGACGCGAATAAGATCAGTGAATACTTTTCGGAATCGTTTATTTTTCATCAGCCAAAATCAGAATTGTCTGGTGACTTTTTTTGGTTTGAGAAAAGAGAGGACACTGTTTATATAGCATGTGCAGACTGTACAGGGCACGGTGTCCCCGGAGCTTTATTATCGTTTATGGCCATCACCATGCTCAACCATTTAATAATGGATGATCATATTACTGATACAGGTGAAGTGCTGAACAGACTTAACCGGATCCTTTATAACGCACTGAATAAAAAGTTCGGAAGCAAAACTGTATTTGATGGTTTAGAAATTGGCATCGTTTCATTCAATGAATCGAACAGATCTGTTCAGTATGTCGGAGCTGGTTGTCCCTTGTACCAGATGAATGGAGACAAGCTGATCACTCATCCAGGATCACGGGCTTCAATTGGTCATTCGATTGAGCAGGATGCGTTTGTTTCAGAATTCATCGAATGTGACCCGGGAGATTCATTGTATCTTTTTTCTGACGGTTTTCCAGACCAGTTTGGCGGAGTTCAGAACAGCAAATTCAAATACAAAAACCTGCGAAACCTGATTTCAACCTTATCACAATACCCTATGAACATTCAGGAGGAGTTGCTCAAAGATGCACTGCGTATCTGGCAAGGTTCAGAAGAACAGACGGATGATATCACAGCCGTTGCTGTCCAGCTTCCCTTTTAGAAGGCAACTTGCATCCGATCACTTATTCAATATCTTCTCAACCAGCATGATCAGGCAGTGGATCACCTTAATGTGGATTTCCTGTATCCTGTCCGCATAACCATGATGATCAACACGGATCTCTACATCACAGATATCCTTCAGCTTGCCGCCATCTTTCCCTGTAAGCCCGATCACCATTAAGCCACTCTTTCTGGCGGTTCCTGCAGCCTTCAGAACATTCTCTGAATTCCCTGAAGTACTGATCGCGACAAGAACATCCCCTCTCTTACCAAATGCTTCAATATATCGAGAGAACCCTGATGCATATCCAAAGTCATTCGCAACACATGTCAGGTAAGCAGGATCTGATATCGCCATTGCCGGTAGTGCCTTACGATCATTACGAAAACGTCCGCTCAGCTCTTCCGCAAAATGCATCGCATCACACATTGATCCACCATTACCACACGAAATCACTTTACACCCATCCTGAAAAGCTTTACTGATCACATTCGCGGCAGCAGCAATCTTCACAAGGTTATCTTCATTGGACAAGAAATTATCAAGTACTTTTCCAGACTCCTGGAGTTCCTGTTGTATCAAGTTGATCATAGCGCGATAAAGATAAAATTTTCGGTACTGCATTAAACATTGAATGACTGATGCAGTTGAATTATGTACATTTAACTTACAACCATTCCCTCATGATCATCAACCCTGCAGTGCCTATAAACGAAGAGATCATACGTCTTGAAAATGAAATAGAAAACAAACGTTCAGAAATCAAAACACTACGAAAACAACTGAAAAGCATTCCTGTGCATGATTATGAATTTACAGATGTGGATGGCAGGAAGATACACCTGTCGGAACTTTTTGGTGAAGGCAAAGAGCTTATGCTTGTTCATAATATGGGAAAGAGCTGTCCGTACTGCACCTTATGGGCCGATGAATACAACGGTGTCGCACATCACCTGAAAAGCCGCGTTCCTTTTGTGGTGATCTCTCCTGACTCTTTTGAAACAATGAAGGAGTTTTCAGCCGGAAGAGGATGGAACTTCCCGATTTATTCAAGCAAGGATTCCTCCTTTAAAAGAGATGTTGGGTTTGAAGAAAAGAATGGAATGGTCATGCCGGGTGTGTCTGTATTTACGAAAGACAGCGAGGGCACAATGTTTCATTACTCGGCTGCGTATTTCGGGCCAGGTGATTCTTTCTGTGGGATCTGGCATTTCTTTGACCTGCTACCTGATGGGCCTGGAATGTGGGCTCCGCGATTTTCATATCCCAAGTAATTAAGTTCAATAAAAAAGCCCGGACAACTTCTTGTTTCCGGGCTTTTTTTATTTGTATGAAATCAGCTTAAGCGACCTTCAAACGGTTCATGGTAACTTTCTTCAGCTTTTCAGCTGCATACCGTTGCGTGATCTTCACTTCCTTGTCTTCTGTTGAAGGTATGTCGAACATCGCATCAATCATGATTGCCTCACAGATCGATCTCAATCCTCTTGCACCAAGCTTGAACTCAATCGCTTTGTCAACGATCATGTCAAGAGCGTTCTTATCGAAAGTGATCTGAACTCCATCCATTTCAAACAGCTTGATGTATTGCTTGATCAATGAATTTTTCGGTTCAGTGAGGATTCTTCTGAGTGCAGGTTTATCCAGTGGATTCAGAAAAGTAAGAACTGGCAGACGACCTATAAGCTCTGGTATTAATCCAAAGGTTTTAAGATCCTGAGGCGTTACATACTGAAGCACGTTTTCCTTGTCTATCGCTACTGCATCTTTGCTTGCACCGTATCCAATGGCTGATGTGCTGAGACGCTTACCGATCTTTTTGTCGATGCCATCAAAAGCACCTCCACAAACAAACAGGATGTTTTTAGTGTTGATAGGAACCAGCTTTTGTTCAGGATGCTTTCTTCCACCCTGAGGCGGAACATTGACGATAGATCCTTCTAAAAGCTTTAAAAGGCCCTGCTGAACACCTTCACCGGAGACATCACGTGTGATCGAAGGATTATCGCCTTTTCGTGCGATCTTATCAATCTCATCAATGAAAACAATACCTCTTTCAGCGGCCGCTACATCGTAATCGGCAGCCTGCAGAAGTCTTACCAGGATGCTTTCAACATCTTCACCTACATAACCAGCTTCAGTAAGCACCGTAGCGTCCGCGATACAGAAAGGTACATTCAGAAGCTTGGCGATCGAGCGTGCAAGAAGCGTTTTTCCTGTACCTGTCTCACCAACCATGATGATGTTCGATTTTTCAATCTCCACATCATCCTCTTTTTTCCCTTTTTGAAGCAGTCTTTTATAGTGATTATAAACAGCTACAGAAAGCACTTTTTTTGCCTGGTCCTGGCCAATGACGTACTGATCCAGGTGTGACTTGATTTCCTGAGGCTTAAGAAGCTTCAGGGTATTTTGAAGATTGCTGGCATTCCTGTCGAGCAGCTCTTCTTTTACAATATTCTGTGCCTGTGCGATACAATGGTCACAAATGTGTCCGGTTATACCAGCGATAAGTACAGAAGTATCTCTCTTGTCACGCCCGCAGAACGAGCATTTGATATTGTTTTTGTTCTCCATTTTCACCTATAAAAAACCGCAGCTTGTACCACGATCTTTAGTAAACGGCTCCCGCCTGTTATTTAGTATTGCGGGTAAGGATCTCGTCGATCATACCATATTCCTTGGATTCCTCTGCGGTCATCCAGTAATCCCTGTCAGAATCCTTCCATACTTTGTCATATGGCTGGCCTGAGTGGTTTGCAATGATCTCGTAAAGCTCTTTTTTAAGCTTCTGGATCTCTCTTGCAGTGATCTCAATATCAGATGCCTGGCCTTCAGCTCCTCCAAGAGGCTGGTGGATCATGATCCTGGCATGCTTCAGCGCTGCTCTTTTGCCTTTTGCTCCTGCACACATGAGCACTGCGCCCATTGATGCCGCCATACCTGTACAGATCGTAGCTACATCCGGTGCAATAAACTGCATAGTGTCATAGATCCCGAGGCCTGCATAAACTGATCCTCCGGGCGAATTCATATAGATCTGGATATCTTTCTTTGCATCTACTGATTCAAGGAATAATAGCTGTGCCTGGATAATATTTGCTACCTGCTCATTTATTGCGGTACCAAGAAAAATTATCCGGTCCATCATCAAACGCGAAAAAACGTCCATCTGAGCAACATTAAGCTGACGTTCCTCGATGATATAAGGTGTAAGAGAGCTCACATACCTGTCGTAGGTGATGCTGCTGATTCCCTGATGCTTTATCGCGTACTTTCTGAATTCGTCTTTTGGAAACATAGTCATAGTTTAATTTCTGATTTTATATAGTACGATCAGCCTTTGGTGAACTCATCGTAAGTGACTTCTTTTGTCTCAATCGTAACCTTGTTTCTGAACAGATCAAGAAGCTTATCAGAATACAGCTTTTCATAGATGCGGTTGGCTTCCTTTTCATTCTGAAGGATCCTCACAACAGTCTGTGTCAGCTCTTCTTCATCGATCTCCATCTGGTTGTATCGCTGATATTGTTCACGGACAAGGCTTTTTACATAGTCTGCAGCTTCATCATTTGTAACAGTGATCTCATTATCCTTTAAGATCTTGTTTTCAATAAGCTGCCATCTCAATCCTCTTGAATACTGATCATATTCAGCATCGATCTGTTCCATGGTCAACGGCTTGTCATTCACCGCCATCAGCCACCTTTTCAGGAAGTCATCCGGCAGTTCAATCTTAAGCTCATCGATCATATTGTTCATGATATCATTCTGAAGCTTCTTTTCAGATTCCTGTGAGAACATTTTCTCCAGCTCTTCACGGATCTTTAAACGGAAGCCAGCTTCATCCTTCACCTCTTCACCATACACTTTTGAGAAAAGCTCTTCATTCAGATCAGCTGGGCTCATGCGGCTGATATTGAAAACAGTAAAACGGAAGTTCGTGTCAAGGATCTCAGCATCTTCTCTTGAAATTCCAAGCATGGCTCCAAGGTCTGTTGCATTCACACTGATCTTCTTAGGATCAACAACCAGCGAATCATCTTTCTTTAGTCCGATGAATTTTACTTTTGTTTCAGCATCATTGATTCTGTCAACAGCTACTGAAGAATTTTTGATGATGCCACCTTCAAGAAGATTTCCCTGGCGGTCAAGCTGGGCAAACTCACCGAACAGCATGTCCTTATCTTCAGACACTTCAGGGTTGGTCACTTTACCATACCTCATTCGGATATCATTGGCAAACTTGTCCACAAGCTCATCATCGATCTTCACTGAAAGCTGGGTGTACTTTTTTCCTTTCGATATATCCACATTGAATTGCGGAGCTAATCCAAGGTCATAAGTGAATTCAAATTCCTTTTGGTTATCCCAGTCAATGACCTGCTCATCTTCGCGGCGTGGAAGTGGGTTTCCAAGTACTTCAATCTTATTCTCAACAATATAGTTTTGTAATGAATCTGAAAGAAGCTTATTGATCTCATCGACCAGGATCGACTTACCATACATTTTCCTGATCAGGCTTGAAGGAACCTTACCCGGGCGGAATCCAGGCATAGAAGCTTTCTTCTGGTAATTCTTTAATGCATCATTCACACGGGATTCATAATCCTGCGGACCAACTTTCACTTTCAGCACAGCAGTCAGCTCGTTGGTATTCTGTTTTGTAATATCCATTCGTACAAGGTATTTAAGGGCTGCAAAGATAGCTAATAAAGGCAGAATCCGATTATTTTCCCTCTTTTACAAGATGCTTTTGCAGTAATTTCCCTTCTTTATCGAAAAAGAGGTCATAGCTAAGCTTATCCTTCTCTGCTTCAACGATATACACCTGGTTATACAATGGTGTATCGGCAATCCCGGCTTCATCCAGCTTCCAGTCGGAAAAGCCCTGAGTCCTCAAGCCATTAACGATCTGAGCAGGCAATTTGCGTCTGTCAAGCTCTGTCGCAGTGTACATCCAGTTTCCATCTGGAGTAAAAACCACTTCAATTTCTTTCTTTTTTATACGGTATTCAGCTTCGTAATTATGACCCCGCTTTTCCCACTTTACCTTCTTCGCTTCAGGGTACTTTTTTATGAAAGCCGCTTTCACTGCACCAGGTACTTCCTTCTGGGAAAATACCAGCAGCGGCATGAGTAAAGCCATAAAAAAAGCAAGCATCCTCATCGTTAAATTTGTCCCCCATAGCAGAAAAACTGTGCCATGAATTCAATGGGTCATTTTGTCAGATAATGACCGGCGTAGGTTGCTGAAAAACCTAAAACAACACTCAGTGTAACATAGAGCAGGAAGAGGAAGAACTTATCCTGATGGAGCAGAACAACTGATTCAGAAGAAAATGCCGAGAACGTTGTAAATCCTCCGCAAAGGCCTGTCATAAGAAACAAGGTTGCTTCATCGGAAATACCATTTTTTGTTTTGATCCCCCAGATGATCCCAATGAGAAGACATCCTAAAATATTGACAATGAATGTTCCCATAGGAAAGGTCACTGCAACTGATATCACAAAGAACCGCTGAATGAGAAATCTTAAAACTGAACCTAAGGCACCTCCTACAGCAACAATCAATATCTGGTTCATAGACGTTTTTTGCATAGGATCATTTCAAATTTCAAAGCTGGATGCCAATGATGCAGATGTCATCCACTTGTTCATTTTCCCCTCTCCAGGAATTGAATTCAGAAACAACACGGTCATACTGCTTCCCGATCGGTTCATTTGAAGCAGCGACCAACAATTCCTTTAGCTGATGGTATTTGAATTTTTTAGAATAAGGTCCTCCAAACTGATCGGCAAATCCGTCAGTGAATAAATATAAGCGATCCCCCGGAACAATGGTTCTGACAGTGGTTTTAAAAGGCTGCTGATCCGGAGTATGACCGCCGATGGAAACTTTTGTGGCCGGCAATACCTCCAATCTGCCGCCATTCTCTATCCAGGCTGCATTGTTGGCTCCGGCGTACTGCAATACTTTTGTGCGATCATCAATAACACATACCGCGATATCCATTCCGTCGCGGCTCTCACTTTCACGCTGACGCAACACATCTTTCACGCCTTTGTTAAGCCTGTACAAGATCTCCGAAGGATCTGTAATATTCTGAAAAACGACAATATGGTTAAGCAGATCATTACCGATCATACTCATCAAAGCACCGGGAACTCCATGACCCGTGCAATCAACTACAGCAATGACAAACTTATCTGACAGCTGGTAGAACCAGTAAAAGTCCCCGCTCACGATATCGCGTGGCTGATACATCACAAAGCTTTCAGGATATTTTTCTTTCAGGATGTCAAGCTCAGGAAGCATTGCACGCTGGATCCGTTCAGCATATACGATGCTATCCGTGATGTTTTTATTTTTAATTTCAAGCTCTGACTTCTGACGATTGATCTCTTTATTGGCTTCTTCAAGCTCAATATTTCTTTGAAGATTGATTTCATTTTCACGTCTTGCTTCTTCAAGTTCAAACTTTACCTGTAGTCCTTTGGTTTTAAGGTTTACCTCTTCAGCCATCAGCTCTTTTTCATAATAAAGATGCTTGCGATGATGTTCGAGAGCGAGCTTGTATTCTCCTGTCTTTTCGTATGCATCAGCAAAGAAGCCATGGATAAGAAGCAGAATGTTATTGAGCCTTAGTTCCGCAGATTCTTTTTCTGCAACTTTAAGTGTTGAAATTGCCTTTTCATATTCCTTTCTGGAGATATAAAGGTTACCAAGGCTTTTAAGCATGCCAGCCCTGATCTGTAACATTCCAAACTTTGTGGAAAGCTCAATGCCCTTGTTGAAATAATCCAGTGAAAGATCAAGCTTCTTCATCTTTGTGTAAAGAATCGCCAGGCTTGAAATAGGTCTGATCTGTGTCTTTTCATCATTTAGCGACTCAGCCACCTTGAGACTTTCAAGAAGAAATTTCTCAGCATTTTCCAGCTCGTCAGCCCAGTTGTAAACATTACCCAAAGCAAAGAGTGCTTCAGAATATTCTTTCTGGTCATCAAGTTCCGACGCGTGACGACAGGCTTTTCCGAAAAAATTCTTGGCAGCATCAAAATCGCGGATGCTTTGATATACTGAACCAATCTTATGATATGATCTTAACAAAAGCTTGCTGTCACCTCTTTCCTTTGCAATCGAATGAAAGTTGAAGTAGTTCTCCAGCGCCTTCTCAAAATCTCCGATCTCATTAAAAAGATCGCCTGTCTGCAGATAAGCTTCCGACAGTCCTGACAAATCTTCTGCATCCTTGTATTCGCCGATGGCAATATTCAGCAGTTCTGTTGCCTGCCTGAAGTTCTGCTTCAGACGCTCACTGGAAGCTTCTTCAAGAATACCTGCTGCTTTACCGGACATTCTGCAAAAATAGAAAAATTGTACTCCATGACAGACAGAGCATGTTTATACGTTCACGAGGAAATTTTTCAGGACCTGGTTGAAGTCCTCGGGTGATTCAACCTGCACAAGATGTCCTGTTCGTTTCAGAATTGTAAGCGATGACTGCCGGATCCTTGATGCGCCATCAGAAGCTATTCCTGAGGTTGTGAGGAATGGATGTAACAGCCTGTTTGGAATAAGCTTGTCGTGATCACCGAAAATAACCTGCACCGGAACAGATAAGCTCCCAAGCTGATCATATACCGGCTCATTCAGCATTGAGGTCAGGCATTCTCTCATCATGTTAAAATATCCCTGAATGCCTGATGAAGCGATGAGCTGCTTCAGATGACTAACATCCTTCATAATAGCAGGATGATGCGGATCAGCATAATTCAGCGAGCACAGATATTGTATTTGACCATCAGACAGCACATCCGGATTTGGCCTTGAAGCATACTCGATGATCGATCGCTTTTCTCCTTCAGAAAATTGTTCAAAGCCGGCCGGCGCGACAAGCACCAGCTTAGATAAGAATGCAGGATTTCCGAGGGCAATGTGCATACTGATCTGCGCTCCCATGGAATGACCGATCAATGTAATCTTTTCGATTCTTAAAAGTCTGATCACTTCTTCAATTGCAGCTGCCATTGAGCCGAGTGTATAGGTCAGTCCCTTTTGTGAATTGCCATGACCAGGAAGATCAATGCAAATACACCTGTACTGTTTACTGAGGCTTCTCACACATGGATCCCAGCAAGACAAATCCATGGCAAGTCCATGAATAAAAAGCAATGGCTCTCCCTCTCCTTCTTCAGCAATACAAACCTGGACACCATTTGAAGGGAGTGTCACGATGCGATGTTCCATGAGGTAATCAGGCATGTTTACAAAATACAAAAGGTGCTGTCAATGACAACACCTTTTTACATTTTATGATGATCGTTAAAATCAGTCTCTTTTTTTCAGCCAGGCACCAACAGCCGGAGCAAGCTCTTTTTGTGAACGGCCACCAACGAACACTCCAATATGTCCGCCTGAAAACTTGTACAGTTCTTTATCCTTGCTACCAACATGGTCATTTAAAGGGATCGTTGATGAGGGCGGAACAAGATGGTCTTCTGTTGCATAAATGTTCAGCAGTGGCATGGTAAGGTTCTTCAGATCCACTTTCTTTTTACCGATGACAAGTTCACCTTTAATAAGAAGGTTATTCTGATACAAGTCCTTAATGAATTGTCTGTAGCATTCACCTGCCTGGTCAGGACTGTCATTGATCCATTTCTCCATGCGCATGAAATTTTCCAGCTTATCCTTGTCCTGCATGGTGTTAAGAACGCTCATGTACTTATTGACCTTCATCATAGGCTTCAGCATTGCAAATCCATTGTTCAGGAATTCACCTGGAACCGCGCCGTAGTAGTCAACAAGCCGGTCGATATTCATATGACGAGACCATTTGAAAAGCAAGCCATCCTCGATGGAGAAATCGATTGGAGTAACAAGAGTAACAAGGTTTTTTACTTTTTCAGGGAAGAGTGTAGAATAGATCACGCTGAGTGTACCACCCTGGCAGATGCCCATCAGGTTTACTTTCTCTGATCCGAAATCTTTCTTTACAAAATCCACCATGTCATTCAGGAACCAGTTCACATAATCATCCATGGTGTAATAGCGGTCCGCGCGTGTCGGATAGCCCCAGTCGATGATATAAACTTCCATTCCCATATCAAGCAGGTTCTTAATGAAGCTTCTGTCAGGCTGAAGGTCGAGCATGTCATGTCTGTTCACCAATGCATAAGAGATCAGTACAGGCGTCGTATATGTCGCTTTTGTTTCACGGACATATTTGTACAGCTTTACTTTCTCAGTCTGGAATACAAGCTCTTTAGGAGTTGTAGCAACAGTAACATCACCGATTTCCATCAATGTATCAAAACCCTTCATGAGCTTTGCACCAGTTTCAGAAACTTCTTTAAGGAAATTTTCCTGCTTCATAGTTTTTAGATTTTACTTGGTTGAACGCGCACTCTTTTTTGCTGCTTTCTTTTCTTCAGATGCTTCTTCTGTATCACTTCCATTAAGCTGAAGTTCCAGTGCTCTTACTTTTTTCTTCAGGTCATAGATTGTTTTATTCAGTTCATCAGCTTCAGAACGCAGCATGACAGGATACTGACTGAACATAGTTTCCATAAGCTTTTCAAAGCCAGCTTTCACTTCAATTCCCAGGTCGATCAGTTCTCCCTGAAGCTTTGAATATTCTTCAGTTTTAAAAAGTTCAACATAGCTCTTCTCACTTTTTTCAACCCACTTCTGGAAGAACTCATTGTACGGAACAGGCTCTCCACCTTTGCTGAAATCAGCATATGCATCAGTGATCATTTCTTCCATCACTTTCTGACCTGAAACATACATCACATACTGAAGCTCATTAAGCTTTGTCGCATAGATTGCATATTTGTCAACCGTATCAATGTATAGCTGTGCAAGTTCACTTTCCTTTCCGGGTGCGGCAAACTTGAACACGGGAAGAACACCACGCTGATACATTCCCTGCATCGTTGAATAGGCATTCATCATCGCGTCATTATCTCCAAACATCATCGGGAACGATTTAGGCATGTTCTGGAAATTATTGAAATACTGGCCAGTCAGCTGCTTTGAATAACTGTTTAAAGATTCAAACCATTGACCTGCATTTTCAAAAGCATCCTTTAAAGGTGCAGGATACATGTACTGGAATGTATTATCCATCACCTGCTTGAACTTCTCTGCACTGAACATTTCACTCATCTTCGATGGATCAAATCCTTTTTCAGTCATTGCCTTATAAACGGGCATCCATACTTCATACATTTTGAAATAGGAATTCGTTGAGTTTAGGATGTTTCCGAAAGCATCTTTTGACCCAGCACCTGACATCGACTCCATCATCTTAGTAAAAGGAGAACCGAAAGATTTTGACCAGGTATTGAACGCTTCCATCCAGTTGCCACCGAATTTGTTTGATTCACCACCCTGAGCATGCATGAAATTATTCATGATGTCCTGGTTGTAATTCATCCACTTCATAGAAATCTCTTTCTGGGAATTCATCCACTTACTGAAGAAGTCAGCAGGTGCAGTTTGTTCACCAGCCTCTTCAGAAACTTTTCCAGCTTCTTTAACAATGTCAGTCTGGTTCTTAAGCCATTCATTATAGATCTCTGAACCTTTCTCCATTGCCTGACCTCCGGTAATCGCACTTTGCATTTTCTGCGTGGTGTTCACCCAGTTATTGATCATTTTATTCTGAGTGTTTAACCAGGTGTCGAAGAAGTTTGTAGTTTCCATTATACTTATATGATTTTCAATTAATTACTAAATTTTGGGTCTTAAAACCGGCGCAAATATCGACTATATAGAGGAACAATCCTACATTACATGTTAATAAAATGTTAATTAATAGGCAAAATCCGTATTTTCATCGAAAACCCGAGAAATTTAAGTGGTTGAAAAATCCGTCTATTTTTGTTTGAATAAATACAAATTCTTATGATCGATCTTGGCACAACTTACCGTCATACATTTTCCTTTACTCAGGAGGAAGTTGAAAAATTTGCAGAAGTGACCGGAGATAAAAATCCAGTGCATCTTGATGAAAAATATGCTGCATCCACAATGTTCAGGAAACCGATCATGCATGGCTTTCTTGGTGGAAGTATTTTCTCAAAAGTGTTCGGCACACTCTTCCCTGGCGAAGGCACCATTTATCTGAAACAGTCGATGGCCTTTCTTAAGCCGATGTATGTGAATACCGAATATGAAGCAGTCTTCACAGTGAAGGATCTGAATAAAGAAAAGCACAGGATCCATGTTGAAACGAAAATCATTGAGAAAGCTACCGGCGCCGAAACCATCACAGGTGAAGCGACTGTTTTGAACACAGCAAAGATCTGATCAATGTTTCATACGCTTGACGATGGCATTCCTATGTATTATGAGATGCATGGAAATGAACATGCACAGAACACCATCGTCCTGTTAAATGGCCTGTCTCAATCAACCATTGCATGGATTGCAGTACTTCCTGCTCTGACCCAAAAGCATCGTGTGTTGCTTTTAGATCTTGTGTTTCAGGGGCAGTCTGGTTCTGCTCCAACCCCTCGCAGTTATGATGATCATGCGGATGATGTCATGTCGCTGCTTCGTCATCTGCACATCACAAAAGCAGTCATTGCCGGAATATCCTATGGAGGAGCTGTCGCGCAACATTTTGCTGTACGTTATCCGGATGTCTGTTCACGACTGATCCTCATTTCAACATTCGCTCATAAGACCGCGCATTTCAACGCGATCGGCGACAGCTGGGTATCCGCGCTGAAAGCTGGCGGGTATCCATTGATGCTTGACATCATGCTTCCCATTGTGCTTGGTGCTGATTATTTTGAAAATCCCCTCATCCCTGTGGATACCCTGAAAACCATGAGGGTGTCTGCTCAGCCTTCTTCAGAAAACCTGCTGATGCTGATGCACGCGACAGAACAACGTGAAGATTATAGGGAGAAGCTTGGTACCCTTGACATTTCAACACTCATCATACACGGTGAAAAAGATCTTCTTATTCCGGTGAGTGATGCAATGGAAATTAAGGGGGCAATAAAAAACAGCTCCATGAACGTGATCAGAAATACCGGGCACACCCTCAATCTTGAAGCGATCCCTGAACTAGCACGAATGATCAGCGCTTACTCAGAACTTGTTTAGGAAATGCTTTTCAACGTCAAATGTTGATCTTACTCCAACGAGGTCAAAGTCCGACTCAAGCCAATTGTCGGCATATTCCCTTCCCAGGTTCTTAAGCTTCATCAGGAATTCCCATGATGTATTCATCTTGCTTGAATAACTAAGATGTCCCAGTGCGCTGTAACCTGAGATAGAGTGAACAAAGATCTCACGTCGTGCTTTGCCATTGATCTTTACACCTGCACGCACAAGCTCATTGGTATAATGGATCATTTTCATCTCGTTGATCAGGCTTGAGTTGAAGCTGATCTCATTCACCCTGTCTGCAATGTCTCTGGCTGTTTTTGGAACTTCCTTGATGTTGATGGAGTTGATCTTTACGAGCACGACATCATGTACATTTGAGTTTTCGATCAGTGGAGATATTGGTGGATTCCCCATGTATCCGCCATCCCAGAAATGTTCACCATCAATTTCAACCGCCTGGAAAATAAACGGAAGGCATGTGGATGCAAGAACAGTATCCACAGTGATCTCTTCATTATGAAAGATCCTTGCACGATTTGTCTTGACATTCGTAGCGCAGATGAATAACCTTTTTTTATTGTAAAGTCTGAGCTCCTGGAAATCGATAAGCTCATTGAGGATATCACGAAGTGGATTGTAATTGAAAGGATTCAGGTGATAAGGAGATAGCACCTGTGAAATGGCATTATAGAATATATATCCTGGTGAATTGTAGATATCACCGTTACCAAGGTATTTGTCCCATACAGAAGGTTTTAGAAAGAAGCTTCCTGATTTAGAGATCTGCTTCCATAGCTTTTCAAGGATCTCCTTCGCGAGCACTGGTCCTCCTTTATGTAAGCCATAAGCAACAGCGACTGCATTCACAGCACCGGCGCTTGTTCCGCAGATTCCTTCAGCCACGATCTCGTCAACTTCCAGCAGCCTGTCAAGCACACCCCAGGTAAAAGCACCATGAGCACCGCCACCCTGAAGCGCTAACCCTACCTTTTTAATCTTTCTCTTTGCCATGTTATAAAGTTACTGAGCATTCCAGCCACCGTCAATAGGCAAGGCTGTTCCTGTAATCAGGTCTCCTGCTTCCGACGACAGGAAGACACACATTTTACCGATCGCTGAAACATCAACGAACTTTTTTACCGGCTGCTTAACCAGCATCACCTTCGAAATAACTTCTTCTTCAGATATACCATGTGCAGTCGCCTGATCACTGATCTGCTTCTTTACGAGCGGTGTTTCAACATACCCCGGGCAGATCGCATTTGCGGTGATACCAAACGGTGCACCTTCCAATGCGAGCACTTTGGTAAGTCCTACAACACCATGCTTGCTTGCAACATATGCACTCTTAAATTCTGATGCAACCAGTCCGTGCGCAGATGCGATGTTGATGATCCTTCCAAAACCCTGTGCTTTCATTGATTCCCATAAAAGCCGGGATGTATGGAATGATGAGTTCAGATTGATGCCAATGATCGCGTTCCACTTATCTTCAGGAAAAGTTTCAACAGGACTTACAAACTGAATCCCTGCGTTGTTCACAAGCACTGAAACCGGACCAAGCGCTGCTTCAGACTGCTTTATAAATTCAGCGATCTCCTTTGACTCGAGCATGTTCGCAGATGAGAAGTATGTCTTTACACCATACTCCTTTCCTACGGCTGCAGCTATTTCAGCACCATCTTTTTCCAGTCCGTTAAATGCGACCTGGTATCCGGCTTTCGCAAATTCCTTTGCTATACCCAGACCAATTCCACTTGTACTGCCTGTGATCAGAACTGTTTTGAATTTCATGTTCAGAATGATAAGGCCGTAAATTTAAAAGAATTGAACTCAGTTCTTCCGTGTTATGAACAACTGTGGATAAATGCATGTACAAAAAGCCAGGATTCCCCGCTAAACCGGTATTATTTTTCACCAGGGTTTCCTTTATGGTCACTTTTTTTGTCTGACCGCTCTTCTCCTGTACTGTCTTTGCGATCTTTCTGGCTCATGCGATCAATATCGAACTCTGTATAATTTTTAATCTCACTGGTCTTTTTCACCTCCACATTTTCCACATCAGCTTTTGCGGGTCCTTCTTTACACCACGCAACAAACTTTTGCAACTGCTCCGGTGTTCCTTCTGCTTCAATGAACACTGTACCATCGGGCTCATTTCGAGCTTCTCCTTTGATGCCGAGCTCCTTCGCTTTCTCCTTTGTGGCCTTCCTAAAACCAACATTCTGAACCTTTCCATGAATTGTTATACTGTAATGCATCAACGAACCCTTTCGTGCAACCTGTTCTTTCTTCTGCGTGTCCTGATTGTCTTTCTTTGTTCCCTGGGTATATGCCGGAAATGACAACGCAATTGTTGCTACAACTCCCATGATCATTCCTATTCTCATTGTTTTTCTTTTTCCTTACAGATGACAAAACATAAACCAATCACACATTTCATCATCTCAATAAAAACAATGTTGAATGAAATTGACCTCAAAATTACTTATTCAACAACGGCAAGGTCGATCACACGTTCATTCTTTCTTTCACCATACTCGATCTCCAGGGCCTGGCCACCAAAGACCCTGTATGGACCAGTGCTATCCATTCCGGTACCGAAAAGAAAATAATTTCCACATTTCAATCCTTCAATGCGAACAAAATCCTCACCTGGTTTCCCTATGAAGACGGCATCATAATCGGAAACGCTGAATCCCGGAAATTCAGTGGCTCTGTATTTTACCATTACTGTGTCAGGATATGATGGCTTATTGCTGATGATATTTCCATGATGTTTCAGGTAAACTACAAGGCTCGCATCTCCTCCATCACCCGCCTTGCAACAGGCTCCCAGTGTCACCAGGATGATCGCATACATAATGTATTTCATATCGTTGATTTTTTATAAAGATAACACCGTCTTCAGATTCAAAACCTGCTGCATCAGGGAAGTGCTCTTCATATCAAATTCCAAGCCTGCAGTAAAGCCTGGATATGGGTATTTTTCGGTAAATTTGCATTCAAGGATTGCATGAGTTTCAAATGATTCATACCCTGTTTCTAAAATGAATAAAAGTCTTTCTGGTATTTTTCTTTTGTTCTGCCTGATCGCTCCATTTACCATGAGCTTCATGTGGCTGAACTATGAAAAGAAAATGCTGAAGAAGGAAATCAAAAAACAGCTGATTCACGGTATCCCGAAAGATCAGCTGGTACATCTTAAGTTCACTGTAACTGAATCCAAAGAAGTGCTGCGGTGGGAACATTCAAAGGAGTTTGAATTCAATGGACAGATGTATGATGTTGTTGAAACTGTCATTAATGGTGATGACATCACTTACATCTGCTGGCCCGACAACCAGGAGACCGCGCTGAACATCAGGCTGAACGACTTGGTAGATAAGGCTTTCGGGAACAGTGACAAAAAGCATGAAAATGAAAATCGTCTTTTACAGTTTGTAAAATCACTGTATATCGATCATGACGAGCAACAGGTGTACGTGCTTTCATACACCATTCATTCATTCACAGAACATCGGTCTGTTCCTGTAGATCGATTCCACTCACCTCCTGTTCCTCCTCCTGAAGTAAATAATCTGAGTTAAATCGGGCCGCATCATTCACTGCGGTTACATTCTATTCGTTTATTTACACATCAAATCATATGAAACATATTTTTCTATGGTTACTGATGGGAGTATCCTGTATGGCATATTCCCAGACAGTGACCCTGAGAGACATCGAGACAGGCCAGCCTCTCGAACTCGTCTCTATACAAAGTGATTCACCCAAAGCCTTTGAAGTCACCAATTCAAAAGGTCAGGCAGACATCACCCCGTTCAGGAATGCTGAACAGATCACCTTCCGCCTGCTAGGTTACAAGCCTGTGATTAAAAGCTATGCTGACCTTGAAGCTGCCGGATTTATTATAAAGCTAGAAAATGCCGGTATCACCATGGATGAAGTTGTTGTATCCGGAACACGGTGGAGCCAGCCTTCACGTGATGTACCTGCACGTATAGCAACCATCTCTGCAAGGGAGGCCAGGTTGCAAAATCCTCAGACAGCTGCAGACCTCCTTGGCTCTTCAGGAAAAGTCTTCATTCAGAAAAGCCAGCAAGGTGGTGGGAGTCCGATGATCAGAGGATTTTCCACCAACCGTCTGCTTTATATCGTAGATGGGGTTAGAATGAACACTGCGATCTTCAGAAGCGGAAATCTGCAGAACGTCATCTCCCTCGATCCATTTGCCATTGAACGCACTGAAGTTTTCTTCGGTCCGGGATCTGTCATTTATGGAAGTGATGCTATCGGTGGAGTCATGAGCTTTCAGACACTCACTCCTCAGCTTAGCGCGACAGATACGGTCCTGATCAGAGGAAATGCAGTCACTCGCTATTCTTCTGCAAACAAGGAAAAGTCATTTCATTTCGATATCAACACCGGCTGGAAAAAATGGTCTGCATTGACGAGCTTCAGCTCAAACGACTATGGAGATTTAAAGATGGGGAGTTATGGTCCTGATGAATACCTGCGTCCATTTTATGTACAGCGACAGGACAGCTTGGATGTGATCGTTCAGAATGAAGATCCAAAAATCCAGAAGCCATCAGGATTCACGCAGATCAACATGATGCAGAAAGTCAGGTTCAAGCCGAATGAAAACTGGGATGTCAATTATGGCTTTCATTATTCTGAAACATCCGACTATTCACGCTACGATCGTCACATTAGGTATCGAAAAGGACTACCGAGATACGGCGAATGGTCGTATGGTCCGCAAATCTGGATGATGAACAATCTTGGAATCACAAACTCGTCACGTACAAAGATCTATGATCAGCTGACTTTCAGAGTGGCTCATCAGTTTTTCAAGGAAAGCCGCATCGACCGGGACATCAATAAATCCGAAAGGCATATCCGGATCGAAGAGGTTGATGCTTATTCAATGAACCTTGATCTCGCCAAATCAATCAATGAACAGCACAAGATCTTTTATGGTGTTGAAGGTGTTCAGAATGATGTAAGATCGAAAGGGATCGATGAAGATATCAGCAATGGAAGCTCAGTTCAGGGACCTTCACGCTATCCACAGGCAACATGGGATTCTTATGCAGCATATGCGACATATCAATTCAGGCCAGTGAAGAAGATCATGTTACAGGCAGGCATTCGTTACAATCAGTTCTCTCTTGATGCCAGGTTTGATACGACCTTTTATCCAATCCCATACACTCAGGCAAGCAGAGCAAATGATGCGGTAACAGGAAGCTTTGGAGTGGTTTATCAGCCAACAGACAAATGGGCCATCAGCGCCAATGCATCGTCTGGATTCAGGTCACCCAATGTTGATGACCTTGGAAAAGTGTTTGATTCAGAGCCGGGAGCTGTAGTGGTACCTAACCCCAACCTTGATGCTGAATATGTTTACAATACAGATCTAGGCATCACACGCGTTTTGGGGAACTACCTGAAGCTTGATCTGACAGGCTACTATACAATCCTGAATGATGCACTCGTACGCAGGGATTTCACACTCAATGGCATGGACAGCATCATGTATGGTGGCAGCATGAGTAAAGTTCAGGCGATCCAGAATGCGGCAGTTGCACAGGTTTACGGGATCCAGGCAGGAATTGAAGTGAAGGCTAAATCAGGTTTTGGTTTTGCTTCCGACTTCAACTACCAGGTTGGTGAAGAAGAGCTTGATGACGGAAGCATTAGTCCTTCAAGGCACGCACCGCCGTGGTATGGTATTTCGAGGATCTCCTATTCAGTGAAGCAGCTAAGCATGCAGTTTTATGCAGTGTATAGCGGTGAAAAGAAATTCCATGAATTGCCTGTTGAGGAGCAGGGTAAGACAGAGATCTATGCGATCGATGAAAACGGAAATCCGTGGTCACCAGGCTGGTACACGCTGAATTTTAAAGCGATGTACCAGTTCACTGAACATCTTTCAGTGAGTGCCGGCCTCGAAAACATTACTGATCAAAGATACCGTCCATACAGCTCCGGAATTGTTGCACCTGGCAGAAACCTTGTGCTTTCACTCAAGGCGGCATTCTGATAATCTTATTAAATCGTTATAAAGAAAAGGAGGGCGCAGTCCCTCCTTTTCTTTATAATCATGATTTAGCGCATAGTTTTCAAGCGGTCAGGAGCTTAACTTCAAGCATGAAATCGCTGATTTGGGTTTATGCTTTCCTGTTCATTGTGGCTGGATGCAAGAGAGATCCGCTGAGTGTTGCCGCAGATTATCCTGAAGAGGTCGGAAGGATCATCCGGACTAAATGTTCAAGTCCTGCATGTCACAGCTCCACAGGTAAATTAAACAGCAATGGCCTTGACCTTTCATCATGGGAACAGCTCTATAACGGAAGCTACCATAATGCAGTGGTTATTCCATACCATCCAGAGCTCAGCCTGATGTATGCACTGGTTAACATAACCGACCATGCTGACCATGACAGGATGATGCCTAAAGAAGGTTCACCCTTGACACCACTTGAGATCATGGTACTTAAAAACTGGATCAGGGATGGCGCGAAAAACCGGGCAGGGGCATTACGTTTTCCTGAAAATAAAGATCGGGACAAAATATATGTGGCGAACCAGGGCTGTGATGTAGTGACGGTATTTGATGCAGAATCAAAGATGATCATGGGAGTGATACCCGTTGGAAAAACAAACTCTATTGAGTCTCCGCATGATATGTTTGTATCACCAGATGGAAAACATTTTTACATCTCTTTCTTTGCAAACTCCATGATACAGCGTTATGAAACTGCGACCGGACTTTTTGATGGAGAGATCTCGCTTGGAGACTGGGGATGGCATTCCATGTCAGTTTCCGGAGATTCACGGTTTGCACTTGTTTCTCATTTAAACGGCGATGGCAAGGTGGTACTTCTCGATCTTCAAAAAATGGAAACTGTTGTAAAATACCAGGGCAGCGGTTACTTTATCTATCCTCACGGCTCGGCAATGAACCTGAATGGAAGCCTCGCCTACATCACGGCGCAGCAAGGAAACTTCATCTACAAGATGGACATCACACAGCCTCTAAATCCAGAACAATCCATGATCACTCTTGATCCTACAGAGACACCTTCGCCAATGGGAATCTATAAACCCTATGAAGTAGAATTTTCTGCAGACTATCAATCGTATTATGTTTCATGCCAGGGAACCAATGAGATCAGGATCTTTCAGACTTCCAACGATAGTCTTACCGGGATCATTAAAACTCCGGGTGTACCGCAGCTGATGGCCTTTTCCCTAAAGGAGCCTTATATGTTTGTCACCTGCATGGAGGATTCAGCGAATCTGTCCACACATAGTTCCGTTGCTGTGATAAATATTCAAACGAATCAACTGATAAAGTCTATAGAGACAGGATATCAGCCCCGAGGCCTTGCCGTTGATGACAAATCAGGCTTTGTCTATGTAGCGAACCGGAATATTTCAGGAACCGGCTGGACACCTCATCATACAACATCCTGCGGAGAAAGAAACGGATACATCACCCTGATCAATATGAAAACACTTGAGCTTGAAATGAACTGGCAGGCAGAAGTTTCAGTTGACCCCTATAGTGTGGCGATCAGGAAGTGAAAATCTATCTGGAAGGAAATGGAATTAAAGAAAAGATAAATCAGGAATTTTTCCTGTAATTGTATCTTAACAATGCAGCATCAAATTCAGCTTTTTCCTCCTTTGTTACAGGAGTTACCTGAGGCACTGTTGTAGGACGAGCATGGCTGTCAAGTGCTACAAACGTGTAGTACGCAGAGTTTGAAATAAAGGTATCACCGCTTGGGATCCTTCTTGCGGAGACTTGTACGAAAACCTCTAAAGAAGAGCGGAAGGCCCTGGTGACTTTAGCCTTTAATGTGAGGATATCTCCAAGCCTCACAGGATGTTGAAACAACAGTCTGTCAACACTTGCTGTTACCGCAATTGTATTCGCATGTGTCTGGGCACATATTGCAGATGCAGTATCCATCCAATCCATAAGCCTTCCGCCTCTTAAGATTCCCAGGGGATTCGTATCATTCGGGAAAACCATCTCTGTCATGGTCGTCTCCGATTCCGAGGGAACTTTTGCTTTAGAGTCATTGTTCATCATTGCAAATAAACTGCATAATCATGCCATGAACTATGAGCGCCATCATAACTTGCATGATGTAAGTCAGAATGCCGCATGATAATTCTCATCATCAATCAGAAGTGCTCCTGGTAGCTTTGTATATTACAAATTCTGTCTGGGAATGAGAAGGTCATCCACTTACTTTAACTGTCGCGATTGCAGCGCAAGACACTCATCAATTTTCTGTAACCTGAGTGAAGAACAGCTTGATGATATCAACCATCATAAATCGCTATCTACATTCCGTAAGAAAACGGTGATCTTTAACCAGGGCACCACTCCTCACGGCATCTATACAGTGAACACGGGAAAAGTCAAGATCTACCAGCTGATGGAAAGCGGGAAAGAGCAGATCGTCAGGCTTGCAAGGCCAGGTGATGTTCTTGGTTACCGTGCACTGATCACTGGTGAGAAATACCTTTGCTCAGCTGAAACTCTTGAGGAGAGCACCATCTGTTTCATACCAAAAGCAAAGTTCTCTGAGATGTTTGAAAAGAATCCAACCATCTCCAGAAACCTGATCAGTCTGCTTTCTTCAGATCTTCGCAAGGCAGAACATAAAATAACAGAACTTGTTGAGAAGCCTGTAAAGGAACGTCTTGCAGAAACATTGCTTTTCCTGAAGGAAGTGTATGGTCTGGAAAATGACAACTGCACACTCAACATTGTGATCACGCGTGGTGATATTGCAAACATCACGGGTACATCCACTGAAACAGCGATCAGGCTTCTTTCAGAATTCAAGGATTTAAACCTCATCGACTTTAACGGCAAAAAGATCATCCTAAAAAATCTGAAAACGCTTTCAGAGCTTGCCAACCTTACTGACTAACATTTCCAATCAAGGGAACGCTGACACACATCATAATTTCCGGACATATAAGCACAGACCTTTACTGTCTAACTATATTCTGTCAATATGATTGTTCAAACTCCACATACATTCCATATTCCTGTCATGGGCCTGGGCTTCACAATAGACACTCCGGCAAAAGTTGCACGCTATGGCATTTCTTCCGTCATCTCTATCCAGGAAGATAATCTTATAGAACAAATGCGGGAACATTACTGCGGAGTAGCAAATACACCTTACATTCCTATTCCAGAAAAAGATATCGATCACCGTGCAAAAAGGATCACTGCCTACCTTGATCTGCTTGATGAACTGACATCAAACCAGCTTTATGAGATCAGCACACAGAAATTCACAGGCACAAACGATATCGACCGATACTTCCTCCTGCTGGATGATGAAGCACCGTTTAAAAAGATCTACAAAAAGATGCTGGCAACCTCAGACATCCAGGTTAAAAAAGTGTATGAAGAAGTTTTGAGAAGAAGTCTGAAGCGTGGCAATATTGATGTCAACATCATGACGAAATGCGACAGGGCGAACAATGATGACAACGGTGAAAAGCTGCCTTATGAATATTCTGATGCAGCTGCCGCACTGAGAGGATTTGCAAAAAGCAGGCTGAGCTCATCAGTTGTATTTTCAGCAGGAATGAATCCCCGGCTGTTCTCCTATTGTGAAAGCTTTGATGAATTTTATCCTGATCAGGAAGGACACTTAAATAAATCCATCATTGTAAAAGTGAGTGATTTTCGTTCCGCGGATATCCAGGGAAAGTTCCTTGCAAAGAAAGGCTTATGGGTTTCTGAATTCAGAATTGAATCTGGTCTTAACTGCGGAGGACATGTGTTCCCAACCGATGGACTTCTGCTCGGGCCAATCCTTGAACAGTTCCAGGAACGAAAAGAAACCTTGCGCAATGAACTGTTTGAGATCGTCAATAAAGCACTCGTAGCCAAAGGAAGACAACCTTTCTCTACAATTCCAGGCATTCGTCTTTCAGTGCAGGGTGGCATTGGTACAAGTGAAGAGAACAGCTTTCTCCTCAACAGGTACAAAGTAGACAGCACTGGCTGGGGAAGCCCGTTTCTGCTGGTACCAGAAGCAACGAATGTGGATGAGGAAAGCATGAATAAATTAACCAAAGCCAAACCCGAAGATTACTATGTAAGCTATGCATCTCCTCTTGGGATCGGGTTTAATAATTTCAGGCACAGTTCTTCAGAAATTCAACGTAAGGAGCGTATCCGCAAAAACAGACCAGGAAGTCCATGCTATAAAAAGTTCCTTGCATTCAACACGGAGTTCACCAAAGATCCGATCTGTACTGCATCCCGGAAGTATCAACATTTAAAGATCACACAGCTCCAGGCATCTGATCTGAATGAAAAAGAAAAGGAAGAACAGATCAACAGGGTGCTTGAAAAAGATTGTCTGTGTGAAGGCCTTGCGAGTCCTGCATTGCTTGTAAACAAAATAAAAGTTCCCAGAAACCTCACTGCAGTAACACTTTGTCCCGGCCCTAACCTGGCATACTTTTCAAAATTATCATCTCTGCAGGAAATGGTTGATCATATCTATGGAAGAGCTGACATCATGAACAAGCTGCCCCGTGCACATATGTTCATCAATGAGCTTAACATGTACATCGAGCATTACCAGAAAAAGATCGTTACCGGCAGCAATGAGCTTGGAATGCAGATCAAAAACAACCTGCAATCATATAAGGCCAACCTCATTGAAGGCATTAACTATTACATGGATCTGTTTCCGGCATGCATCACGGAGCTTACAGCTAAACGTGAACTCCTGATGAATAGCTGATCGGCGAAAGATCGTTAAAGAGTAAGAAATCAGGTAAAAGAAAAGGCCATCCGTTATAGATGACCTTTTTCTTTTTTTAGGGATGTATGGATCTTATCCACATTTGCTATGCCCGCAATTCTTGCACTTGAGGCAACCTTCTTCATAGTACAAGCCTGAAGGGTCACCACAATCACGGCACAATTTGTCTATGGCTTCGGTTCCATCAGGAATGAACTTTTTCAATGCACGTTCAACACCAGTCTTCCATGTATTGATGCTGTCATTGTACAGGTTCAGGTTTTCAATAAGATGAACAACCTGCGGCAAAGGCATTCCATGACGAAGAACCCCAGAGATGAGTTTAGCATAGTTCCAATACTCTTTATTGAAAGACCTGGAGAGTCCTTCAATGGTGATACGGTATCCATCCTTGTCATAAAACTGGAAATCATAGCGTGATTTTCCTGCTTCGTTTTTATTCTTAAGCACCCAGCCTTTCTCAACATATGAAGGAATGACAAATGCATCTTCAGCTTTACCAGTGAATACTTCGTACGGCTTGTTATTGAGTAGCCCAACCACAGCAATCCATTTTTCATTGTGATTCTGAAAACGAACGATCTCTGCTTCAAGCGCTGATGGCCTTGAAGGAGCGGTCGTTTCAATGAATCCTGAATCCGCCGGCTTTGATTTTTTATCATCTGTTGAAACAAGTACACCGCTGCGTGAGCCATCACGGTAAACAGTGATGCCTTTCAATCCTTTTTTCCATGCCTGTAAATAGATTTCCGCTACTTTTTCAAGCGTTACATCATTCGGCAGATTGATCGTAGAGCTGATGGAGTGTGTGACATATTTCTGAACAACAGACTGAAGCTCGATTCGTTTGTTCCAGTCGATCTCTGATGCAGTGGATCCATGGTAAGGGCTATTTTCAATGTTGTTATCACCGCTTACCTTCATCCAGTCTTTCACCTTATGATGATATACGGTGAATTCCTGCCATGAATCTCCCATCGCATCGGTATAATCAATTCTTGCATCTTTATCATTCTGATCAACCTTTCTTCTTCTCTTATAGGCAAGCATGAAGACAGGTTCAATGCCGGAAGATGTCTGTGCAAGAAGGCTTAAAGTACCTGTAGGGGCAACAGTGCTCAGGGAGATGTTTCTTCTTCCGTTCTGCATCATCCTCGTATAGATCTGCGGGAATTCATTCTTCAGCATACCAACGAACTCAGATGTTTCTTCAATCTTCGGATCAAATACACCAAACCTACCACGTTCAATTGCCATGTCGATGGAGCTGTCAAACTCTCCTTCGCATTTGGTTCGCATGATCTGGTCAGTCATCGTGAGGGCATCTTCTGAATCAAATGAAACATTCAATGCAGCAAGAGCATCAGCAAGTCCTGTAAATCCAAGACCAGTTCTTCTTCCTTCTTTTCCGTTTCTGTGCAGAAGCTTCCAGGTGTCTGTTTCAACCTGCTTGATAAAATCAGGTTCTGGATCACTCTCGATCTTTCCAAGGATGCGTTCTACAGCTTCAAGTTCCAGGTCGACAAGATCATCCATCAGACGCTGTGCATCGTAGCTTACTTCATAGAATTTTTTGAAGTTGAACGACGCGTTTTTAGTGAACGGCTCCTCGACAAATGAAAACAGGTTGATTGCGATCAGCCTGCAGCTGTCACCACCCTGCATTGCAATTTCAGAGCAAGGATTTGTAGAGATGTTCTTATAGCCAGGATAAACCGAAGATGTTGAATAGGTATGTTGTCTATCCCAGAAGATTAAGCCAGGCTCGGCAGACAGGTGGGCAGATCCGACGATCATATCCCAGAGGTCTTTTGATTTTACCGACTTTGTAATTTCCGGTGTTTCTGAGTCCACTGGCCATTGAAGCTGAAAATCAGATCCGGTTTCAACAGCTTTCATAAACTTATCAGAAAGACGCACCGAAATGTTGGCACCTGTTACTTTAGTCAGGTCCTGCTTGATCGTAATGAATTGTTCGATATCAGGGTGAGCAACATCCATGGTGATCATCAACGCACCTCTTCTTCCATTCTGCGCAACTTCACGGGTTGTGTTGGAAAAACGTTCCATGAAAGATACCGCTCCGGTAGTGCTTCCTGCAGCATTCGACACCTTCATGTCGGAAGGACGAAGAGAGGAAATGTCAATCCCTACACCACATCGTCTTTTGAATAATTGAGCGAGCTGCTGATCCGTATAGAAGATCCCTCCATAAGAATCATGGATCTCAGGCAATACGATACAGTTAGATAATGATGCAAGAACATATGGATTACCAAGTGTTGACATCACACTACCCTGAGGAATTACATATTTGAAGTCCTTAAAATATTCATAGATCTTTTCTTCTGAAAGAAAGGCTCTTTCCTGACCATATGCCGAAAGAAGCTTCTTGCTGCCATTGAGATGAACCGAATCAGCATACTGTTTTTCGATCCTGGCAAACTGCTTCGCCATTCTTTTATGCATCTGATCAGGTGTACATTCAAGCAGTTCACGCTGCTCATTTCTCATGGCATATTTGTTCAGCCATGTGGATGCAGCAAGATCATCACCACCGAAATATTCACGTGCTTTCTCTAGCGCTTCCTCTTTCTTGTAAGCCTTTACTGAGGCTGGCTTTACCGCCATTGACTTTGTTACCATTATATTGTAGGATTTCCGGATTGACTTAAATAGTTATGCAATGTAGAGAGAGGATGATCTAAAGGCAATTCATTTTTTTAAACATTGTTATGCAGTTATAAACAGTCTGATAACTCTCAAATAATTATTTGATTCCGCACATAGTATCCTATCTGATTTTTCAGTAAAGCATGATGACTTAACCTGAATGAATTAAAAATTCTTAATACTGCAGTATGTGAATGAGAAAAAAAAATCCCGGTTTTCGAACCAGGATCTTTAACAATTCTTGCTATCTGATAAGCTTCTGCTCTTTCCTCCTGCTGAGCTCCTGATTGATCAATGTCAGCTCCCTTCCCATCTGTCCGGCTATGGATGTATTCTCCTCCGCCCTTCGGATCAGATAAGGTATCACAGATTTAATCGGACCATATGGAAGATACTTTGTTACATTATAACCCTGCGAAGCCAGGTTGTATGTAATGTTATCACTCATACCATAAAGCTGGGAGAAATAAACATTCGGATGATCATTCGGAATTCCAAGTGACTTCATCTTTTCGATCAATGAATAGGTGCTCTCCTGGTTGTGCGTTCCTGCGCACAATGTAACGACATCAATGTTATTCAGGCAGAATTCAACAGCACTGTTAAAGTCTGCATCCGTGTCACTCTTTAACTGATGCACGGCACTCTTCCTGTTCATTGAGGCAGCATAGTTGTTTTCCTTTTCCCAGTAAGCGCCACGAACGAGCTTCACTCCCACTTTCCTTCCCTTGATGCGGGCCTGACGTACCAGGTCTATCAGGTACTCAAGTCTGTCCCACCTGTACATCTGGATCGTTGTTAACACAATGGCCTTCTCTGTGTTGTACTTCCACATCATTTCTTCAGCCATCCTGTCTATCGCATCCTGAATCCAGCTTTCTTCCGCATCAAAATAAACAGGCACACCATGTTCATTGGCACTGTTGCATACACATGCTATTCGCTCGTGCAATCTTGCAGCTTCAATTTCTGTTTCACTGCTTTGCACTGTATTGTTGTTCAGCTCCTCCAGCAATCCAAATCTACCGATGCCCGTTACTTTAAGGCTGGTATAAGGAATCGCCGGGTTATCCTTTGCTTTGTAAATGATCTTTAAAACTTCACATTTTGTGCGTTCGAAATCAAGATCTGTTTCTTTTCCTTCAACTGAGTAATCCAGGATGGCGCCGATCTTATTTGAATAAAGTTCCCCAGCAACTTTAAGACTCTCGTTGATATTTTCACCTCCACAGAACTGCTTAAAAATGCTCTTCCTTATAAGCCATGATATCGGCAGCTTTATCATCATTGCCCATATCGTGATCCTTGAAAGCACTTTCACAAGGAATGGATGACTCATCACACGAAACAGGAACCATGATTGCTTTAAGCTTTCATCAGACCTGTGTGAAAAGGTCTTTGCACTGTTATCAAATGATATCGTTGTGTCTTTCATTTAATTCACATTTAATTCTTCTTCGGCATACACTTCAGCTGAAGCCCGTACCGCTACTAATATTTCAGGTTTCCTGAATTGTATCACTACAGCATTTATAGCAACACGTATCAACGGAATAACGATCATGGATAATCCTATCAGCAATCCTATTCCTGAAAAAGCAAATAGCTTCAGGTAAGGTGTAATGACATTCATAGTAACCATAAAATCTTCTTTCAGCACTACGATCCTGTACCCTTTTACAGATCCGGCTATTATTAGGAAAGTGAAAAACGCAAGGAGCGAATAGTTCAGTATCCAGAAGCCGGAACGGATCCATTTTGATTGGGCAGGAGTAATGGAAGAAGCATCTTTCAACAGGAAGACGCATGAAGCAAAAAGTATCATGGTGTTGATACCGATCGTACTTCCCATAGCATGCGCGACGGTGATGTGGGTGCCATGCGTAAACAGATTGATTGCAGGTACAGAGATCAGTAAGGCCAATGCAAGGTTGATAAAGATCCAGATCTCTGATGCTATAATGAACCTGAATGAAAGGTCATGATAGCCTCGCTGAAAAACATTCAGGCTTTCTTTCCAGTTCATGATGATCCTGGCAAATATGAGCAACTCGGTCATGCTGATGCCATAAGCCAGATACCTTATCCACGGTGCCATTGGAACGAAATAGGTATGATGGGCCCAACCGAAAAGCAGGTTGATGAATCCCAGGAAGTACATCATGAATGGAAGTCTGCCATGAGCAATCGATCCATCCTTTTGGATTCTCTCCATGAGGAATATCCCTGTTCCGTAAACCAGCATGTTCCACGACCCGGTAAGGGCTCCATACGATTTCCATTGCATGGTGATGTCTCTGACATGATTGTCTCTAACAAATGGAAGCATCCACAGATACGATTCTAAAAAAGTAAACAGGAAGAACCCGATCCCGGTTGCCCACATCCACATATAAACAGGCCATGTGAATGTTTTTGAAAAGGCGCTTCGGAAATAATTAATTCCAAACAACAACCATGAAACAACAATGGGAATTGCAAGCCAGGGAGGAAATTCCCAATACTCACGCCCTCCAAATTTCCCGAGAAAAAAACAGATCAGGATTGCAACTCCAGTAAGCACATATAAAATAAGATGAAGCTTTTTTGAGATCTCAGAACGCCATGAAATATCCAGGTAACGGGGGAAGTAATAATAAATTCCACCCACTGCAGAAAAGAAGATCCATGAAACAACGAGTGAAACATGCAATGGCCTGATCTTGAAAAAAGCTACAGATGAAAGGAAATCAGGATAAACAAACTGGATCGCTCCGATACATCCAAACAAGGCACCGCCAAGCAACGAGATCATCGCAAGCGTCATGAAGATAATCCCTGTCTTACTTTTTCTTTCCAACATCAACTGTCCCGTCATAATTGATAGAATAATCCAACACCGGCGAAGCACCAGTCTTATCGATATAGTTTAGGAATGCAACAAGCTCATTGATCTCTTTATCCGTCAGTTTGAAATCGGGCATCTTTGCAGTCCCGGTTTTTAAGATGGCTCTTATGTAAGCTTCCTTTCCTGATTTATCAGACAGTGCATTTGTCAGGTCTGGTCCCATATAACCACCCAGACCATACAGCTGATGACATGATCCGCAATTGTACTTCTGAAAAAGCAATTTACCAGCAGCCGCTTCTACATTATAAAATGATTTTCCTTCATCCACCTCTGTTCCAGCAGTTGACACAACCCAGGTATAGACCAGAAAGGTTAAGAACAGGGAAAAGAAAACACTTCTTTTTACCGTTATAGGCATGAGTTCTGGTTACTTTTTAAGTGCATTACTGAAGGACCAAAAATACCTGAGTACGCATGGATGGAAAATGACACCGATCAGCTGAACACGTGATAAAAGTTGGCAAAACAGGATGGTACGTCCCACGTTGTAAAGATTGAGAAGTTTACCCGATCGATCTATGACAACGCTCATAGTTCATATGAACTCAATAAACCATATTTACACAGTTATAAAGGAGAACGCACATGATACTACAGGAGAAAACAAGCATCTATTCTTATGAAGAATTCAAAGAATTTATGAGCCGCAACCTTTCTGGAGCCACTGCATACAATGAAGAGCAAATCACGAATATCAAGCTGAACACACAGAGGATGAAAAGGATCGACAAGACATTTCATCCGGATGAAGAGATAAAAGAGCTATTCAGAAATGCAACGCCAGCAACCTGGGTTGTAATTATTGAACCATGGTGTGGAGATGGTGCACAGATCCTTCCAGTTCTGAATAAAATCTCTGAAGTTTCGCAAGGTAAAGTGAAACTGAAGATCATTCTGCGGGATGAGAATCCTGAGATCATGGATCAGTACCTCACCAATGGTGCACGCGCCATCCCGATCGTTATTTCCATGGATCCCACTACAGACAATGTTCTGTGGTCCTGGGGACCACGTCCAACAAAAATCAGGGAACTTGCTGAAAAGTTTAAGCAGGAGAATCCAGGATTTACACATAAAGACCTCGTTTACAACATCCATAAATGGTATGCTGAGGATAATGGCCGCTCGATCATCCAGGATCTGGCAACTGTTCAATCCAGGGAAAACCTCAGCCACATGATGTAACTCACCTGCACCTATGACCTAACTCATAGATTCACTCTTCTATTTCGGATAATTTTGTCCTTTATAAAGTCTGGGTGTGAAGAATCTCTGGTCAGGAACTGCGCTTTTTTGGTTTTTACTTGTGGCAACACTAGGAGTGCTGTTACGATCACATGCTGCATTTGGACTTGAAATCACCTATTCAAATGTACTGCATGCACATTCACATGCGGCATTCCTTGGCTGGGTATTCACTGCGCTAGCAGGACTTATCATACAGGCCTTTCTACCCACAGAAGCTGATGCAAATAAGCACAAAATACAATACCTGTTCATCCTTCTTGCGAATACCGGAATGTTTATCAGCTTCCTGGTGAGCGGATACAGCATACCATCCATTCTTTTCTCCACGTTGCACATGGGTATTTCTGTCTGGTTCGCAACAGGCGTATACCGGTCGATAAAAGCATCCAGATTATCCCAACCATTCAGTCTTGCAGATAAGCTTATAACAGCAGCGATCTTCTTTCTGGTGATTGCATCTGCAGGTCCGCTTCTAGTGCCAGTGCTTGGAAATCTTCCTTCAGGTACAGCTTTACAAAAGAATGCGGTTCATTATTACCTGCATTTCCAGATCAATGGCTGGTTTACATGCAGCGTTATTGCATTAATTCTAAAGCATTTCGAACACAAAGGCATCTCATTTTCTTCAAAAGCCGGCAACAGGTTTTTATTGCTGCTAACCTCATCAATACTTATCACAGTTGTATCATCGTTCACCTTTTCCGATCGCACCGTGTTGATTACCATACTCGAATCAACCGGAAGCATCCTACAACTTGCAGCACTGTTGGCCGGTGCAGGCATGATCTATTCTTTGAGAAGTAAAATCAGGAAAACACTTTCGAACATACAGCTTCTCATGCTTGGTACTTCATCCTTCGCATTCGCAGCTAAAGGGTTGATTATGCTTGCAGTATCATTTATTCCTGCATTGGCGCAACATGCATACACCAACAGGTTCCTGGTCATCGCTTTTCTTCACCTGGTACTTATTGGTGTTATTTCAATCACCATATGGGCGCTGCTCGACATTCATCACATGATCAAAATCAGCCCAGGGATATTTCTCACATTTCTCTCATCATTCACTGTAACTGAGGCATTGATCGCACTCAGAGGCACTGCGTACAGTACTGTACTGATCAGCAGCAATACTTCAGACATGCTATTGATCATTTTTTCATTCATCATGCTGACATGCATTGCAACGTTATTTATTCAAAAGATCCGAACACATTCAATACAAATTAACAATCACCCAATACTAAACATGACTAAATATGAAACCAGAACTAATCATTGATGTACCAACAATTGAACCTCGCCTAAAGCACCAGACGATCTTTAACGAGTATGACAAGCTTCAGCCAGGAACGGCCCTGATGATCCATAACGATCATGACCCAAAGCCACTTTACTACCAGCTTCTTGCGGAACGAGGAAACACATTTACATGGCAATATGAAAAAGAAGGACCTGACTTTTGGGATGTCACAATTGGCAAGCGTAAAGACGATGAAGCAATTCCAACTATAGGCCAGCTTGTTTCAAAGGATTTCAGAAAGGCTGAAGTATTTAAGAAGTTCGGACTTGATTTCTGCTGCGGTGGAAAGAAGACAGTTGAAGCAGCATGCTCTGAAAAAGGTGTTGATACCACACTGCTTCAGAAAGAGCTTGACAAACTTGATGAGAAGTCAGAAGCAGCAAATGTCAACTATGCAGAATGGGACTCGGCATTCCTTATCGATTACATTATCAATACACACCACAATTACCTGAGAAGATCCATTCCATTGATTCTTGAGTTCAGCCAGAAAGTTGCACGCGTGCATGGTGACAAACATCCTGAAACGATCGTGATCAACACACTATTCGGAAAGCTTGCGGAAGAGCTGATGCATCATATTGAGAAAGAAGAAACTGAGCTCTTCCCTTACCTGAAAAGATTGAGTCAGGCAGAGAATGACAAGAATGTTTCCGAATCATTCAATATTGCTGGTGTTGTGACTGAGTTTGAAGATGATCATACAACAGCAGGAGAGCTACTTGAAAAGATTCACAATTTCAGCTCTGGCTACACTGCTCCTGAAGGTGCATGTGGAACGTATCGTGTACTCTACTCCAAGTTAGATGAGTTCGAAAAAGATCTTCACACACATATCCACCTGGAAAACAACATTCTGTTTCCAAGAATGTTTCCAGCATAAGTAAACTTGTAAAAATGAAAATATCCGCCAAAACCAAAATTTCAGAACTCATCAGGTTCAATGCTGACTCGATCAATGCAATATCATCGATTCACAAGAATCTTGAAAAGCTCAGGAATCCTCTGCTCAGAAAGGTCCTCGCATCAAGAGTGACAATTAGTGATGCAGCCAGGATTAGTGGCGCAGATATTCAATCATTTTACAAAGTACTCCAGCCATTAGGTTTTGATATTCCGGAAGGATCAAATGAAGAAAAATCACCAGAAGACATGAATGAACTTATGATCGTAGATGATGAGAATACAGTAATGCTTGATGTTAGACCACTCATTGCCAGCAATAACGATCCCTTTCATATGATCATGAAAAGTCTTGCCTCTCTGCCACCAGATGGTTCGTTGCATCTGATCAACAGCTTTGAGCCAGTGCCTCTTTACAAAGTACTTGAATGTAAAGGATACACCTGCCAGACGCAGAAAACAGGTGATGTTTTTCATGTGATGATCCGAAAGAATGGAATATCAAAACCTCTTGAAGCTGAAACCATTCAGGAAGAAGAAAGTTATGAAGACCTCAAGGCCAGGTTTGGTGACAACCTGATATCCCTGGATGTGAGGATGATGGAAATGCCAATGCCTATGATAACAATCCTGAAAGCATTTGATGAATTAAAATCAGGTCATGCGATACATGTCGTCCATCGAAAATTCCCACATTTGTTAGTACCGGAACTTGATGAACGCAAAGGCATGATTGTTTCCCAGGAAAGAGGTCCTGGCGAGATCCACCTGCTGATCTTCAGGAAGTAATGGAATCATCTGACATGACATATACCCCTGCCGCATCAGTAATCCTTCCACACTATTTCACAGGGGCAGCATGTTTCATTGTCAGCACGATTCTCATTGCACTTTCTGCCAATGATTTTACCGGGCATTATTTTCAGCCACATCTTTTAGGGATCACACACTTGCTTGTACTGGGCTGGGCAACAATGATCATCTTTGGTGCTTTGTACCAGATCCTTCCTGTAATCCTTGAGGTTAAACTATATTCAGAATCTTTAGCGAGAATTTCTTATCTGCTCCTTCTTGCAGGAACATCACTCATTGGTTATTCATTCTGGAAATTCAATGTGGGATTGACATTACAATCCGGAGCGATCATTGTGCTTGCGAGCGTTTCAGTGTTTTTGGTGAATGTATATCAAACCATACGATCATCGAAAGATCCTAAGACAGACAGTGAATTCATTCTTACTTCAGCGGTCTGGCTATGGCTTACAGTATGTGCAGGAACAGTGCTGGCTTTCAATCTGACACTTGGATTTTTATCCAGGGATCATCTTGAATACCTCACGATGCATGCCCATATGGGCTTTGTCGGTTGGTTCCTTTTGCTGATCATAGGAGTGGGATCAAGGCTGTTTCCCATGTTCCTTGTATCGAACGTGAAAGACCAGCGAAAACTTACTTATGCATATTACCTGATCAACATCGGGCTCATCCTGTTTTGCCTGGAGATCCTCGTAATGAACAGCAAGCTCCTGCATCTTGGAAGCGCTGCGCTTATCCTTACAGGGTTACTGAGTTTTCTAGTTTTCATGAAAGATGTTTATGTAAACAGAATCAAGAAGAAGCCGGATGTACCATTAAAGCAGGGATTACTGGCATTCATACTGCTGCTCCTTCCCCTGGTGAGTGCTGGAATGCTAAGCCTGGGTGATTCCGCTGCAGCAGCGAGCACATCCATTACACTGGTGTATGGCGTATCCATCATACTTGGATTTATCTCCACGTTAATTCTTGGCAAGACATACAAGACACTGCCTTTTATTCTTATTCTTCAGCTCAGCAGAAAGCATAAAGGGAAAGGTCAGTTAAGTCTTAAGCAGCAAGATCTTTTCTCCTCAAGGATGGCAACAGCACAATTCATCATTTACCTGAGTTCACTGGCATTATTTATTACAGGCATCCTGATAAGGCAAACAAAACTTATTTCTGCGGGCGCGATATTATTAATTATCACTGCAGTGATTTATAATTACACCTTACTCCAGATGCTTGTCAGATACACGAGAAAGCATGGAAACTAATATGGGATACTTATCAGAACGAGATGAAATTGAACTAAAAGTTCATTCATTACTTAAGACAGTGATCGACCCTGAATTAAATATCAGCATCATTGATATGGGTCTTGTTTACAATATCACCTATGAAAACAATCTTATAGAAATCACGATGACCTTATCATCTAAAGGTTGTCCGATGGGAGAGATGATCACAGGAAATGTCAGAGAAGTAATTACAGAAAACTTTCCCGAAAAAGAAAATCATGTCAATCTTGTATGGGAGCCAGCCTGGAATCCCGAGTTCATCAATGCCGCCGGAAAGGCTGCTCTGGGGCGGTAGCAGGAGGATATGACAAAGGTCACCTTCCAGCTTGATTGCAGTCATTTTTTACCCTTTGCAGTGCAGGTAGCTTTGTTCCATAATCATTAAGGTAAAAGCCAGAAATGCAAAGAAGTAAAAGATGAGAATAACACAAGAACAATAAGTATAATGGCTTGTAATTTGAAACTTTAACGCACTAATCTTTTACACAAAAACCATGAAAAAAACCAACTTCCTCTTAATCGCTGGAATCTCTACAGCACTTTCCATTGTAACAATCACAGCATGCGGTCCAGACCGTGGTGATCTTAAAGAAGCAGACAAAACAGGAGAAACTCCTACTGAACAACCGGCTGCAACAGAAGAAAAACCTGCTGCTGATGATGGAAAAGGGATCGGAGAAATAAAGAATGTAGAACTTACTACCCCACTTAATGCGGATATGGTTACCCGGGGTGAGGCAATATATGATATGAAGTGTGCCGCTTGTCACAAGCTGGATGCAACCAAAGTTGTAGGACCAGGATGGAAAGGTGTTACAGAAAGAAGAAAGCCTGAGTGGATCATGAACTTCGTTACAAACGTTGACATCATGCTTGACCAGGATCCGGAAGCACAGAAGCTTCTTGAAGAATGTTTGACAAGAATGCCAAATCAGAATATTTCCGTTGGTGATGCGCGTGACCTCCTTGAGTTCATGAGAAAGAACGACGGCGTTAATTAAACAAACCATATCCAATCAACAACCTCGTTATGAAACGAATACTAAGACAGGCACTTTTAGTCAGTTTGCCCCTGACCTTGCTGATCCAATGCAAGCCGAAGAACACCACGACAGAGGTCGTGGAAGGAGACGTAGCCAAGCAGGTTTATGTTGCCCCTGGAAAATACGATGAGATCTACAATTTCGTTTCCGGAGGGTTTAACGGACAGCTAGCCATTTACGGACTTCCATCTACCCGACTTCTGAAGATTGTACCTGTTTTCTCTCAGCATCCCGAAAACGGATGGGGTTACAGCGAAGAGACTAAGCCAATGTTAAACACATCACATGGATTCGTTCCATGGGATGACCTTCACCACCTTGCATTATCGCAAACAAATGGAGAAGCTGACGGAAGATGGCTTTTTGCAAATGGTAACAACACTCCGCGAGTTGCACGCATCGACCTTAAAACCTTCAGAACTGCAGAGATCATCGAGATCCCAAACAGCAGTGGTAACCACTCATCACCATTTCTTACAGAGAATACAGAATATGTGATTGCAGGTACAAGGTTCTCTACACCACTTGAAGGTCAGGGTGACGTTCCTATTTCTTCTTACCAGAAGAACTTCAAAGGAACCGTTAACTTCATCAAGATCGACCAGGAAACCGGAAAGATGAGCATTGGCTTCTCTATCCTTACACCTCCGGTTGACCTTGACCTGAGCCGCGCAGGTAAAGGTCCTTCACATGGCTGGTTCTTCTTTTCATGCTACAACTCAGAGCTTCAGTACACACTTCTTGAAGTGAATGCAAGCCAGCGTGATAAGGATTTCATCATGGCTGTTAACTGGAAGAAAGCTGAAGAGTACATCGCACAAGGGAAAGGAAAGAAATACCCTGTCAAGTATGCACATAACACATATGACGAGAAAACTCACACCGCTACATCAGAGATGATCAATGAAGTATTGACTCTTGATCCGACAGAGCTTAAAGACATGGTGTATCTTATTCCATGCCCTAAGTCACCACATGGTTGTGATGTTGATCCATCAGGAGAATACATTGTAGGAAGCGGTAAACTTGCTGCCCTGATCCCGGTGTTCTCTTTCTCAAAGCTTCAGAAAGCGATCCAGGACAAGAACTTCGAAGGAGAATACAATGGACTACCTGTTGTAAAATATGAAGCAGCGCTTCACGGAGAAGTACAGAAACCAGGACTTGGGCCACTCCACACAGAGTTTGATGAAAAAGGAAATGCATATACTTCCATGTTCGTTTCTTCTGAGGTTGTAAAATGGAATGTTAAGGATCTTAAAGTAATTGACAGGATCCCAACTTACTATTCAATCGGTCACTTGATGACAGTAGGTGGAGACACAAGAAAGCCAACCGGTAAATACCTTGTTGCTTACAATAAGATCACTAAAGACAGATATCTTCCAACAGGTCCTGAGCTAGCACAGAGTGCACAGCTTTATGACATCAGCGGAGAAAAGATGAAGCTTCTTTATGACTTCCCTACTGTAGGTGAACCACACTATGCACAGGCTATCCTTGCTTCGAAGATCAAAGACAACTCAACAAAGATCTTCAAGATCGAAGAGAATGCACATCCTTACGCTGCCAAAGGAGAGAAGTTTACGAAGGTTGAACGTAAAGGAAACCAGGTGCATGTCTATATGACTGCCATCCGTTCACACTTAACACCTGATAACATTGAAGGCATCCAGGTTGGAGATGAAGTTTACTTCCACGTAACGAATCTTGAGCAGGACTGGGATGTACCACATGGATTCGCCATTAAGGGAAGCAACAATGCTGAAATCCTGATCATGCCAGGTGAGACACAAACACTAAAATGGACACCAGAAAGAACCGGTATGTTCCCATTCTATTGTACAGACTTCTGCTCTGCGCTTCACCAGGAAATGTCAGGTTATGCAAGAGTATCACCTAAAGGCAGCAATGTGCCATTGAAGTTCAGCACAGGCGTCATCGCTGATGCTGAAGAGGCAGGCAACGAGCCTAAAAAATAAAACAAATGGCTGATATAATGTTGAATCATGTAGTGACCCGTCAAAAGGGTCACTACACTTCAAAAACAGAAAGTATGAAGATGCAACCAGTTTCCCGAATTTTAGTGCTGATCGCCACGTTGCTCCTTCCGATCGCTTTCTTCACCGCTATCTGGAAGATCCATCTTTGGGCACCACAATATCCGGAAGGCCTTGAAATGCAGATCTGGATCGACAGGCTGACAGGTGATATAACGATCATAAACGGACTGAACCATTATATCGGAATGGCGAATATTGAGGAATCAATGTTCCCTGAGCTCAAGTTCCTCCAATACATTCTTTACGGAATCATCGCGCTGGGACTTATTACATTCATCGCCAACAAACGCTGGCTGCTGAATCTATTCACTTTTGTTCTTATCGCGTTTGCAATTGCGGCGATGGTTGACATGTATATCTGGGGATATAAATATGGTCACAACCTGAATCCACACGCGGCAATTAAAATTGAAGGTGAATCATACCAGCCTCCTCTTATAGGCTATAAGCAGCTTCTTAATTTCTTAGCCTTGTCAGCTCCTGCAGCAGGTGGATATGCCCTTTTCGGCTCAGGTCTGCTAGCGATCGTTGCCTGGCTTTATCAAATGATCCGGGACAGGAAGGTTAAAAGAAGGTTAGTTAACCACTTACCCCTTGTCCTTTTTTCGATTCTTATTCCTTCCTGTCAACCCGGGTCTGATAAAATTACCTATGGTGCAGATGATTGCTTCCATTGTGGGATGAAGCTGGTCGATCCTAAGTTCGGCTGCATGCTCGTCACAGAAAAAGGCAAGACATTCAAGTTCGATGATATCAACTGCATGTTCAATTATCAAAAAGAAAATAAAACCACTGTTCCATACCGGGATGTTCTTGTCACGGACTTCTCGAATCCAGGCACACTGGTCGATGCAAAAAAATCATTCTATTTAAAAAGTGAAGAGATCAAAAGCCCTATGGGATCACACATCGCTGCCTTCTCTGTAAATGACAGCCTCTTGAGGATCTCATCGATCATGCCCGGAGAAACATTAACCTGGGCTCAGTTAGAAACTAATTCTGAATAAATGCTCCGCATCCTCATTGTTCTCATCCTCTGTCTCTGTCAATACCAAGCCACTTCCCGCTCACTGAAAGTTTGTAAGTCCTGCGAAACAGGTACCATAAAAGCTGCCTTGCAAAAAGCTGCTGATCATGATACAATCTTCATTCAAAGTGGAAACTATGCGGAAGGAAATATTATCATAGACAAACCTGTTCACCTTGTTGGTATCGGTTACCCGGTAATCGATGGCCAGGGAAAGGTAGAAGTGATCACCATAAAAACAAATGGTGCAAGCATCACAGGCCTTAAAATCATCAACAGTGGCAACAGCTCATTGAACGACCTTGCAGGCATCAAAGTGCTGAAATCCAAAAACGTGACGATCACAAACAACATCCTATATAACAACTGCTTTGGGATCTATCTTTCCAACTGTTCAGGAAGCATCATTCAAAATAACACTGTCACTGGTACAGGAACGGGCCAGCAATCATCCGGTAACGGGATCCACCTCTGGAAGTGTAACACAATCAAGATACTTAACAATACCATCAAAGGCCAAAGGGATGGTATTTACTTTGAATTTGTAACAGCATCGCTCATCAGGGGAAATCATAGTGAGACCAATCTCAGGTATGGATTGCATTTTATGTTCTCTGATGACGACACCTATGAAGACAACACCTTCGTTAACAACGGTGCTGGTGTAGCAGTGATGTACACGAAGAATGTAAAGATGTACAGAAACAAGTTCCTGCTAAACTGGGGTTCGGGATCATACGCTATCCTGCTCAAGGACATCCGCGACAGCGAAATTAAAGGAAACATTTTCAAAGGGAACACGACAGGAATATTTGCAGAAGGTTCGAGCCGTGTCAACATACTTTCAAATGATTTTATTGGAAACGGATGGGCACTCAAGCTGACATCCAGCTGTGATGCGATCAAACTTCATGGGAATAACTTTTCAGGTAATACATTCGACATGGCTACCAACGGAAATAATTCTATGACGGTAAACAACTTCGATGGCAATTACTGGGATAAGTACACTGGATATGATTTGAATAAAGATCAGACAGGAGATGTCCCCTACCATCCGGTGAGCCTTTCGAACCTGCTTGTTGAAAAGATACCTGCATCCGTGTACTTTTTACATAGCTTCGTGCTTGACCTGATCGATCAGTCAGAAAAATTAATTCCATCACTAACTCCGGAGGATATAGCTGATAAGAAGCCATCCATGAAGAAATTCAAGCTATGATCACTGTAAACGATATACATAAAAAGTACGGTTCACAACCTGTGCTTAAAGGAATAAACTTAACACTAAACGAAGGACAGACCGTTGCACTTATGGGTCCGAATGGCTCAGGAAAGACCACGTTCATCAAATGCATCCTTGGAATGGTGAAAGCAGATAAGGGACATATCCTTTTTAAAGACCATAAGATCGAAGGTGACTGGGAATACAGAAAAGACATCGGTTATATGCCGCAGTCTGCAAAGTTCCCGGAACGACTGAAAGTAAGAGATGTGTTCTCCATGCTGAAAGACATCAGAAAAGATTTTAACGGAACATACGATGAAGATCTGATCAGAGAGTTCGAGCTTGAATCCATTTTCAACAAGACAGTAGGTACACTTTCCGGTGGCACCAGGCAAAAGGTAAGTGCAGCCATCGCGTTTCTTTTCAATCCCTCCATGCTGATCCTGGATGAGCCGACTACCGGACTTGATCCAGTGTCATCAGAGATCCTCAAGAACAAGATCATAAGAGAACATAAAAAGAACAAGCTCATTTTTATCACCTCACACATTATCAGTGATATTGAAGAAGTGTCATCGCATGTCATGTACTTGTTCGATGGTCAGCTTCAATTCCTGAAAGACATATCCACATTAAAAAGTGAAACTGGCGAAGCCAATCTGAACAAGGCCATCATTCATGTTATGGTTGACCATCAGAGAAAGGAGAAAGCGTTATGATGAAGATCGGAAAGTATGTGTTGTCTGACATCCTCAGGAACAACTTCATATTAGGTTATACTTTTTTCCTGTTCCTTGTTTCATTTGCAATCCTGAACCTTGAAGGAGAAACTACCAAAGCGCTGCTTAGCATGCTGAATATAGTATTGCTGATCATCCCCCTTACAAGCCTGGTATTTGCCACGATCCATTTCTATAATTCGTATGAGTTCATTGAGCTTATGGTTTCGCAGCCAATCAAGCGATCATGGATCCTCGTGAGCGAATACACCGGGCTGGCTATTTCACTGACCGTCGCTTTATTGATCGGTATGGGCGTTCCTGTATTTATCTACGGACAATCAGCAATTGCCGGTCACCTGCTCATAGGAGGAACAGCACTTACTTTCGTTTTTACAGCGCTTGCAATCTTATGTGCCGTAGTTTCAAAAGATAAAGCAAAGGGCATCGGGCTTTCATTGCTGATCTGGTTTTTCTGCACGGTGATCTATGGTGGGTTAATGCTTATCATACTCTTCAGTTTCAGCGATTATCCTGTTGAGAAGTACATGCTGATCTTCACATCGTTAAATCCGGTGGATCTTGTAAGGGTATCGATCCTGATGCAGATGGATTCAGCAGCCCTTATGGGTTATACCGGGGCGATCTTCAAGCAGTTCTTTAATGAGACAACGGGAATGGTGTTTGGACTTGCTGTACTGTCACTCTGGACTATACTGCCATTATTACTATCCATAAGGATCTTTAACAGAAAGGATCTATGAAAGGTTTTTCAGCACGCTGGTTACGAATCGCACTAATCAATTTTCTGGTCGCGGCTTCAATCGGACTGCTGCTGAGGTTTGCTTTCGTTCAGGAAGTTAAGTGGGTATCCTATAAATCCTTCCAGGATGCACATTCTAACCTAGCGCTTTTAGGGTGGATCTTTCAGGCAATCTCGGCATGCCTTGTTACCTGCTACATTCCCGACCTACCCCATTTACGAAGGAAATACAACATCATATTCATATTCAATCAGACGCTGATCTTTCTGATCACCCTGTCCTTCCTGCTTTCATTAAGCAGGATCATCTCCAATGTGTTCCTGATACTTTTATCCGTATCGCTGATCAACTTCGCATATTCTTTTATTAAAGATGTTCCTGAAGAAGATAAAGCAAAGTCCTTTTCTTACAGGTTTGCCATCACTGGCTTGTTCTTCCTGATCTGCTCATTTATCGGTTTATATACAATCATACCCATTCTGTTGCTTGCAGGATCGGCCAATAAAGTACTGTTCTACTATTTAGGTGTTCAGTTCTTCCTGCATTTTCAATACAACGGCTGGTTCACGTTCGCGATCCTGACATTCATCTTCAGGAATGCAGAAAGCAGCAACATCAGGATTGACAAACAAAAAGGCAAGACTTTTCTTTTCATGATGATCATTGGGGTAATATTGAACTTCCTGATGTCGATCTATTGGGGATACCGGAACCACCAAAGCCTGTTATGGATCTCTTCTGCCGGAACACTGCTACAGGTATATGCGATCTATTACTGTCGTGATTATCTCAAAACCGTCTGGCTCCATCTTGTCAATTCAGGAACTAAGCAGGTCAAGTACATGCTCTGGTTCAGTCTCACTGCATTCAGCCTGAAGATGATCATGCAGCTTATCACGATTGTACCCGAGATCGCTTCGCTTGCCTTTACGATTCATAATTATGTGATCGCATACCTGCATCTAACATTCATTGGAGTTATGACATTCTTCATTATTGCCTGGGCGATACACAGGAAGCTCCTTTGGCTGAGTGCATTCAGCAAGGCAGGTATCTTAGGTCTGGCGATCGGGTTTATACTTATGGAGTTGATCCTGTTTATCCAGGGTACCATGTTATGGGCAGGACTAGGATTTCTTGGAACCTATTATGAATTAATTTTCGCTTTCAGTCTCCTATTACCGCTGGGGCTGATGCTCATCATAGTTCGTTCTTCCAATACCAGCTATCATTGAAGAAAATATTTTCATTCAATGAAACCCTTCTTTATTATCTCATTAATCGCAGGAATACTATCTGGAACTGAAGCTGCCGCGCAGGATGGACAAGCGCTGTTCAAACAAAATTGTGGTGCATGCCACTCTGTTGGAAAAGGAAAGCTCGTTGGTCCTGACCTTAAAGGAAGCACAACTAAGTTTGAAAAGGAATGGCTGCACAAATGGATCAAATCATCACAAAGCCTGGTGAAAGAAAATGATCCCATTGCAGTGAAAGTTTTTGAAGAGAACGGAAGCATACCAATGCCTGACCAGAATCTTTCGAAAGAAGAAGTGGAAGCTGTGCTCACATTTATTGACAATGAAACAGCTGCTCCTGATGCACCACCAGTTGCAGCCAGTGAGCCAGTTCAGAATCTGCAGGAAGCAGCTCCTATAAAGTCAGGCGATTCAAATACGAGTACTGTAACATATGCCTTTGCACTTCTGTCAGTACTAATGCTGGGCGTGATCGTTGTTCTGGGAAACATAATCAAACAAATCTCCCTGGGCAGCCGTTCATCAGCAAAAGATGATCAGGCACTGATGTAAGTCACGCTGCAAACTGAGTCATGTCATTACTGGGTAGTGGCATGAATCTTTATATTTGTCCTACACATTATGAAAGCCATCGGCATCCTTTTACTGGCATTGATCTTCCTTGGACAAACGTTCAGGCAGCCAATGGTTTTCATAAGCTACCAGATTAACAAGGAACAGATCATCAAAACGCTTTGCGAGAACAAAGACAAACCTCAACTCAAATGTGAAGGTAAGTGTCATCTGCGCAAGCAACTTAAGGAAAACTCAAGCACTGAACCTGCCAGTAAAAGCAATTCAGGTACTGAGAAGATCGACCTGTTCACTGTAGAGCTTTTAGAGATCAGCGCAATCAAGCATATAATTGAAGCCTCCCCGGTTTCATTTTCAGAAGCGCTCATCAGGCAACCTTCCTCCCCACTTTTCCGTCCTCCCGCAGTTTAACATTATTGCCCCAGGGCCTCATACAATAATGTTTTACAATTTAACACAATACAATGCGCGGATTTTATATCGCTGCCATGCTGCTTATATATACAGCAGCTAACAGCCAGTCATTTACCGGGAAAGTAATTGATGAATCAACAAATGAGCCGCTGCCTTTCGTCACTGTAGCAGCAGGAAAACCAATCCTGCTTACATCAGTCACTGACATGCAAGGTAAATTTGAGCTTCAAACGAATGAGAAGATTGATTCCATTCATTTTTCACTCCTGGGCTATAAGCCAAAAACTGTATCAACAGGTACAAGAGTTATCAAGATGTCTCCTGTGAGGGCTGAGCTCAACCAGGTTATTGTTACCGCAGGGAGAGATGAACAGGTACGTTCAGAAACACCCATTGCCATCACAAGCATTTCCAAAAACACACTGAATGAAACCAAAGCCAATTCACTGGAGATGGTGCTTAACAAGGTAAGCGGCGTTTATATGGTTGACCTTGGGAATGAGCAGCACAGCATGGCGATCAGACAACCCATCAGCACACGAAGCCTGTTCCTATATATGGAAGATGGCGTACCCATAAGAACCACTGGAGACTTCAACCATAATGCTCTGATCGAGATCAATTCTGCTGCGCTTAAAACCATTGAAGTCGTCAGAGGCCCTGCATCCTCGCTCTATGGAAGTGAAGCAATAGGAGGAGCGGTTAACTTCATCACGCAGGCACCATCAGCCATAAATACATTAAAGCTTCAGACAGAGATGAGCACGCTTGGCTGCAGCCGGTCTGAATTCAACATCTCCGGAACAAAAAACAAATTTGGAGTATTTGCAGGCGGCTATTATACCAATCAAAATCATCGTTACCGTGATCATAATGACTTTACAAAAGCCGCGGTAACACTAAGAGGCGATCTGCTGATCTCTGAACGAACCAAACTCGTTACAAGTACCAGCTATGTTGATTACAAGACAGACCAGACAGGTGGACTTGACAGCACACACTTTTACAGTAAAGATTACATCAGCTTTCACACCTTCACCTATCGGAAGGTAACAGCATTGCGGGTTAGGTCAACACTTGAACATTCCTTCAATGACCGTTCTGCACTGATGATCACCGGGTATTACAGAAAGAATGAAGTAGGGCAAAATCCTTTTTACGCGATCAAAACCACTAAAAATCCGCTTGTTTCAAGAGGTGAGATCAACAACGATGCATTCAGAAGCTATGGAACGATCCTACAGCATCGCTATAAATTCAGCTTTATGGATGCAAGAATTATCTCGGGGATCAGCTTTGATTACAGTCCAGCCACCTACCACGCTAACTTTATTCTCATCTCAAAAAACAAAGAAGGATACTTTACAGGTTATGAGGCCACAGACTCTGTGCTTACAGATTACAAAGCGAATCTAATAAACAGTGCAGCATATGCACAGGCAGAAATTACACCAGTGAACAGGTTACGACTTGTTGCAGCAGTAAGGTACGACAAGCTCACCTATCAGTTCGACAATAAACTGCCGCCATCTGCATTTACAGGATCACCAGACAATACAGATCACTTTTCCCGGTTCACTCCCAAGGTTGGACTAACATACAGGCTGTTTAAGAATGTATCCACTTATGCAAACTACAGCGTTGGATTCGCACCGCCACAGATCACCGAGCTATACCGGGGTGTTAAAGTTCCCGTTCTTGTTCCCGCATCATTTCAGAATTATGAAGCAGGCATCTGGTTTAACTTCCACAAGGATAGAGGATATGCTGATATCAGCATCTACCAGCTGGAAGGAAGAAACGAAATTGTATCCGTCAGGCTTCCCGATGGTTCCTATGAAAATCAAAACACGGGAAGAACGGTACACAAAGGCATAGAATATTCTGTAAGGTATGCTGTTATAGAAGCATTACAGATCAGGGTAAGCGCGAGCAATGCTGAGCACAGATACCTCGAATACATTGAAAGAGGAAAAGACTATGCAGGGAATTTCATGAGTACTGCGCCTCCATTTATTCTGAATTCAGAGGTCACATACAGACCATCCTTCATCAGGAACTTTAGAATAAGTGCAGAGGTACAGCATGTGTCACCATACTTTATGGACCAGGCAAACACTGAAAAGTATGAAGGATATACGATGATTAATTTGAGAACAGGATATAAAATCAGGTCATTGGAATTCTGGATCAACGCCATCAACATCACCGATGAAGTATATGCAACTGTAGCTGAAAAATCTGCATTTGGCAAGAACTACAGACCAGGAAATCTTCGAACCATATTTGCAGGAATAGGTTATAACATCTCGGGTACACGATGAAAGCAATTCTATATTCATTCATCTTTATCGTCTGCATCACTTCAGTCTTATCGTGTAACGAAGCAGGCACAGCAAGTCTAACATCCTTAAAAGACACCACATGGATTATCCAGGGTGAAGGAAGCTGCCAATACCTCACCTACGATGATCAGAAGGATCCGGTGATCTGTTATATAAAAGAAGACAGCAGCGACAGTAAAAACAATGTCATGATGATTGCCCGTTGGGATGGGCAAGAAATGGCATTCGCCACTCCTGTGGAAATAAGTGAAACCAAAGGAGCCCAGGCACATGATGAAGGCATGGCAAAGATCGCTTTCAAAGACAATGGTGACATCCTGCTGGTGTACAGCATACCCAATTCATCAGAGAGGCACAAGTATGCAGCTTTGGTTTATTACATTCTTTCAAATGATAACATGAAAAGCTGGAGCGATCCGGTAAGGCTTGTTGCAGACACATCAAGTTACAGCCAGCGATTCTTTGATATCTGCAGGAACAGCAATGGAGAGATCAGTGCAATATGGCTTGATTCAAGAAAAGCGGAGGATGAAGATGGATCTACCTTGTATTATGCGGAAACAATTAAAGGCGGAGGATTTACAAATGAAAAAATCATTGCATCGTCAACCTGTGAATGCTGCAGAACAAAGATCTATTCTGACCAGGAGAATGTGCTTCATATCGCATACAGAGACATCATACATGACTCCATACGCGACATGAGCTATATTATGTCGGCTGATGCAGGAAAAACGTTCACTTCACCTGAAAGGATCAGCAATGATAATTGGGTGTTGAATGGATGTCCGCACACAGGACCATCACTGGTAAAAGAAAAGGACATGGTTCATTTTACCTGGTACACACAAGGAGGTGAAGAAGGTGTTTATTATTGTACAACCAAAGATGGATCAGACTTTTCGGAACGTTCCATGATCAGCAACTCAGGAAGGCATCCACAAATGGCAGGAACCAAAGGCAAGGTTCATGTTGTGTATGAACAGATCAATAAAGTAGAAGGTGATATAGAAAAGCCCGTAATGATGTGGACTAAAACACCAGAAGGAAAAGGTGAAAAGAGAATTCTATCTGAACCAGGTGGAAAGGCATCCTATCCTGTGATCCTGGAATACCAGGGCAATCTTCTGGTGATGTGGAATCAGAAAAGCACGAGGGGTAAACAGCTTGCCTATAGAATGATCAAGTTTTGATCTGCAGAAAAGAGGAACACTTTACAGATGTATGATGCGAGTCATAAGAATTCACATCTGCCTGTGAGTTCTTTGAAGTATGATCATACAAATTATCACCGGAATCCTCTGGTTCTTTTCCGCATTAACATTTGGTAAATTCATTACCGGATTTTCTTCAAGCACTATAAGTGTAAGAAGAAGCATGTTCTACTTCTTCCTGTCCTTTGCCGCAGGGCTTAGCTTGCTGATTCACACCATCATTACAGCATGAAAGGCTCTGACTAAAGTCATAACCTAAGGCATATCCAAGTCATGGTTTTTAATTCTGCACCGGAGCAACTTTGTAGAAACAAAAACCAAAAAACATGAAAAAGCCATTAGTTCTTATCCTGGGTGCCTCACTCCTATTTACCATTCAAAGCTGTACAGAGCAGGAAGCCGCAGCATCATCAGAAGCAACTGCCACAACCGAAACAACACCTGATGTTGGTCAGGCCAATGTAGTTGATGACGTATCCCAAAAAGATGTTGTTAAAGTTGCCGTCGGATCACCTGATCATACGACACTTGTTGTAGCTGTTAAAGCCGCTGATCTTGTCAATGCTTTGTCAAACGCAGGTCCATTCACAGTATTTGCTCCGACGAATGCTGCATTTGACCAGTTACCTGCAGGAACCGTTGATGATCTGTTAAAGGCAGAGAACAAAGACAAGCTGGCAGATATTCTTCAGTATCATGTTAGTGTATCATCACTTGATGTTGAAAGACTGACAGATGGAATGTCGCTTGGCCAGGTGAATGGTGGTAACATAAAAATCACACATAAAGAAGGAAAGATCATGGTGAATGATGCAACCATACTTGCATCAGTAAAAGCTTCGAACGGAGTTGTCCATGTAATTGACAAAGTGTTGCTTCCCAAGTAAACATCTAAAAACTTAAGATCATGTTAATCCGCGCCAACTATAAACTCTGGCAGGTTCAGAAAAAATTTCATGACCTGTTCCCCTTTCTCAGAATGGAATTCTCAAGAGGTGAAAAGAAGTATAGTACTGAACCTTTACATCTCAATAAAACACTCACGGAAGTTTGCAAGGTTGATCCAGAGGTAATGCTGATCGCAGACGAAAATGAAAAACCCGTTTGGTTAAAGCAGAAATTCAATAACATCTTTCATCTGAATATCCGGATCTATAAAAAGATCGGAGGCATCAGATGGAAAGAGGTTCCTGAAACAGAAGAGTTAAACCTAACAGAGATCAACAAGAACTGCGAGAAACTCCAGGTAAAAGTTCATTGAATCTTTACGCTTTCACTTGCCGGAAAAGTATAACAACAGATCCTAACAAAAGGAAAGCTACAACCTGATGAACCACTGCTGCAACTAAAGGCACCTGGAAAATCAAAGTGATCACACCAAGTGAGAACTGTAGAAAAACCAGTGAAACCAGTATGTACACTGTGTTCATACACCTGGCTGAACGTTTGCCGGCATAGTAAAGTAAGGTGAACACTATTAAAACTATCATGACAGCTACCCATCGATGAATGAATTGAACACCTGCTCCATTCATCAGGAAATTCATCCAGACCGGATCGAGCCTGGTAACATCTGAAGCCATCAGAGAGCCATTCATTAATGGGAAGCTGTTAAATATATATCCTGCCTTAAGTCCAGACACGAATCCACCATAAACGATCTGTACGCTCACAAGGCACAGAAGAATAAAAGAAAGGCCGCTAAGTGGCTTGTCGGGATGTACATCTTTTTGTACAAGTCCGGTAATGATCCAGATACACCAGCCAAAAGCAAGCAAGGCTGTAAAGAGGTGCGCTGCGAGACGAAAGTGATCGACATGTGGCTTGTCAATAAGGCCACTCTTCACCATGAACCAGCCCAGCGCCCCCTGTAAAGATCCGATGATCAGCAGGATCAGAACATCTCTCAGCAACCGGCCTTTCAGCCGGCCAGTAAAGAGAAAGAACAGAAATGGAATGATAAACACAAACCCGATCAACCTGCCTAATGCACGGTGAATGTATTCCCACCAAAAGATCTTTTTAAAATCATCAAGCTGGAAACTATGATTGATCAGACGATATTCAGGAGTGACTTTATAGGCTTCAAAATGCAGTGCCCATTGCTCATCTGAAACCGGAGGCAGTGACCCAGACAAAGACCAATGCGCCATGGATAAGCCGGATTTGGTAAGCCTCGTGATGCCTCCCACAGCAACCATAAGCAGAATTAAAATTGCTCCTGCGGCAAGCCAGGAAACAACCGGAGTTTTAGAATGACGGATCATGTCACAAGAAAAAAAAACTGATTGAAGAAGCCAATGACACTGATCATATCATCCGTGGTAAATACATGCGGGAGTTGATTTATTTCAGGTGTATCGATGATCGCCATCAGAGAAAAAACGTTGAACAGAGAATACCTTCGTTTAAAATAAATGTCATGAAAAAGCTGAAATCCCTGAATGACCTGCTGTTCGAGCAAACAATCATGTTACATTCAAATATCAGGACTGTAATCGATGACCTTCATTACCTGATTGAACGCAGTCATGACAGCACATTGAAGTCTTTATTGAAAAATCATTTCGACCACTTAAGGATCCAGGAACTCAGAGTAAAAAATGTGTTCAATTATTTTGAATCAAATTACCGTACGGAAAGCTATGAGATCAAAGAGATGTTGAAAAGCATATTCTGCAGGATAGGACGAACCAGTGATTCTTACCTCATTGATTCGATCATTGCTTTAGGAATGAAGCAGGTATCGGGCTACATGACGCTTTCGATGGCCACGGCGAAAGATCTTGCAAACACACTTGAGCACAAGCATCTTCAGGAATACATTGAGGAATGCATGAAAGAAGAAAGCAAGTTTCTGGAAAAGCTTGAAAGTTATGAGAAGGAACTGATAGCCTGATCAGTCCCTGTCCACATGCAGATCGATCCCCACACCCGTATCAAGAGATTCTGCAAATTCCAATGCATCATCCCTGCTTCCTGAAGAGAACAGCACCTCTCTTTCATCGGCCTTTCTGACGATCCATGTACCATCGCGTTTTTCAACATTCACTCTGAGCATCTGATCACGCTGAACCGGTGACTTAGAGTTTCTATCGCGGGGATAGATCTTCAAGCCGATGTCATGCGCTTCCGACATCTCCTCAGCAAACTTCTCAGCTGAACCCTTGTCAAAGGAGCTGAACAGCACAGATGAATCCCCATTGTTCTTTACCACCCAGGACCCATTAATGAACTCCACATTAATTCTCTCCTGGCTTCCCATGTTATTCGATAAACCATTCATAACTTAACCCTCCCATACCTTGTAAAATATGCCCAAAATTCGTTCCGTATTTTCCGGAAAAGAGAAACTTAATATGTGAATGAACACAATAAAAAGATAAACACGAACAGAAATAATGGCACGGTAAGATGTATTCAAAAGCGGTAGCAACACAGATCAGGCAAGAGTTCTGGACAGCATTCGGTAAATACTTATCCCCGGTTTTATCCAGCGATGAAGAGCATATAAACTGGATAAATTACCATACTGGCTACAAGCATGTTTATTTCAGAATGGATGCAGGAACACGAACAGCATTGATATCAATTGAACTTACACATCCAGATCACAAAACAAGGCATTTGTTTTATGAACGATTTGTAAGCCTGAAGAACATTTTCCATGATCATGTACATGGAGACTGGCACTATGAAAAAGATACGGAAGATGAAGATGGAAAGATCATTTCGCGCATCAGCAGAAAGAAGGAAAATGTAAATATCCTGGATAAGAACTGCTGGCCGGAGATCATTTCATTCTTTAAACCATCGATCATTGAGCTGGATGCTTTCTGGAACCTGGTGAAGTATGGGTTTGAAGATCTGAGGTAATGTGAAAATAATGAACGTAATTCAGGGTAATTAAGTCATTGCGATATTTTATCGGTGATGACATTTCCGTAACGTTCAACAAGCGGAACCTCTATGATCGACTTTACTTTTTTGGCAAGCATAGAAACATCATCAGGAGTCATTCCTTTTGTGTCGACAGGCTCATGAATGATGGCTTCAGCGATGCCAGGACCAGCCAATCCAGAGAAAAAGCTTTTACGTTGAAGTCTTTTCCAATTTGTTGTGAATGTAACCGGCACAACAGGAACCTGGGCCTGAATAGCCAGACTGAAAGCACCCTCCTTGAAATCACCCATCAAAGGAGCAGATTTAGAGATTGTACCTTCAGGGAAGATCAGGATAGGATTCCCAGCCTCAAGTTCCTTTTCCATTCGTTTGAATGCTCTATAGGCACCAATACGGCTTTTTCTATCCACGGTGATGTTCATTCCGGAAGTATAGAAAATATGAAAAAGCGGCCACTTCTCGATCTCCTTTTTTCCGGTAAAAATGAAGTAATCCTTAAGGATGATGTAAAGACACTGAATATCCATAAAGCTGCTATGGTTTGGGCAGACGATGTAAGGCGTGTTTTGAGGCAATTGTCCTTTCCAGGTTACACGAATAGGTGAAAGCGCAAAAATCTGCAGGGCATGCGCCCAGAACCGCATGGCCTTAAAAGCCAAAGGGAAACGGGACTTCCTGATAAGACAGAACTTAAAAACAGGATACATTAGGGCAAGACTCAGCGAGAAAGCAGTGAGGAAATAGATTTTGTAAGACACTCTGAAAGGAGACAGTATGTATTTCATGTATGGCAGAAGGCTGTATAAACGAAGATGCAAGGTCCATAAAAGCGGAGCAGATAATTATGAGAAGGGTTCTTGTTTATGATGATATTTTGAGCATACTGAATAGAAACTGAGGATTTGACGGTATAATCAAAAAACCACAAAAAACTTTTTTAGTTTGGATAACTTTCCTATTTTTGCATCCCCTTAGATAAGAATTCGCCACTCTTATCGTTTTACAAAAGGAAATGCGCATGTGGCGTAATTGGTAGCCGCGCCAGACTTAGGATCTGGTGTCTCGCGACGTGGGGGTTCGAGTCCCTCCATGCGCACAAAACGAAAAAGGTCAGCGAAAGCTGGCCTTTTTTGTTTAATGTGCGCACACTCTTTCTCTTTCTCCTGCTGTTTCATTTGTTCTCCCTGTTTTCTCTCCCATTCAGCATTTACTAAGCAAGAGCAACAGAAGGAGAAAGAGGGCATTTCAGTTATTTAGAACAGAACGTCGCACTTTAGTCAATTACCGCTTAAATTTCTCTATCTCTTTCACTAAAAGAGGAATTAACTTCATTTGGAAC
>JAKFFM010000017.1:0-21191 GCA_036675075.1 Bacteroidota bacterium
ATCACTCGGTGAATTCCAGGGTGAACTGAATGATCTGGCTGTTGAAGTCATTCTCGATAAAGAAGCTAAAACACTGACCATCCGTGATAACGGTATTGGAATGACAGCTGATGAAATTCAGAAATACATCACTGAGATCGCGTTCTCAGGAGCAGAAGAATTCGTGAAACAATACAAAGACAAAAAGTCTGAAGTCAATGCACTTATCGGACATTTTGGGCTCGGATTCTATTCAGCATTCATGGTCGCTTCTAAAGTCGAGATCTTCTCAAAATCACATCGTGAAGGAACCGAAGCTGTCAGATGGGAATGTGATGGCAGTCCGGAATACACCATGGAACCTGCAACGAAAGATACCCGTGGCACCGACATCATCCTGCATATCGCAGAGGACTCGGAAGAGTTTCTAGACAATTACCGGATCGATTCATTACTGAAGAAATACTGCAAGTTTTTACCTGTCGCAATAAAATTCGAAGGTGAACAGATCAATAACACCAAGCCTGCCTGGACCCGCAAGCCTTCTGAACTGGAAGACAAGGACTACATCGAGTTTTATAAAGAGCTTTATCCTTTTTCAGAAGATCCTTTATTCTGGATCCATCTGAATGTTGATTATCCGTTTAACCTCACGGGGATTTTATATTTCCCAAAGCTTAAAAAGAACATCGAGGTTCAGAAAAATAAGATCCAGCTGTATTCCAACCAGGTTTTCGTCACTGATTCGGTTGAAGGCATCGTTCCGGACTTCCTGACACTTTTACATGGAGTACTTGATTCACCTGATATCCCATTGAACGTTTCAAGAAGTTACCTGCAGAGTGATTCCAATGTAAAGAAGATCAGCGCACACATCAATAAAAAAGTTGCAGACAAGCTCGATGAGCTGTTCAAAAAAGACAGGGCGGACTTTGAATCCAAATGGAATGACATTAAAGTCTTCATTGAATATGGGATGTTATCGGAAGACAAGTTTTATGAAAAGGCCCAGAAGTTTTGCCTGTTGACAAATACCGAGAACAGATACTTCACTATTGAAGAATTCCAGGAACATGTGCGTCCGACCCAAACAGACAAAAACAACAAGCTGGTATTCCTTTACACAAATGACCCATCTGGACAATATCAGTTCGTGCAATCTGCAAAGAACAGGGGGTATGATGTACTTGTATTTGACAGCCCGCTGGACTCACATTTCATCCAGTTCCTTGAGTCAAAACTGAATGATACCTCGTTTGTGCGTGTAGATTCAGACACGATTGAAAACCTGATCAAAAAAGACGAGGAACAGCCATCCAAGCTTACAGAAGAGCAGCAGAACTCGTTGAAGCCGGTGATAGAAACTGTGATACCAAAAGAAAAATTCTCAGTTGTATTTCAGAGCCTGAGCGAGAAGGATGATCCTATGATCGTTACACAGCCTGAATTTTCAAGAAGGATGAAAGAGATGAGCGCAATGGGAGGAGGGATGAGCTTTATGGGTGCAATGCCTGAAATGTATAACCTTGTTGTTAACTCCAATCACCCATTGATCGGAAAGATCCTTTCAGAGAATGATGGTACAAAACAAAAAGAGCTTGCACAACAGGCAGCCGACCTGGCACTGCTTTCACAGAATATGCTGAGAGGAGAAGACCTTAACAGGTTCATCCGCAGAAGCCTGGATATGATCAAGTGATCAGTTCAGTGAAGATCGTTTCGCTTTTCTCAGTCTGATAACAAGGTAGGTGATCAGCGCAAACGCCAGGATAATTATGATCCAGAAAATGACCGAAGACCTTTCCATCTGCCTGGAAAGGTCTTTGTTTTTGAGGACAAGCTCTTTGTTCTTTTTGTTCAGATTTCCGATTGCGGTCAGGTAAGATTCAAGCTTCGCAGTATTTGTTCTGTCCACATACGTTTCAGCTGTTTTCTCATAGCTTTTATGTTCAAGAAGCCGCTGCAGCTCGAAGATGATCCGGTTATCAGTTTTTACAATATCCCTCAAAACTTCATTGGCTGCTTTAAGGTCTTTTTTTGTCTGATTACCAAAAATGCCACTACGGGTTTCTATGGCCTTATTGAATTCGTCAAACCTCTCCTTGCGTTCATTTACCAGATCCATTAAATGTTTCCTGGCCTGTTGCTCAGACTCCTGGCTAAAAGAGGCAAGGCTTGTAAGGAATAAAAGGAAGAAAAAGGTGAGATGATAGTTCATGCCTGAAGTGACCAGATAGATTCATGCCAAAATGCAATACTACGTAGCAAAGGTTAAAAACCTGTTAACTTACTTTAGATTACGAGCTTTTTTCAGGTTATCATAGGCCTGCTGAACTTTTTGAAATTTCTCCTTTGCCGCGTGCTGAACATCATCACCGAGGTGACTTACTTTATCCGGGTGAAACTTCACAGCCATTTTTCTATAGGCCTTTTTTAGATCCTCATCAGTAACCTGTGGAGTTACTTCAAGTATCCTGTAATCTGATTCAGGATCTTTATAAAACATGGCCTTGATTGAATTGAAATCTGATTGAGACAAGCCAAGGTAATTTGCGATCATTTCGATCACGTGTGTTTCCTGAGGGTGTACCTGTCCGTCAGCCTGACTGATCCCAAAAAGAAAATGGATCAGCTGTAATCGGGAAGAAAGGTCCATGTGCATCCTGATCTGGCTACATACTTCACGTAAAGGGATCTCCTTTTTGAGAAGCTCCCGTAGGATCAGCAATTGCTCGCGGGTTCTTTCAACACCAAACTGTCGAACAAAAAATGCTTTGATAAATTCCAGTTCGCTTTTGAGGATCTGGCCATCAGCTTTCATTACAGCCGCAGAAAGGACAAGTAAAGAAGCGCTGAAATCTCCTGGTCTTGTGATGCGTGGCCCACCAGGTTGAGAGCCATCGTATGTAGTGACTTCAAGTGTTGCGTTGTCAACAAGAGATCCCAGGGCGAAGCCGATCAGTCCGCCAAGCGGGCCACCGAACGCCCATCCAATACCACCTCCCAGCCATTTTCCGAATTTCAATGAATCAATGTTTTAGTTGTAAATAACGATTAAAAGGCGGTAAAATTACGAAATGCAATCTAAATTAGTTGGGAGGTGCCAGTTGCCAGTTACCAGTTACCAGTTACCAGTTACCAGTTACCAGTTACCAGTTGACAGAGTGTACACTCAACACAGTATTCTGGTTTCTTGAAAATTTGTGCAGTTAGCAAAAGGGTGAGTACTTAACTCCCGGCATTTCGTATATGCCACTAACTCGACCAGTAACGCGAAACTTTTCTCAGTTACCAGTTTGCAGTGTGTGCACTCAACGCAGTATTCTGGTTTCTCGAAAATTTGTGCAGTTAGCAAAAGAGTGAGTACTTAACTCCTGGCATTTCGTATATGCCCCTAACTCGAGCAGTAACGCGAAACTTTTCTCAGGTGGCAGTTTGCAAAGTGGGCAGAGTGCTTAACCCGCGGCTTTACGGATGACACTTTGAATTTTCCAACTTTGAATATTGAACTAATAATTCATGCACATGCGTTACAATCGCGTGTGTGAGTTAAAGAGCTAATACTTAACTCGCGGTTTTAAGGATGCTAAAACCCGAAACGCGAAACTTAAAACAGTTGGTAGGTGCCAGTTTTGCAGTTTCCAGTTGCAAGCGGTGAGTCCATATTTCCCGGCATCCTGATCGCCACTTTAAACTTTAAACTTTGAACATTAAACTTTGAACATTAAACTTTGAACATTCAACTCAAGATCTATCCTTCATAAAATTCGAAATCCTCCGTTTTGGGAAAGGCTTCGATCTTGCTCCTGGCATCTTCGGGCAAGGCTGTTAGTTTTCGAAGCCTGGTGTCCATCCATGAGCCATCTACAGTCAATACAGCATGAACCAGTCCTTCACTGTTCGTGATGTCATGCACTATCGTAAACCGGCTGTGATCTTTCCTTAATCGTTTTAACCTTACATCAATGAAGAGGTCTGCGGGATACCGGATCTCCTTTTTGAACACACACTCTTCCCTGAAAAGAATAGGACCAAAGCCATGCTGATGCATATAACTGAGCCCCATACCAACAGCTTCTAAAAATTCTATCCGAACCTGTGCTCCAAAATCATAATACACTGAATGACGTAAATGAAAGTTAGGGTCCAGGTCAGACCATCGTAACGATACTTGTTTTTTATATGATTCCATTGTAGCTCCTGATACTAAATTGGGTTGTCTCTGATCAAAATTTATTGGACATGCAAAGTACAAATTCCTCACCCAAATACCGGCCGTACATGATTTAGATGGAATAAGCACACCATGATTCAATAAAATATGATCAAATAAATATTGACAAATCAACTGCGCCAATCATCATTATAAATCAACAACATGAACATCATCCACATTGATATCAAAACATTAACATCAAAACAACACCATCAAATCAACTCCAACGAATCAACCTAATTTCAATTTCAGTATCTACCTGAAAGTCACAGAATCTTTCTTCAGGACTCCATTCTCCTTCGTAATCCTGTAATGTTTTCGCTTTGAATGATGGACAATGATACAAGCTGGCCCAGAGGTCACTAATGATTCAGCTGCACTGATCTTCCTGATTACTCCCGTTCGCACACGATCATCGTTCTTTCTGGTCTGATCTGGCTTTGGTTTCATTGCCTGAAATGGATCAGCGTAATTCAGCAACAGCGTATCTTCCATCATTGCATACACAGTTGTTTGACCTTCGTTTTTCACAGCACTCAAAACAACTTCCTTGTGATTGCCATTAAACCTGATGATTAGCAGAATGTAACATCCTGACACCAATGGAAGCAGCACGAAGTAGCTTAACTTTTTCTTCCATTCATTCATCACTGAGAATTAGAGTTGTTCGAAGTTCATCTTCACCTGGCTCAATCACGAAAGCATGGAGCTTTTTCATTTCTCTGGATCTCTCGATCCGATCGATCATAACCATCGTTTCTTTAAATGTGCTTGTGTACATGATTGAATATTCTCTGTCGTTCAAATGTGATCTTTCGTTCATCCACTGACCAAGCCCTGAATACTCCAGTGTAAGGCCATTGAGTTTGAACTGATCTTTTAATCTGATAAAACCTGATGCAGGATCGGTATCCAATATGTTCATCCTCAGCTGTAACCGCTTCAGTGAATCTGTCATAACCTTGTTAACATTCATCAATGAATCAATGTTTCCCACAGTTTCCATATCCTGCCGCATAGCTAAAACCATGATTCTTTCAGCAAACAAAGCCATGAAGATCATCAGGCAACTCAATAATACAATAATCACTTTCCTTGATCTCATAAGGCTATTTTAAATCGAACTTCATCATCAGAACGGTTCAGACTCAATATCCTGGCCTGGATATTTTCTGATACTTTTAGGCGGTTCATCCATTCTGAAAGTGCAACATGGGTTTCGCATTTTCCACTGAGCTCAAGAGTTGTAGCTGGTTTCAGGTCTGAGGTATAAACAATCTTTAACAGACGTATGTCTTCTGACTTTTGTCTGCAGACTTTGTCGATTTTCAGTGCATTCCGGAATTCCAGGTTTGACTTGGACTTGATAACACTGTCTAATGTAATGATCTGATTTTCCAGAGATTTACCTTTCATGATTTGCAGTTTCAGTTGTTCCCTGAGCTTTTCATTTCTTCCTGTTTCAATCATCTTAATGTTTTCAATCGAGGCAAGGGTTAATTGTGCAATGAAACATAACCCCAGAAAAAATACAATTATCTGAACAACCTTTCGTCGTTCGAGTCGTCGCATCTTGTTCTGCACTAACACTGGAAAGTCATGAACCAGTGCATCTGCTATCCCGGATGATAAAAGCTTTGCGACCTGGAGACAATAATTCTTTTCAATCCCAGAGTTTGCATGAATCTCTTTATTCTCAATATCTACCAACTTATGCCCGTTAAAACGGAGTGTCCAGGTTGTCGTCGAGAGCTGGCAATATTTCTCAATCGTATTCTTAAAGAAGAAGGGTGCCAGGCTGATATACTCTGGATATTGACCATGGCCACCAAGGATATCAAGTATGTCACGTATTCTCTCTTCTTTGCAGATTGCATATCCCTGGTCAGTCTCCGACCAATGTACGCATGCATCCATACTTATCGATGTATCATGACCAGGAAGGAGCTCATCCTTAAATACATGAACTACATCTCCTGATATTATCAATGCATTTATCCTTGTCATTCCACTGGAAACCATTTTTTCCACAGAGACATGCCTGTTAAACCATATTTCCTTGTTCCTATATAAACAGATGTCAAGAATAAACAACAGCTTTCCTTGATGAAAGACATACTCACAAACTCTTATCTTCCGATCAAGCACATACTTATAACACCTTAGTTCTTTCAGGATGTTGATCATGGTATCTCCGTTTTTTCTATCCATTCTTAATAGGAATTGATATTACTATACATGTTTATTGATCATGAAAGCTCAGTGATAAATTACGGTTGGCCTGATAAAAATGGTCAGCCTGCTTTTGCTTTTTGATGTATTCCTGGCACTGAAGAGCCATTTTAAAACAGGTATTCGGGATAATAACGGAAGTCCGTTTGATGACTTCGATTTGCTGTCTTCTTCGAGTCCGCCAAGGACAACCATCTCGCCATTCCGCACTCTCAGCAATGACTGAAACTCCCTGCTGATAGTTCCTGGCGGTGCACTCGGAGAGATCCTTTCCGTGAAGTTTGACTGATTCATCGAAACCTTGAGTGTAATGTCTTCATTGTCTGAAACAGATGGATTAATGATCAATGAGAGGTCTGCCTGAACAGATTTGTATTGCTGACTGATCAGGTTCTGTGGATTTTGAGTGCCAATTACATTGTTCTGAATTTCCAGGTAATACTCGGTCCGGCCGATGCTCATCTTGGCTTCATGTCCGTTTAATGTGGCAAGGCGGGGAGTGGAGCGGATCTTCAGACTCCCTTGTTCTTCAAGCAGCTTAAGCTTCAGAAAAAATGCAGGACCAACTCTTCCAAGGTTTAATAAACCAAGTCTTGTAATTCCAGTCATCACTTCGTTAACTGTCACCGAATTAAGATGCACATCAGCAGATGGATAAACTGAACCGGATGTTTCAGATGACGTGGCACCGAGTCCTGCCTGAATGCCGGCACTCACTGATCTTGAATCACGGATGTCAACGATATACACTTCAATATCGATGACCGGCACTTTTTTATCTATCGTGGCCAGGAACCTGAAAAGCTCTTCTGTTGCAGGTGCTGATCCAGACACGATCAATCCGTTGAGATCAGGAAATGCCCTGATCTCAATTCCTTTCTTCAACTCCTGCGGTATTTGTTCAGGCAACCCTTCCACAGTGCGCTGCCTGAAAGCATAGAACCTTGAAGTCCGAAGCCTCTCATCAAGCCTGCTTCCCAGCATAATCAGTTCATCATGCCTGGAATAGGTGAACGGAGTATTGGCAAGCAGCATGTCAAGCAGCTCATCCACGGATTCAAAGCTGCCATGTATTGTAACCAGACCTTTGACTTCCGAAAGCATCACGAATTCTGTTTGACTTATCTCGAACACCTTTACAAGAAGAGGAAAAAGTTCCGACTGTTCTGCAGCTACATAAAGCACACCCTGACTAAGGTGAACATCAGCTTCCGTTCTTCCCTGGCTTGTCACGGAACGGGATTGTACCGGTTGAACTGAATTAGCAGGAAGCATGACCTGTGAATGTTCTTTCTTTTCAAACCGATGATGCAGGCTATCAACTGAAATGATTTTCAGATTCGCTGCAACCGCGATGCCTTGCAAACTATGCAGGATCCGTTCATCTTTCATGTAACATGTAACAGGTATTCCATACAGCGAACGGTCATAGTGAAAGTTCATACCAGTCAGAAGTGATAGCTCTTTTAAAACCTGACCAAGAGAGTCGTTTTTTAAATCGATAGTCAGCATGCCGTCATCGTTCATCATGACATTCACTTTTCTCTGTGGATGTACAGTAACAAATGGAAAGAAGTAAATGATCTCACCTGTCACACGAAAATCCAGTGAATACCTCTCAGACAAATGAAGCAGCAGTTCAGATAGTTTTACCCGTTCAAAAGTTCCTGTGACCTTTCCCTTAAGCATTTCATCTGCAGTGATGTTTACTCTGACCGATGATCCAACTGAATAGAGCAAGTCTTTGATTTCCATTTCATTCGCCGTTATGTTAACAATCTCTGAAAGACTGGGAATACTCGTTTCAGCAATCAGCAACCTGTCTTTAATTGTGGCCTGTCCCGATTGCCCATACGACAGATCATAAATCATCCACATGAAGAACATGAATAAGGTAATCTTCAACATCATCAGAGATTCAGTAACGGGGAGATCTCCTCATAAGATGTTACACCCTGATTTAACAATTCTTCTGCAGCATGGCGAATACGGGGCAGGGCAGGAGGCCTGTAATCGACACTCAGGTTTCCATCTGCAATCTGCTTTCTGATCTGGTCACTGATGCCGATGATCTCAAAACACGCTGTTCTTCCTTTGTATCCTGTCATGTGACATTCACTGCATCCCGAACCTTTTAAAAATAAGCTCTGACCCAAAAGCTCATTGAATGATTCGTTCTGATCCTGCTTTGTAGCGGTCAACTTGCATTTACTGCACAACACTCTCACCAGTCGTTGAGCGAGCGAAAGTGAAAGAGTGGAAGCAAGAAGGAACGGAGGTATGCCGAGGTCTGCAAGCCTTGACAAGGATTCCCAGGCGGAATTCGTGTGGATGGTGGAAATAACCAGGTGCCCTGTCATTGAAGCTCTTATCGCCATTTCTGCTGTTTCGCTGTCACGGATCTCGCCGATCATAATCACATCCGGATCCTGCCTGAGAAAAGCCCGCAATGCAGATGAGAATCCGAGCCCGACTTCCGGCCTTACCTGCACCTGATTTATTCCCTGCAAGGTGATCTCCACCGGATCTTCGATCGTCAGGATGTTACGTTGCGCAGTATTCAGTTCATTCAGGCAGGCATAGAGCGTCGATGTTTTCCCGGAACCTGTAGGTCCGCTGATAAGGATCAAACCCTGCAGCAACGACAATGACGCTTGTAAGGATTCGAGCTGCAGCCTGTTAAGTCCCAACGATGTTAAAACAGGAGGCTTATTCCTGTTGCCGAGAATTCTGATCACTGCCATCTCTTTATACATGGAAGGCATGACTGAGATCCTCAGGTCATAAGTTTTTCCGTCAATCTTCAAATGACACCTTCCATCCTGAGGAATTCGTTTTTCCGAGATATTGATGTTCGCCTTGACTTTGATCCTGTTGATCAGCCCCGGGTATTCACTTTGTTTAATTCGTCTTCGTTCAAGGAGCTTCCCATCGATCCTGTACCTGACCCGTCCATCTGTTTCACCGTATTCGATGTGAATATCACTGGCATTCAGATCAACGGCGTCACTCACAAGCGATTCAATAACCTGTTCATTCTCATTCAATGTTACATGACCTTGAATATCTTTATCATCTGATTTTTTGTTCACCGGGAATAACCGGTGTAATGAATGTTCGATCTCTTCTCCGGTTCTTATTTCGAGTCTGACAGGCCGGTCGAGCAGGAATGAAAGCTCCTTTCTTAACCGCTCAGCATCTTTGGAACCATCATGGAAGAAAAGATCTTCTGCATTTTCTGCAGGAACAATCCTGAATTTCCAGGCGACAGAAGCATCAATGTGTGTGGCATCCATTTGTCATCTGAAGTTGAATGGTGAGAAATGATCAAGCGTGGTGAGTGATGAGAGACTGAAGAGTATGAAATAGAAAGATAGCACCGCGGCAAAAGGAAGCTCATTCATTTTAGTCTTTTGAAGTCTCCCGGCAATGATGAATACGAGGATGCCGGTAAACAAAGAGCAGATATAAAAAACGAAAAATGGTTCCGGGGCAAAGCAGCATCCGCAAATTGCCAGCAAGACAATATCTCCGGAACCAAGGTACCTGTCGATGACCTTCGTCTGAAATCCTCTGAGTACTTTGATGGTCAGCACCGTGAATGTGATCTGGATAGAAAGCATCAGTTCGTTAAACAGAATATCCATCAATACCTCCTTTGAGAATTCAGATCGTAGCGAGATAACCAGCACAGAAGCGAAGAGCATCAGAAGAACCATCAATGAGATCCTTCTTGCTCTTATATCCTGAACAAAAATCACCAGCAGAAGAGGAACAAGTAACAGTGCTTCCATTTTAATCAGGTACTATTTCAGTCAATCGCTGGTTGTGATCGATCAGCCAGACATTGAAGATCCCATCATCATCAAAATCCGTCACTGATGTAGCAAGAGCAGTAAATGTGGAAGTGCCAGCTTCTTTCACACTGATCCTGTAGTTTGCCTTGCCACCTTCAGTTACTGGAACATCTTGTTCGAAACCCAGCTGTGACAATGAGCCTGCATAGCTTGAGTTTTCGTAGAAATAATTTCTCTGTAAAGTGAACAGGTGGTTGAGCTGCAATTTCGCCTCCATGGTCTTGGCTTTAGTGATCAGCGGCAGGAGTTTAGGAAGGACAAGATTCGTAATGATGCCGATGATGAGCAGCACCACCAGCACTTCCATGAGCGATAACCCTTTGAGTTTTTTCTTCACACCGCTAAACTAGGATGCAGAAAAAAGCCAGGAAAGAGTAGCAGTTTATTAAGCGTTTGAAGAATTAAGTAAACGCTTCTATCGGATGTCGAGTTCGTATTTACCTAATAAACCAGGAAGCCCCGCTTGTGAAAACGTTGCACGTTTAATCTTGTTCTTTTCAGGGTCGATGCTAAAGTTGTAGGATGTCTGAAGGTCCGCTTTCTCAAGATTCGTTAATGAGAAAACAGCATCGAGCAGGTCGCAACTGTCAAAAACAGATCCTGACAGATCACTCTCGGTGAAGTCTGCTTCGCGTAGTACACAGTTCGTGAACTTGGTACCTTTCAGCTTCATTTTATAAAATCCTGAATGACTCAACAGGCAGTTCTCAAATGTAAAGGATAGCCCGAACTGATTGCAGCTGGCGTACTGTAAGCCAAGCATTTTGCATTCTCTGAAAACGATGTTGCGCAAGCTTGTTTTATTCAGTGTCGCAAGACTCAGGTTGCATCCGTTAAACGCACATTCTGAAAATACAAACTGAGATAATTCAACGCCGGAAAAGTCGCAATTAATGAACTTACAATGATCATATTCTCCTTTTTTCAGTGGCTCTTTTTTAAAATCCACCTTGCTGAATGTCTGATCATCAAAGTATTCTCCGCTCATATGTATAACACTTAACCTGCTGCAAAATTAAGTTCCAAAAGTTCCTTCAAACTTCTCAAATGCAGCTCTCCATGCGTCAGGAACCTGGATTGTCTGATTTAAGGTGTAGTTAAAGCAAACCATTACTGCTTCTGTTTCAGCAAGTGTTACTTCTTCTGTTCCTTCAACCTTCACGATGACATTCTTGATCGTAAAGCTTTTAGACCCAACCCTGATCACTGAAGTATAAACAAAGACTTGATCGGTCAGCAGGATCGGCTGGCGGTAATCGATCGTAACTCGTGCAAGAATGATCCCTGTTGATGCCCAATTGATATTAGAACCAACCACATCTTTAAAATATTCGACACGTGCATTTTCGATATAGCTCAGGTGATTCGCATTGTTTACATGTCCGAGCGCGTCGATATCTTTAAACCGTACCTGTATGAATGTCTTATGCTGTTGCTTCATTACTTTTTCTTTCAAGAAGCACTACATTTTCAACATGCGCTGTATGCGGGAACATATCAACAGGTTGAATCCTTGTAACATTATATGCTTCTGTCATGAGTGAAAGGTCGCGTGCCTGTGTTGATGGATTGCAGCTTACATACACGATCTTCTGAGGTTCGGCTTTCAGCATAACACGAATAACATCTTCATGCATTCCTGCACGGGGTGGATCTGTGATAATCACATCCGGTCTGCCATTCTTTTCAACAAACGCGTCATTGACAACATCTTTCATGTCACCACTGTAGAATACCGTGTTGTGAATCCCATTCATCTCAGAATTGATCCTTGCATCAACAATTGCCTCCTCTACATACTCCACACCAACTACCTTTTTGGCATTCCTGGCGACGAAGTTTGCAATGGTTCCGGTGCCTGTATATAAATCGTAAACAGTTTCGGTTCCTGTTAGACATGCAAGTTCCCTGGTGATTTTGTAAAGCGTGTAAGCCTGTGCCGGATTTGTCTGGTAGAATGATTTTGGTCCGATCCTGAATTTTAGATCCTCCATGGTCTCGACCAGGTGGTCCTCTCCGCGATACAGTAAAACTTCCTGGTCTGCAATCGAATCATTTTTTTTCCTGTTGATCACATACATCATGGAAACGATCTCAGGAAATTTCCCGAGCAAATGTTCGAGCAAGGGTTCTCTCGTGGATGAATCATCTTCAGCAAACACAACGATCACCATAAATTGTCCGTCGAGGGTATTCCTGATAAACATGTTTCTCATGTAACCCGTGTGCTGTCTAGGATCGAAGTAGGTGTAATAAGCGCTCGTGAAATCTTTTACCGCTAATCTGATCTGGTTGGAAGGATCGGGCTGAAGGTAACAGTTCCTGATATCAAGCACCTTGTCAAATCTTCCGGGAATATGATAGCCTAAAGCTTTCAGGGTATCCGGAGTATGCTCATCATTGACTTCAAAATCGAAAAGCCAGCGTTTAGAGGAGAATGAATATTCAAGCTTGTTCCTGTAATAACGTTCTTCCATGGAGCCGATGATAGGCTGTACAGGAACGCCCTGGATCTTGCCAATCCGTGTGATCGCGTTTTCAACCTGCTTTTGCTTAAAGAGAAGCTGCTCACTGTATTTCATATCCTGCCATTTACATCCGCCGCAGGTTCCAAAATGTTCGCAGAATGGAGCCGTGCGTTTATCAGATGGTTTAACGACACGGATCACTTTACCTTCCGCATAGTTCTTCTTTTTCTTGAATAGCTGAACATCCGCGATATCACCAGGCACGCCTCCTGTAAGAAAGATCACCATGTCTTCATGACGGGCAACAGACTTTCCTTCATCAGCAATATCAGAGATAAGGATGTCTTTTAAAATGACAGGAGTTTTCAAGAAGTTTCGATTAATTGTTTTGCTGAAGCAGGTTTTCCTGTGGCTTCAGGATCTTTGAATCAATGTAGAATGTCGCGAAAGGGATCACACAGGATATAAGCACGATGGCAGTGCGCTTGAATGACCATTTGTACTTTAAGCTTGCTTCAAGCGTTATAAGAACAAAGAGAATAAACAATACGCCATGGATCATTCCAACCACACGGACAGGTTCAGGATTACCAGCCATGTATTTCATTGGCATGGCAATAAAAAGTAGTGCAAGTAAGGATAAGCCTTCAATAAAGCTTGAAATCCTGAGTCTGCCGATCGTTGATTTAAACATGGAATTTATCACGGGCACAAAGGTATTTCAATAAAAGGGATTAATGAAACAGAACTGGCTCTCTTGTGAGACCTTAAAATAGTTTAACATATATAGGGAAGTCATTGCCAGTCAATGATCTTTTCGCATTCTTTTAATTTGTAAATTTGCAGGGCAATGCAACACCTTCAGACATATCAATCACAACCTGATTCGAAGAAGCTTCGTTGCTATGGGTGTCATGTTCCAAGCGCCCGTTCATTCACACAGCTAAGGATCGGCTACGGCCTGAGATTCTTCTCAACTCCAAAAGACTTTAATATTTCCGCCCGGAATTGATCCCAAAGGTCATTCAGTTCCGGGACAGGGTTCTTTCCTGACCTTAAAGTCATTATTTGTTTTTATTTCAATTAAAGGAGCTTGTGTCAATCATGAGAAGTTACCTTCTTATATTCTTTTTTGCCTGCTATGCGCTCATTGGTTTGCTAAGCTGGTTCATTCATCCGTCGTGGTTGTGGATGTCAGGTCTCATCCTTCCACTTAACATCATTTACCTGTATAATGTCTTTCAGGGGAAGCATTCCATACTCCGGAATTTCCCGGTAATCGGTTACCTGCGTTATTTTTTTGAAGGCATTCGTCCTGAGATGCGTCAATACTTTTTTGAATCTGATCTGGACGGTAAGCCATTCAACCGAAGGCAGCGTTCGATCGTTTATCAGCGTGCGAAGAATGTTCGTCAGACTGTTCCGTTTGGTATGCAGATCAACAGCCAGGAACCGGGAGTAGAATGGATCTCGCATTCCATGTTCCCGGTTCATATTAAAGAGGAAGATCTAAGGGTGAAGATCGGTGGCAGAACATGCACCCAGCCTTATGATGCAAGCATTTACAATGTTTCAGCCATGAGCTACGGTGCATTGAGCAAAACAGCTGTCCAGGCACTCAATGGTGGAGCACGGCTTGGAAATTTCGCACACAATACCGGTGAAGGAGGAGTGAGCCCGTATCACCTTTCTGAAGGTGGTGACCTCATCTGGCAGATCGGAACAGGCTATTTCGGCTGCAGGGACAAGCATGGAAATTTCGATCCTGACCTGTTCAGAGAGCAGGCACGTCATCCGCATATAAAAATGATCGAGCTGAAGCTGTCACAGGGAGCGAAGCCAGGGCACGGCGGAATTCTGCCTGCACAAAAGAACACGCCCGAAATTGCAGCGATCAGGAAGGTAGAACCTTATACAACTGTTGCATCACCTCCAGCGCATTCTGCATTTGGTGATGTATTTGAACTCCTGTCATTCATACAGCAGTTGAGAATTGCATCAGGTGGAAAGCCCATTGGCATCAAGCTATGCATCGGTGAAAAAGAAGAGTTCAGTGAGCTGTGCCGGGCGATGCTTGTAACGAAGATCTATCCTGACTTTATTGCCATTGATGGTGCTGAAGGAGGTACAGGAGCTGCTCCGCTTGAATTCACCGACAGTCTTGGAATGCCTTTATATGATGCACTGGCATTTGTAAATAAGGAGTTGAATGAATATGAGATAAGAAAAGAAGTGAAGGTGATCGCGGCAGGCAAGATCATCACAGGTGTTGATATCATCAAAGCGATCGCGCTTGGAGCTGACCTTTGCTACAGTGCAAGAGGCATGATGTTCGCGCTTGGGTGTATCCAGGCATTGCAGTGTGATTCAGGAAAGTGTCCGGTGGGAATTGCGACGCAGGATAAATACCTCGTTAAAGGGCTTGATCCGAATGACAAGAAAGTAAGGGTATTCAATTTTCACAGGAACATGATCAAGTCAACGATCGAAGTGATGGAAGCCTGTGGATTCAAATCATTAGCTGATATCAAACCGGAAAAAGTGTTTCGCAGGGCTCAGTCAGGAAAGGCAATGAGCTTCCACGAAATTTACTTTAAAGAGAATGAACAGAACATCAGAATTGGTCAACATTAAAAAAATAGAAGCATGAAAGTAAAAGGAGTTGTAACAGAAACAGATTATAAAAGACTTTTAGACCTTGTACAATCCATTAAAATTGAGCCAGGTAAGGAAGGATATGTACGAATGCTCTGGCATGAATTAAAGAAATACAAGCTGACACCTTCGTCAAAAGTAGCTCCTGATGTCGTCACCATGAACTCACAGGTGCTGATCAGGAATTTAAAGAACAATGAAGAGATGATTGTTACGCTTGTATATCCACAGGATGCGTCCATGACAGAAAAGAAGATCTCAGTGATCGCTCCGGTGGGTATTGCTCTGTTAGGAAGCAAGGAGAAGGAAGTGATCGAATGCAACGGTCCTTCAAATGCCATCAGGTATGAGGTGGTCAAGATCGTTTATCAGCCTGAAAAGTTTGGAGATCTTCATTTGTAGCGTTGTGCAGGAAGACATCTGATCCGTCTTCCTGCACTTATGTTTATCTGAATCCATCGCAGGCTTTTACTGCATATAATGGAGAGACGGAATAGTCCTTGCTGAAGCTATGCTGATGGAAGAGCAAGGGAGGATCCGGTTCGAGCGATGGAAGCTTCTGGTGAGGCTTGAGAAGCTGCTTGACGTTCCGATGATCGTCCTTGGCTTCTTGTGGTTTATCCTGCTGGTCATTGAACTAACCTCTGGTCTCAGCTCCACACTGGAGATCATCAGCATCGGGATCTGGGTGATCTTTATTCTGGATTTTCTCATTGCATTTCTTGTAGCCCCGGTAAAAAAGATCTTTTTAAAACGTAATATTCTCACGATGATCTCGCTGGTGGTTCCTGCGTTCAGAATGCTGAGGGTGGTAAGGTTCATTCGTGTGCTCAGAGGGATCAGGCTTGTAAAAGTGATCGGTTCGGTCAACAGGAGCATCAAAGGCCTTGCAGCAACTATAAGCAAAAGAGGAGTAGGGTATATGCTGCTTTTATCGCTGATCGTAGTCATTGCAGGAGGTGCTGGCATGTATGCCTTTGAACGGGATGAGACTGAAGGTCTGAATGACTATTGGGAAGCATTATGGTTCACAGGCATGGTTGTGATCACACTTGGCAGTGATTACTGGCCGCGGTCTGCAGAAGGACGGATCCTTTGTTTTTTCCTGGCCCTTTATGGATTTGCCGTTCTTGGTTACATCACAGCCACTCTCGCGACGTACTTTATTGGAAAGGATGCAGTTTCTGATCCTGACAGGATGCACAAAAGTGATCTTTCAGAAATAAAGAAAGAACTGTCTGCACTCAGGGAGCTGATCAAATCAGGCCAGGATCAGAAAAAGTAGTTTGATTCTTTAAGATAGTTCCTGCTTTGCAAGCAGCTTTTTCAGTGCAGCCAGGTGTGCGAAGAACACTACAGGCACAATGAGTGTAGGCAATAAGGAGTAAGGGAAAAAAAAGACCGCAATGTTCGGCTGATCAAAGGCAATCTTTTGCATTCCTTCAAATGGAGCTGCCATGATTGCATGTGCTACGATGTTTATAAGCAAGCCGAGACAAATGAAATTCCAGATGATCAGGCCTTTCCTTGAGATCTTGTTTCGGGCAATCAGCACTGCGATGAAAGGAGCTGTGATCCCTGAAAGTATATCCAGATTCCGGCCTTCAAATGTCATTGCCTCTGGTACAACATAGGAGGTAAACAGAAGGTAGAGGCCGATCTCCACAGGGATCCTTACAACATGTATCCAGGTAAGCGATGCAATGGAAATCTGGGAAATAAACCGGCTGCTGAAAAAGACCAGGAAGAGCACGGCCAGTATTGCGGGAATTACACCCAGAATAAACAGGCGTGGAGGAAATGAATTGAAATCGCTATAAACACCTTCAATGGCAAGGACAGATGTGAACAGGATCCAGACACCAAGTATATACAGCATTTTTTTAGCTGCGGAAGGATCCTTCATGCTTCGGTAAAGAAGCCATACCGTAAGCATTGCAGTAACAATAAACAGCAAGGCATACGAACCAGGCAATGATCTGACAAGGGTTGAATAAATGTTGTTCATACAACGAATAAAATTTAATGGTTAATGGTCTGTTGTTTTCAATATCCGGATCATCCGGTTGATTTCATTTACCGTAGCTTGTCCGAAGAGAGCCATGGATTCTTCATGGATCGCCTTCCATACCGGAAAAATCTCGGCAGCTTTCTTTTCTCCTTTCGCAGTAAGTCTTACGAGGATGCTTCTTTTATCGGTCCTGGAGCGGGAAGATGTTACCAGGTTTTTCCTGATCATCCCTTTGATGGCGCGGCTGAATGATGATCGCTCGAGTTCAAGTCTGTCTGCAAGTGTTTGCTGGTTTACTTCTCCTGCCTGTTTCAGATTCAGGATCATGCGGACCTGTTCATTGGTTAATCCAAGGCCTTCATATGCAGCAGTATAGCGTTCATTCAGCAGCCTGGCCATTACAGCAACCTTAAAGTTAAGACAAGGACCAGGTATGTAAACATCATCAGACATGACGCAAAGATATAAAACATGTTGCATGTACAACAAAATGAATTAAAAAATCAGAATGCGTCAGTTTATACTGAGATTGAAATTGCTTCTTCAATGACAGTCCAATTATTACCTTTATGGTATAGTAATTGAAAAAATCCGATGGAGGCAACTATGGAAACCAAGACACGTTCACAAGAAGCAATCGAGCTGGAAGAAAAGTACGGAGCTCACAACTATCATCCAATCCCTGTGGTATTAAGTGCAGGAAAGGGCACGATTGTGTGGGATACTGACGGAAAAAAATATTATGACTTTCTAGCAGCCTATTCAGCGGTGAACCAGGGTCATTGCCATCCGAGGATCATTGAAACGCTGGTGGAGCAGGCTCAACGCCTCACACTCACATCCCGCGCATTTTATAATGATGTGCTTGGTGAATACGAACAGTTCATGGCAAACTACTTTGGATATGACAAGGTGCTTCCTATGAACACCGGAGCTGAAGCAGTTGAGACAGCTATCAAGATCTGCCGTAAATGGGCTTATGAAGTGAAAGGTGTCCAGGATGAGCAGGCTGTCATCATTGTATGCGAAAGTAATTTTCATGGAAGAACGACCTCGATCATTTCATTCAGCAGTGATCCATCAGCAAGAAGACATTTTGGACCTTATACACCAGGGTTTGTTTCTATACCATATAATGACACAGAAGCCTTGAAGCTTGCATTGCAGCAGAAGAATGTTGCAGGATTCCTTGTTGAACCTATCCAGGGTGAAGCAGGCGTGATCGTTCCTGATGAAGGATACCTTGCTGAATGTTCAAGGTTATGCAAAGAACACAATGTGTTGTTTATCGCGGATGAGATCCAGACAGGTATTGCACGCACAGGTAAGCGTCTTGCATGTGATTATGAAGATGTCAGGGCAGATATCCTGATCCTTGGAAAAGCCTTGTCAGGTGGCACCTATCCGGTGTCTGCAGTATTGGCCGACGATGAGATCATGATGGTTATACATCCTGGTGAGCATGGTTCTACGTATGGTGGAAATCCACTGGGATGCAAGGTTGCCATGACGGCATTGCAGGTTGTTGATGATGAAGGCCTGGCTGAAAATGCCGCTGTACTTGGTGAAAAGCTTCGCTATGAACTGAGCAACATCAAAAGCGACATGGTGACAACTGTTCGTGGAAAAGGTTTGCTTAATGCGATTGTCATTAAGCCATTAAATGGAAAAACAGCCCTGGACGTTTGCCTTGTCATGAAAGAGAATGGACTTCTCGCAAAGCCAACACACGGAGACATCATACGATTCGCACCTCCGCTGGTGATCACCGAAAAAGAGCTTGATGACTGCATCGCCATCATCAAAAAGTCACTGAGCGCATTCTGATCAATAATCTTTAAGGCCTTTTGACAGAATTTCCTTCAGCTTATCCAGTACCGGAAGTGAGTCTGTCAGAAGGTCTTTTTCAATGATCTTAAGAATGGAATCGAGCCCCGAAATGATGTAATCGAGCTCACTGATCTTATAGCCGATCTCAACATTACCCTGTTCAATCTTAATGATGTACTTCTGGTTCATGTAGAACACAGAGATCTTACATGATGGATGTGGAATTTCAGCGATCACTCTCATAGCTCTTTTTTTTGCGAAGATAGAAGAGTATATGGGAACTCTTAACTTTAACGATGCGTTCACTGCTCCTGATTTTCTTTGTACACGTTTCCTTCCTTCTCAGTGCGCAGCAGAATGAATACAATCTGAAATACCCCGATCCCAAAGACCATGGGAAGATCTGCGGAGAATTCATGAACAGGGTACACAGCATGCCTGCCGATGTAACCATGGGCTTTTATGAACAGGATGGCATCATATACTGGGGAATAACAGATGACACCTGGCTGGCGAGGATCATCAAAGAGAACAAGGATGGTATTGCCGTGGATATTATCTCACGCAGCCAGTTCCCATGCGGAACAAAGAATGTCATGGCTGATTCAAGGATCTATAAAGGTGAGCTTCTGAAGCCGGTGCTACTGAGGGATGTGAAAAACAAAATACTCACCGACAAGGAAGGGATGGCTGGTTTTAAAATGGGCGCACTGCCTGAAAAGTACAAGGGCTCTGAATATGAGATGAACATGATCCTTATTCATGATGGTTATGTATGCAACTACAATTCGTTCTATGATGTACCACTTGCACGCTTTGAGTTGCTCGCCATGCCGTTATTCCTTGACACTGCAAAAGCAAAGGTGACTAAGGGAGATGCTGAACCTGTGAGACTAAAAAAATCAATGCGGTTCGTGATCCCGTTTGAAAAGAACAAGACCAATTACGATGCTGAATACATCCGGAGAATTTATGATTCACTGAAGCTGAAAGACTATGAGATAAGGACAATCTCCATCACCGCGTATGCATCTGTTGAAGGGCCGACAGACAACAACATACGGCTACAGAACAACAGGGCAGAAGTGATTGCAAAAGCCCTCGAGCATGTGCAGGATCAGACTGCTGTCAAGCATATCAAGGCAGAAGAGAACTGGGTTGAGTTCCTAAGGGATGTGGATACAACCATTTTTCCCGATGTTCATCTGCTTTCTAGAAGTGCGATCAAATCAAGGCTTGAAGATCAAAAGTTGTCCGAAAAGCTCGAGCCGCTGCTCCGGCATCACCGCAAAGCCGAAGTGGTACTGGATCTCGAAGGCAGAACAACCTACATGCAGGCTTCAGGAACAGCACTGGCAGAAGCATTCAGAACAAGCGTCACAAAAGGGGATACTGCAGAGGCTCTCGCCATCCAGGAAGCAGCGTTCACACGGGCGATGAATGGAGAATTGCCTCGCAATCTTCTTGACACCATCGAGATCCCGGAAACCAGGCCGTTCATATATTTACATAACAACAGGATAGCATTTAAATCAGCTGAAACACTGGAAGACATCAACAGGCAGCTCCAGGAATTCACTGTGCTCAGTGAAAAATTTCCGGGATATCAATCGGTAGATTACAACATCGCCGTGCTTAAAATAAGGGCATGGTCGAAAGGTGAAAAAGTGGATCCTGCTGCTTTGCGTAATGACATCAAATCCCTTTCAAAAGGAAGCATTGCACCAGCACTTGTGAAACGGATGTTCATTAATTACCATATCGTACTGAGTGAACTGCTGCTCAGCGAACGCAAGTATGATGCGAAGAACAAGGCATTAAAGTTCATATATGACAACTATCGTTCGCTTTCATTAAATGATAAAGACCTTCTTGAGCTGGCGAAATACTTCAGCAGCTACAGCCGGTTTGACTGGGCCGAAAAGATTCTTCTTCCAAGATTG